>JBKPNC010000052.1:0-18063 GCA_046732435.1 Actinomycetota bacterium
TGACCGTGCTCGGACGATTCCGCTCCCTCGGGAATCGGCAGCCCGAGCCGCCGGTAGAAGGCGAGCGAGGCCGACAGATCCTCGACGACGAGCCCGATCAGGTCGAGCCGCGTCACGCGCCGGCCGCAGCCGCTGTTCTAAGCCCGAGCTCCGTGGCGATCGGCCGCAACGCGCCGATCACGAACGCGATGTGCTGATCGAGGTCGACTCCGAGCAGCTCGGCGCCTTCGTACACGTCGTCACGGGAGACGCCCGAGGCGAACGACGGCTGCTTCAGCTTCTTGCGGACGGACTTCGGCTCGAGCGTGTCGATCCCGTCCGGACGAACGAGCCCGCACGCGTGGACGAAACCGGAGAGCTCGTCACACGCGAAGAGCGTTCGCTTGAGCGGCGTGTCGCGCGGGACATCGAGGTGGTTCGCGTGCGAGAGGATCGCCTCGATCACGTCCTCCGGGTACCCCTCGTCGCGGAGGATCGCCGCGCCGTCCTGAGGATGCTTGTCGAGCGTGGGGTGGATCTCGTAATCGAAGTCGTGGAGCAGCGCGACGACCCCCCAGCGCTCCTCATCCTCGCCGAAGTGCCTCGCATAGGCCCGCACGGCGGCCTCGACCGCGAGCGCGTGCCGGCGCAGCGCCTCGCTCTGCGTGTAGCGCGTCAGCGTCTCCCACGCGCGGTCCCGGGTCGGTTCCACGGCGCTCAAGGGTACTGAACGCCGTCGGCGTGGAGGGCGGACGGAGCCTCTCCGTTAGGGTAGGTCCGTGGCCCAGGTCGCCGTCTCGGAGGCACCCATCGAGGCGTTCGTCATCGAGGGTGGGCGTCCGCTCAGCGGCCATGTGATCGCGGCCGGGAACAAGAACGGCGCGCTGCCGATCCTCACGGCCTGCCTGCTGACCGCCGAGCCGGTGACGCTCTCGAACGTCCCGCGCATTCGCGACGTGGAGACGATGATCGAGCTCATCGGCGCCCTCGGGGTCGACGTCGAGTGGACGGGCGCGAACGAGGTGCGCGTGGAGGCGACGGAGATCGACACGGTAGAGCTGAACGACGAGCTCGGCCGTCGCATCCGGACGTCGCTCCTGCTGGCGGGGCCGCTGCTCGCCCGCCAGCGCCGGGCCGTCGTCCCGCCGCCCGGTGGAGATGTGATCGGCCGCCGGCGGATCGACACGCATATCCATGCGCTGGCCGCCCTCGGCGCCGAGGTACGGGTCGGCCGCCGCTACGTGATGGAGACGGACGGGCTACGCGGCGGCTCGATCCTGCTCGACGAGGCGAGCGTGACTGCGACCGAGAACGCGGTCATGGCGGCCGTCACGGCGCCCGGCGAGACCGTCCTCTACAACGCCGCCTGCGAGCCGCACGTCCAGGACCTGTGCCGGTTCCTCGGACGACTCGGCGCGCAGATCGACGGGATCGGAACGAACCGTCTTCGTATCACCGGAGTCCAGCGCCTGACGGGCGGCGAGTGGCGGATCGCCCCCGATCACATCGAGGTGGCCAGCTTCATCGGACTGGCGGCGGTCACCGGCGGCGAGCTCTGGATCGACGAGACGCGCATCGACGACCTCGATCCCATCCTTCCCGCCTTTCGGAAGCTCGGCGTGCAGATCGAGACCATGGGCCAGACCGTCCGTGTGCCGGCCGAGCAGGAGCTCGTCGTCGAGGACGATCTCGGCGGGCAAATCCCGAAGATCGAGGACGGGCCGTGGCCCCTGTTTCCAGCCGACCTCACGTCGATCGCCCTGACGATGGCGACGCAGGCCCGGGGCATCGTCTTGATCTTCGAAAAGATGTTTGAGAGCCGACTGTTCTTCGTGGACAAGCTGGTCAACATGGGGGCGAGGATCATCCTCTGCGACCCGCATCGGGCGATCGTGTCCGGGCCCGCACGCCTCTACGGGCAGCGGATGGAGAGCCCGGACATCAGAGCGGGCTGGGCGTTGCTGATCGCGAGCCTGTGCGCGGAGGGCGAGTCGACGATCGCGAACATCGGCCAGATCGTCCGCGGCTACGAGCGGATCGAGGAGCGCCTGCGAGCGCTCGGCGCCCGGATCGAGCGCGCCGAGAGCTGAATCGGCGGCCATGGAGGCGACCGGCTCCAGCGCGCGCCTCGAGGTGGCCGGCTCGGGCACGGCGAACGTCGACACCGGCATCGCGGCGCTCGACCATCTGGTCTCGCTGCTCGCGACCTACGGACGGTTCGACCTCGTCCTCGAAGTGGCTCCCGCCCCGGGCGAGGCGGAGGTCGCAGCCGCCGCCAGAGCGCTCGGCGAGGCGCTCGGGCCGCCGCTTCGCGCCCCGGAAGCGCGCGGCTACGGCGCGGCGACGCTGCCCGCTGACGAGGCGCTCGCGCACGTGGCGCTCGAGGCCTCGAGCAGCTCCAGACTCGTGACCAACGTGGACCTGTCGGAAGCGCGCATCGGCGGCGTCGGTAGCGACGTGGTAGCCGCGTTCCTGCGCGGGCTCGCCGAATCGGCGGGGCTGACGCTGCACGTCCGCCTGGTCGAGGGTGAGGACCAGCAGCACGTGCTGGACGCGATCTTCAAGACACTCGGCGTCGCGCTCGCGCGCGCGACCGGGCGAGCGACGAAGGAGGAAGCAGATGGCTGAGAAGGGCGTCGTGCGCACGGAGGAGGCTCCCGCGCCGTTCCAGGGAGCGCCGTACTCGCAGGCGATCACGGTCGGCGGCCTCGTGTTCGTCGCCGGGCAGCTCCCGATCTTGCCCGGCTCGGGCGAGGTGGTGGGGGACACGATCCAGGCGCAGACCGAGCAGGTCTTCAGAAACCTGGGGGCAATCCTCAAGGCGGCCGGCAGCGGGCTGGAGCAGCTCGTGAAGACGACGGTGTTCCTCACTGACCTCGACGACTTCGGCGGTATGAACGAGGTGTACGCCCGGCACGTCGGGGCCGCGCCGCCGGCGCGCTCGACCGTTGAGATCGCCGGGCTTCCCTCGGGCGTCAAGCTCGAGATCGAGGCCGTCGGCGCCCTGTGACGCCGCGGGCGCGCGGTACGCCTCGGCTGGGCCGGCGGCGGCTCGCGCGCGGCCGGAACCCCGCGCCGAGACGGATCCCCCGCCCAGGGTGGGGGGCCGTGCCCGCCACCCACGCTGCCAGCCTAGCCCGCAAGCACGCACGCGTGGGTGACGGCGCTGCGCCAAAGCGTGACGATTCGTCCACGGGCCACGGGCACAATGGACCCGAGATGCGCGCCGAGGAGGTCATCGCCACCCATGGCAACACGGATTTCGACGCCTTCGCGGCGATGCTGGCCGCCCGTCGGCTCTACCCGAACGCGGTCGCCTGCGTCTCGGGGTCGCTCAACCGGAACGTCCGCGAGTTCTCCCGGCTCTACGCCGACGAGCTGGGGATCGTCGATGCCGGCCGGCTCGAGCTCGACGCGATCCGCCGCCTGATCGTCGTCGAGACCGCGCACGCGCGCCGCCTCGGCGAGCTCGAGTCGGTGGCACTCGACCCCGACGTCGAGACGCTCGTCTTCGATCACCACGCGGGCGAGCTCCCCGAATGGGTCACCGCGGAGAACGCCGTGCTCTCGGAGGACGGAGCGCTGACGACGACGCTTGTCAGCATCCTCGCGGAGCGAGAGCTACCGGTCACGCCGGTGGAGGCAACCGCCTTCGCGCTCGGGATCCACGAAGACACCGGCTCGCTGACGTATCCGACGACGACACAGCGGGACGCGGAGGCGCTCGCGTGGTGCCTCCGGCACGGAGCGCATCAGAAGCTTGTGACCACCTTCCTGCACGTGCCGCTGTCGACGTCCGAACGGGAGCTGCTGAACGCGCTCCTGTCGGAAACCGAGCCGGTCGAGGTCGCCGGCATCGAGGTCCTCGTCGCCGCGCTCGAGTGGCCGAGCTACGTGGAAGGCATCTCGAACCTCGCGCACAAGATCGTCGACCTGACCGATTGCCGCGTGCTCGTCGTCCTGGTCGAGATGGACGCGCGGGTCTTCGGCGTTGCGCGGAGCCGGATCGCCGAGATCGACGCGTCGGCGATCGCCGCGTCCATCGGAGGGGGAGGCCATCCCGAGGCGGCGTCGGCAATCTTCCGCGGCGCACTCGCGGACGCGCGCCGCCGCGTGCGCGAAGGCTTGCCGGCAGCCGTCCGCGAGCCGATGCGCGCGCGAGACGTGATGTCCCGGACCGTCCGTTCGGTGCGGCCGGACGACACGGTCGCCCACGCGATGGTCGCCTGCCAGCGCTACGGGCAGAGCGGCGTCCTTGTCGTGGAAGACGGACGTCTCGCCGGCGCGGTCGGCCGGGAGGACCTCGACAAGGCGATCGGCCACGAACTCGCGCACGCTCCGGTGAAGGGGATCATGAGCGCGCGCGTGCCGGTTTGTCGAGAGGACGCGCCGCTCGCGGAGCTGCAGCGGCTGATCGAAGACTCGCGCGAGGGCCGCATCGCCGTGCTCGGAGACGGCGACCGCGTGGTCGGCGTCGTCACGCGACGCGATGTTCTCTGGGCTCTCGGGGCTCGCGACGAGGCTCGCGAGGGAGGTTGGCCGTCGCTGGCTGACGAGCTCGGTCGCCTCGACCGGCTCGCGCCCGTCTTCGAGGCCGTGGCGGCGATCGGCGAGCACTACGAGGGGGTCTACCTGGTCGGGGGCACGGTCCGCGACATCCTCCTCGGCGAGCGCAGCTTCGACGTCGACATTGCGGTCGAGGGAGACGGCATCGCCTTCGCGCGGGAGCTCGCCCAGGCGCTCGGCGGACGCGTCAACGTCCACCACAAGTTCGGCACCGCCGTCGTGCTCTATGGCGAGGATGAGCGCGTGGACGTCGTCACCGCTCGCACCGAGTTCTACGAGTCCCCCGCTGCCCTGCCGGCCGTCGAGCGGGCCACGATCCGCGAAGACCTGTTCCGGCGCGACTTCACGATCAACGCCATGGCCGTCTCGCTCGGAGGCGAGGACTTCGGCCGCCTGGTCGATCCGTTCGGGGGCCGACGGGACCTCGAGACGCGCACGCTGCGCGTGCTCCACAACCTTTCGTTCATCGAGGACCCCACGAGGATCTTCCGCGCGATTCGCTACGAGAACCGCCATGGCCTGCGGATGGACGAGCACACGCTGCAGCTCGCCCGCGGGTGTATCGAGGTCGGGCTCGTCGGCGACCTCTCGTCGGCCCGCCTGCGCGACGAGCTCGAGGCGCTCCTGGAGGAGCGTGAGATCGCGCACTCCATCCTGCGCCTCGGCGAGCTCGGAGCCGACCGCGCCATCCATCCCCGCCTGGCCGCCGACGAGGAGGCGGTCCGGCTGCTCGGCCGCGCGCTCGCACTCAGAAACGAGCTGCATCTGGACGTGCCTTCCTGGCGCCTCGGCCTGGAGGTGCTCGCACACAACATGAGCTCGGCAGAGGTGTACGACTGGCTCGAGCGGCTGAAGGTGCGGCGCCGGGACGCCGAGCAGATCGCGGCCGCGGTGACGGTCGGGCCCCGCATCGTCGAGCGCCTGCGCACCGACGAGCCGACGCCGGCCGAGCTCGTCGACCTTGCAGACAGGTATGCGCCGGACGCGCCGCTTTTTGCCATGGCCGTCGAAGACGTGCCTCGGCTGCGCGAGTACTTCCGCCTGCGGGACGTGCGGCTCGCGATCTCGGGCGGCGATCTCGCCGAGCTCGGGCTCGGCGAGTCGCCACGGGTGGGGGAGGTGCTCGCCGAGCTTCGCCGCCGGAAGTTGAACGGCGAGCTCACGGACGGCCGCGAGTCCGAGCTCGCCGCGGCCCGCGAGCTGATCGGGGAGCTCACGTGATCCTGCGCTGGGCGGCACCCGGCCCGTACGCCGTTGCCTTCTCGACCCGTCAAGGCGGCGTGAGCGATGGACCGTACTCCTCCCTCAACCTCGGACGGCGAACCGGCGACGACCCGATTCGGGTGGACGAGAACCGGCGCAGGCTCTGCAACGCGGTCGGTGCCGACGCGTCCCGACTTGCGCTCAATTTCCAGACCCACTCGGCACGCGTGAACCGAGCAGCTGCGGCCGAGCGCGGCACGCCCGGCGACGGCCTGTGGACTGACGAGCCCGGGCTGCCCCTCCTCGCGCTGACGGCCGACTGCGTGCCCATCGCTCTGGTCCGCTCCAACGGCGGCCGTCCCGCGGCTGCTGTCCTCCACGCGGGCCGAATGGGACTGCTGGCGGGCGTCGCGGAGGCCGGCGTGCTCGCGCTCGGACGCGGCGGGCTGGACGCCGCAATCGGCCCCGCGATCGGTCCATGCTGCTACGAGGTGGGGGAGGACATCGCGGTGGCCTACCGAACGCGCTTTGGCCGTTCGATCGTGCGGAACCGTCGATTGGACCTCTGGAGCGCGGCCGAGCAGGTGCTTCGCGAGGCGGGCGTCCGCGACGTCGAGCGCTTCGACCTCTGCACCGCCTGCAACCCGGACCGCTTCTTCTCCTACCGCCGCGACGGAAAGCCGCGAGGTGCCCAGGGCGTCGTTGCCGTTGTCGGCTGACGAGGTGCGCGCGCGCTACGCGCGCGTCCGGGAGGAGGTCGGCCCCCGCGTCACGGTCGTCGCGGCCACGAAATACGTGTCCGCGGAGGAGATGGCGCTGCTGGCGGAGGCGGGAATCGCGGTGGTGGGGGAGAACCGCGCACAGGACCTGGAGGCGAAGTACGCGCTCTACGGGGATGCGTTCCGCTGGCACTTCATCGGCCACCTCCAGAGCAGGAAGGCGAAGATCGTCAACCGGATCTGCGAGCTCGTCCACTCGCTTGCGTCCGAGTCGGCCGCGCGCCGGCTGACGGTCCCCGCGCTCGTCGAGGTGAACCTCTCGGAGGAGGAGAGCAAGTCAGGAGTCGCGCCCGAGCAACTCGGCGCGTTCCTCGAAACGTACTCCGACGTCCGCGGGTTGATGACGATGCCGCCGCTCGCTTCCGACCCGGAGGCATCGCGCCCGTACTTCAGCCGGCTCCGCGAGCTCGCGGCCGAACACGGGCTCGGGGAGCTGTCGATGGGCACGAGCCAGGACTACCGGGTCGCCGCCGAGGAGGGCGCGACGCTCGTCCGCGTGGGCTCCATTCTCTACGGGCGCTAGCAAACGCACGCGGTAACATCCCGCAGTCATGGGCTTTGCGGACGTCTGGAACCGGACGCTCGTGTACTTCGGCATCGCCGAGGAGGACGACTGGGAAGACGAGCCGTACGAGGCCGACGACCACCTCGAGCGCACCTACGCCGAGCGTCCCAACGTGCGGCGCCTCGGCGTCCGGCGTCGGGGGCAGCTCGACGACTGGAGCGACGCGGAGCAGGACGACACGAACGTCATCCGGCCGAGCCGCCGCTCGATCCAGGCCGTGCCGACCGCCGCGCCGGTCCAGGTGCACCTCGTCGTCCCGCGGAGCTTCAACGACGCGCAGCAGATCGCCGACAAGTTCAAGGACGGGATCCCCGTGATCCTGAACCTTCAGAGCTGCGAGGCCGACCTGTCGAAGCGCCTGATCGACTTCGCCAGCGGCCTGACCTACGCCCTCGACGGCGGCATGCAGCGCGTCGCCGACAAGGTGTTCCTGCTGACGCCGCGCAACGTCGAGGTGTCCGCGGAAGAACGCGCCCGCCTCCTCGAGCGCGGGTTCTTCAACCAGGCGTAGAGTCGTCGTCCTCGACGAACGCGACCCGAAGGGAGCTTCGATGGCTGCCCCCGCCCCAAGATGTGGATACCGACCTCGACGCCGACGTCGCCATCCGCCCGCAATTCGCGAGGTCAGGTGAGGTCGCTCACGTACCGCGCAACCGGATGCCCGAGCACTCGATGGACCCGAGTAGCGCGTACGAGATCGTCCACGACGAGCTCGCGCTCGACGGCAACGCGCGACTAAACGTCGCCACGTTCGTGACGACCTGGATGGAGCCGCAAGCGCGCCTGCTGATCGCCGAGACGCTCGACAAGAACATGATCGCAAGGACGAGTACCCGCAGACGGCGGCCCTCGAGAACCGGTGCGTCCGGATGCTCGCCGACCTCTGGCATGCGCCGGATGCTCTCAACGGCGTCGGGACGTCCACGATCGGCTCGAGCGAGGCGGCCATGCTCGGCGGACTGGCGCTGAAGTGGCGGTGGCGCGAGCGGATGAAGAAGGCGGGCAAGCCTGTCGACCGCCCCAACCTCGTCATGGGCGTGAACGTCCAGGTCTGCTGGGAGAAGTTCTGCCGCTACTGGGACGTCGAGCCGAACCTCGTGCCGATGGAACGCGGCCGCTACTTTCTGACCGCGGAGGAGGCGGTCAGGCGCTGCGACGAGAACACGATCGGCGTTGTCGCCGTCCTCGGTTCGACGGAGGACGGAAGCTACGAGCCCGTGCAGGCAATTGCGGCTGCCCTCGACACATTCGAGCGCGAGAGCGGCGTGTACGTGCCGATTCATGTCGACGCGGCGTCGGGAGGGTTCATCGCGCCCTTTCTCGATCCCGACCTCGAGTGGGACTTCCGGATCCCACGCGTGCAGTCGATCAACACGTCAGGCCACAAGTACGGCCTCGTCTACCCCGGCGTCGGTTGGATCATCTGGCGCGACCCGGAGGCGCTGCCCGAGGACCTCGTCTTCCGGGTCAACTACCTCGGAGGCGAGACCCCGACCATGGCGATCAACTTCTCGCGCCCCGGCGCGCAGGTCGTCGCGCAGTACTACTCGTTCCTACGGCTCGGGAAGGTCGGCTACTACGAGGTGCAGAAGGCCTGCCGCGACACCGCCCGGTGGATGGCCCAAGGCGTCGCGGCGCTCGGGCCCTTCGAGCTGATCAGCGACGGAAGTGAGCTGCCGGTGTTCACGTTCCGGCTGAAGGACGACGTCGAGAACTACACGGTGTACGACGTCACCGACCGCCTACGCCAGCGCGGCTGGCTCGTGCCCTCGTATTCGTTCCCGGAGAACCTCGAGGACATGGATGTGATCCGGATCGTGATCCGCAACGGGTTCAGCCACGACATGGGGCGGTTCCTGCTCCGTGACATCCAGCAGACGGTCGAGAACTTCGCGAAGCTCGACCGGCCGGTTCCACGAGTCGAGGACACGAGCACGTTCCACCACTAGAAGATCTCGAGCGGTTCTCCGAGCGGCGGAACGAGGATCTCCACCTCGGGGGCCAGCTCGGCGGCCGCGCGGGCGAAGGCGTCGGCGGGACGGCGATCGCTCTCACGGGCGCGCCACGGCGTGAACGTGCCCCAGTGGATCGGCACGGCCGCCCTCGGACGCAGAAGCGCTAGCGCCTCCGCCGCGCGCCGCGGGTCGAGGTGGCCGGCCGGGAGCCTTGGGCCCCACCCCCAGACGGGAAGGAGCGCGACGTCGAGCGGCGCGAGCTCCGACATTCCGTGGAACAGGTCGGTATCGCCGGCGAAGTAGACGCGGCGCGAGCCGGCGATCAGGTAGCCGACCGCCTTCGATCTCGACGCGAAGACGCGGCGAGCGTGCCCGTGCCGAGCAGGCGTCGCGCGGACCGCGAGGTCACCGACGGCGACGAGCTCGCCCTCGTCCACCTCGACCACCTCACGCCAGCCTCGCCGTCGGAGCACGCCGCCGAGCCCGCTCGCGACGACGACTCGAGCGGACCGGCCGAGGAGCGACAGCGAGCCGAGGTCAAAGTGATCCCAGTGCCCATGGGAGACGAGCACGGCATCGATTTGTCCGAGCGACGCGACGCTCACCGCGGCCCGCCGCCGCAGATGGAGCACCCGCTGCCGCAGGACCGGATCCGTAAGCACGCGGACGCCGTCGAGCTCGAGGAGCACCGTGCTGTGGCCGAACCAGGTCAGGCGCACGCAGGACGTGAACGCAACCCGCTAGCGGCGCTTCCGTTTTGCGGCCTTCGCCCGCTTGCGCTCGGCGCGCTTCTGCTCCTTCATCGCCGCGAGCTCGGCCTTCCGCGCCGCCCGCTTCTGCTTCCGCTCCTCCTTCATCTCGGTGGTCTTCTCCCTCGCGTCGGTGTACGAGGCGCCGACCAACTGTTTCCCGCCGGACCAGCCGAAGATCCAGCAGACGAGCACGATCGCGACGATCTGGTTCCAGGCGGTCGTAATCAACTGCTGCGCGGTGGAGTAGTCGACCGCGTCGCCGTGCGAAACGCCGCAGCACTCCTTGAGCGCAAGGGCGTTGGTCGCCTGGGTTACACCGACTGCACCGGGGGTGAAGGATGCGACGTTGGCGAGCGAGCCCGAGCCGACGACCCACATGATCGACTCGAACGTGACCGGGATGGCAAAGGCAGCGAGGAAGATCCCGATCACCGTCAGCTTGCAGAGCCACGCGGCAAACGACGGCAGGAAGGCTCGGGTGAGGTACCGCTTAGGCTGGGACAAGATGACCCCGCCCTGCTTGGCCTGCGCCCAGAGCTTCTTTACCTGGCGCCAGAAAAGGCGGGCGAGAAAGACGAGGAGAACGATCACCCCGGCGACGATGATCAGGGTGGCCACGGGATGCGACGTCTCCCGGCCGAAGCTGACGTCGAACGCGCCCGGAACGCTCAGGAACATGTACAGGTAGACGAACGTCCCGGCGAGCGTGAAGAAGATCTTCTGGACGAGGTAGGCGGCGATCGCCCCGCCAATCGTGCAGCCGGGGATGATCGCCACGAACATGAACAGGGTAACGAACGTGCCGATGTTCGCCGGCAGAAAGCCGTTCATGGCGACGCCGACGGCGTACGACGCGATGATCGGCCAGAACCTGACCTCGGCGCCGTAGGCCGCGCGCAGGATGCCGTAGTACGAAAGCCCCGCGAAGAACGTCTGCCCGGTCTGGAAGACGAGCGCGGCGACCGTGTACCCGGCCGGCATCGTCCGGAGCTCGTGCCAGAACTGGTCCAGCCAGTCCTTGACGCTGACGCCGAGGAGCTGGAGGATGAGCCAGAAGAGCGCCAGCCCGACGAGCCACAGCGCGATCTTCCCGAGCCGTTTCCACTTCGGCGGCCGGACCTCCTCGATCGGCTCGGCGACTGCCGAGGTCATGTCTTCGCGACCTGCGTTGCCGGCGACGCCTCGGCCGCGGCGTCTGCACGCTCATCCGCGCCCTGGAGCAGGCGGCGCCACCCGGCGAGAAGCCGGTGGGTGGTCTCTGCACCGATGACCGGCGTCTCCGGGAAGGGCAGCCCGACCGGGTGCAAGACGAACGCGCGTGTCTGCGGCCCGCCCATGCCCCCGTGGAACGAGATCAGCTCCTCGAAGGCGCAGCCCTCGTCCACCTCCGGGTCGTAGAAGCTGTTGATCATCAGGTCGGCGACGTGCTCGAACCCGTCGGTCCGCAGCAGGTGTTGCTGCGCAGTAGGAGAGAACGGGGCCAGCGGATCGTCACCCTCGACTCGGCCATCCGTGAGGTAGTGGGTGCCGCGCGCCCCGAGTGCGACGGGACCGTGCTCGGCGGAGCGAACGAGGACGAACCCGACGTGCGGATGCTCGCGCAGCGCCGGGATCAGGCGGGGATGGCGCGCCTCCAGCTCCTCGAGCGTCAGGCGGCGTTGCTCCTCCATCAGGTAGACGAGCCCGAGGTTGCCGGAGCCGAGCACGACGGCCTCCTGGTCGGAAACGTCGTTCTTACGCCGCTTCTTCTTCTGCGTCGTCCCGGTGGCTTCGCCCACCGCGTGCCCGACCATCGCGTCCTGCTCGTCGCCGCCCTCGAACCCGGCGACGGCGGCGCCCTCGAGCGAGCGCTCGACGAGCTCCTGCAGGCTGTAGCCGTTCCGCTGCTTGAACGTCGCACCCTGCGTCTGGCCGTGGTCGGACAGAACGACGATCTCGTAGGGCCGCGCTGCGTACCGGCGAGCGGAGGCGATGCGGCCGAACTGCTGGTCGAGCTTCCGAAGCGCCTCGAGCGTGTCGGTGCGCTCGAGCCCGGAGTGGTGGGCAACCTCGTCGTAGCTCGAGAACGTCGCGTACACGGCGGGCCGCCCCTTCATCATGTCCGTCAGGACGCCGTAGACGATCAGGTCTCGCACGACCACGCACATCGCCGCCCGCATCAGCGGATAGATGCCGCCGCGGTGGCCGCGCGGCCGGACGTCGCGCCGGGCGGCTCGCATGGCCGCCGTCACCTCGAGGATCGCCTCCCAGCCGAAAAGCACGAGGACCCGCGCCACGTTGAAGCCGTTCGAGAAGAACGCGCGGTAGCCCGGGTTCGCCCCCTTCTCGGCGCTGACGCGGCTCACGGTCAGGATCACGTGGTCGGCCTCACCCGACAGCAGGTTGCCGCGGCTCGCGCCGCCGTCGGTGAGGAGACCTCGGCCCGCCGAGTGCCGGCGCTCGATCTCCTCGCAGTCGTCCGGCGCCGAGCATGTCATCAGCCTGCCCGATTCCTTCTCCACCCACCGGAAGGCAGGGATATCCTCGTTGGATCCGAGCAGGATGCCCGCCTGGCTGGCGCCAGTCTGCGACGAGAAGTCGGTCTCCCACTCGCGGAGGTGGTGCGTGCCGTCGGCAATCCAGCTCGCCATTTGGGGCGCGTTCCCGTCACGCAGCGCGCGTCGCAGCACGGGCAGGGCGAGCCCGTCGATCTCGAGGAAGACGATGCCGGGGACGTCGGTTCGCACCTGCTCCCCCGACCGGCGTGCGATCCGCTGGATCACGCGGATCGTGTACGCGTCGTCGTCGTTTGTGCCCAGCACGACGTCGAGCACAACTGTCACCGTGGCGATGACGAGCGCGGCCACGATCGCCCAGCCGAAGGAGTCGACCGTGATCGCGCGGGGGACGAGGTCCGATGTCCACTTGAGCATCGCTGCATCGAGCAGAAGGATGAGTACGAAGCCGAGCAGCGCCATGAACGGGATCTTGAGCGCGGACAGGATCGGTGGCAGCAGCGCGTTCAGCACCGCGATCACCGCAGCCGCCACGACGGCACCGCCGAAGCCGTTGACGTGGACGCCCGGAACCAGCTCGGCGGCGACCAGCACTGCGGCGGCGACGACGAGCCACGCCGCCACGAGGCGCACGGGCCGGATCCGAGGCCGCTCCGGTCTCCAGGTGGGCCTCTCTCCGAAGGTGGGTCCGGCGCCATAGGTCATAAAACAATTCTCGCGCATGGTCGGTCCGAAGAAGCGAAGACGGGTCTGATGACACTCGGCATGCGCGCCACCATGGTCGCCGTCGCAGTCGTCGTCGCCGTCTCGTCAGGCTGCGGGGGCGACGGCAAGAGCGGCAGCACGACGACGAGCACGACGACTCAGTCCGCCGCCAAGCAGACGTTCTGCACGAACGTCTCGAACTTCCAGACGTCGGCGAACGACCTCTCGGACCTCGATCCGGCGAATACGACCATCGCCCAGCTGACGACGATCGGGAAGAACCTCGTCAACGACGGGAAGGCGGTCGTAAGCTCGGGAAAGGACCTCGCCGGTGTCAACGCGTCCATGCTTCGCTCCTCGCTCGACACCCTGACCACCGCGGTTACGAACATTCCGTCGAGCGGGAGCGTCTCGGCCGGCCTGCAGGGTGTCCAGACAGCGGCGACCTCCGTCGCACACGAGTGGACCACGGTCGCCAAGGACGCAGGTTGCAAGTCCTCGTCGTACTGATGTGGCGACAGTCAAACTGAGGGAGGATGATGTGAACGTTCGACAGAGAGGAGACGACGATGTTCGTTCGTAGACGGCCGCTGATGCGCGCCGCCATGGTAGGCGGTGGCGCCTACTACGCCGGAAAGAGGTCACAGGAGCGAAGCGAGCGCGAAGCGGACCAGGAGTACCGGCTGCAGCAGCTCGAGCAGCAGCAGCCCGCACCGCAGGCGGCGCCCGCTGCGGCGCCGGCTGCCGCTCCGGCCGGCGGAATGACCGACGACACCATCGAACAGCTGCAGAAGCTTGGCCAGCTTCGCGACTCCGGCGTCCTTACCGACGAGGAGTTCGAGGCGCAGAAGAAAAAGCTGCTGGGCGGCTAGGGAGGAGGACCGATGACGATTGGCCCCGTACAGATGCTGGTTGTGAGCTTCCCGGAGAACAAGTTCAAGGGCGAGATTCTCCCGGAGCTCCAGCGGCTGAAGGAGCATGACATCATCCGGCTCGTCGATCTCCTCGTCGTCTCGAAAGACGACGAGGGCGACCTCACCGTCGTGCAGCAGAGCGACCTGAGCCAGGAAGAGGCGACGGAATTCGGCGCCATCGCCGGCGCGCTGGTCGGACTCGGCCTTGGCGGCGAGGACGAGATGTCCGCGGGCGCGGCCCTCGGAGCCGCCGCGCTGGAGGACGGGCATGTCTTCGACGACTCGGAGGTGTGGTACGTCGCCGACGCGATCCCGAACGGCAGCACCGCGGCGATCGCACTGATCGAACACCGGTGGGCGATCCCGCTCCGCGACAAGATCATGGACGCCGGCGGCACCGCCGTCGCGGACGAGTGGATCCATCCTCAGGACCTCGTGGCCGTCGGCCTGAAGGCGGCAGAGGAAGCAGAAGCGGAAACGCACCCCGCCTAGCGGACGGCGGGCCGCCTTCGGGCGGCCCGCCGACCACCCTCCCGTGAGCAGCGCCACGCCATCGCCGTCACCGCCGCCCGCCGTGGGCGCTGCCGACCCGGCCGCGCTGATCCGGAGCAAGCAATATCTCGTCCTGCTTCTCCTTGGTGCCGTCGTTGGGGCTCCGATCGCGTTCGGCGCGTACTGGTTCCTCAAGGGAATCAACAAGTCCCAGACGTATCTGTTCTCGACGCTGCCGGGCGACGTGGGGCTCAGTCACGAGCCCCTCTGGTGGCCGATCCCGTTCCTCCTAGTGAGCGGACTCCTCGTCGGCCTGACCATCCACTATCTGCCGGGCACCGCCGGCCACAAACCGGCCGAGGGGTTCAAGGCGGGTGGCCCGACGCGTCCCATCGACCTGCCGGGCATCCTGATCGCCGCCTTCGCGACACTCAGCCTCGGCGCCGTGCTGGGACCGGAGGCACCCCTGATCGCCATGGGGAGCGGTCTCGGCGTCCTGGCGATGCTCCTGTTGAAGCGTGATGCGCCCGCCCAGGCCGCCACACTTGTCGGCTCGGCCGGCAGCTTCGCCGCCGTCAGCACGCTCCTCGGCTCGCCGCTCCCGGCCGCGTTTTTGCTGATGGAGGCTGCCGGCCTCGGGGGCGCGATGCTCGGAGTCGTGCTTGTGCCCGGCCTACTGGCAGCCGGAATCGGCGCGCTCATCTTCGTCGGCCTCGATAGCTGGACCGGCTACGGGACGCAGTCGCTCGCCATTCCAAACATCCCGGCTTTGACCACGCCCACGGGGGCCGAGTTCCTGTGGGCGATCGGGATCGGCGTGGGCGCCGCCGTGGTCGGGACGGTGATTAAGCGCGTCTCCCTCTTTGCGCAGCCACTCGTCGAGCGTCAGATGGTGCTACTCACGCCGGTGCTCGGCCTGCTGGTCGCGCTAACCGCAATCGTGTTCGCCGAGACGACCGACAAGAGCTCGACCGAGGTGCTTTTCTCCGGACAGAGTGCGCTCCCCGGGCTGATCGAGGGCGCCGCCACGTGGACGGCGGGCGCGCTCGTCCTGCTCGCCGTCTGCAAAAGCGTGGCGTACATGGTGTCGCTGAGCGGGTTCCGGGGCGGGCCGGTCTTTCCCAGCATGTTCGTGGGAGCAGCCGCGGGGATCGCGCTCTCCCACCTGCCCGGCCTGCCGATGATCGCTGGCGCAGCCATGGGAATCGGCGCCATGACGGCGGTGATGCTCAAGCTGCCGCTGACCGCCGTCCTCCTGACGACGATCTTCCTCCAGGCCGACGGACTGGCGTTGACGCCGCTCGTGATCATTGCGGTGGTCGTGGGGTACGTCGTCGCGGCACGGCTCGAGCCGGCACCGGCGACGGCCGAACAGGAGGCAGCCGGTCGTCACGAGTCTCGCAGCGACGCCGAGGAGAAGATCGGGGCTGACGCTCGCCCGGCGGAGCTGTCATGACGAAAGGAGCGCAGCAATGACCGAGGTCGAGCAGGTCAAACGGCCCCGGCGCACGAGCCGACCGAAGCCCGTACCGCACCTGACGCCGGAAGAGCGGACAGCGCGCGGGAAAGCCGCGCGCGCCGGGTCGCCGCGGTCGGCACACGGCGAGTGGGAGCCGGCAGCCAACCGTCGCGACCCCGTCGAGCTGCTCGAGGAGCAGGCCGAAACGCGCGTCCCGGAGCTCGTGCCGATGCGCTACGGGCGGATGCTCGTGTCCCCGTTCACGTTCTTCCGCGGCGCCGCTTACCTGATGGCGGCGGATCTCGCGGACAGCTCGAGAACCGGGCTCGAGGTGCAGCTCTGCGGTGACGCGCATCTGTCGAACTTCGGCGCCTTCGCCGCGCCGGACCGCCGTCTCGTCTTCAGCGTCAACGACTTCGACGAGACACTCCCCGGCCCGTTCGAGTGGGACGTCAAGCGGCTCGTTGCAAGCTTCGCCGTCGCCGGCCGAGATCGAGGCTTTGACGCGCGGGAGCGTCAAGTCATCAACGGGGCCGTGGGGCGGTCCTACAGGGAGGCGATTCGGGACTTCGCGGCGATGCGAAACCTCGATCTCTGGTACGCCCGCATCGACGTCGACGACCTCGTCGCCCGCTTCGCACCGACGGCTACGCGCAAGCAGATGAAGCGGCTGGAGCAGATCTCGCGAAGATCCGGGCGAAGGACAGCCTGAAGGCGTTCGCGAAGCTCACGCACATGGTGGACGGCGAGCCCCGGATTGTCAGCGATCCGCCGCTCATCGTGCCGATCGAGGAGGCGGTTCCCGCGTCGGAGCTCGGTCGGATCGACGAGTTCGTCCGGAACGTGATCCGGTCGTACCGCCAGACGCTCCCGGACGATCGGCGTCGCCTGCTGGAGCGGTTCCGCTACGTCCACTCGGCTCGAAAGGTCGTGGGTGTCGGGAGTGTCGGAACGCGGGCCTGGATCATCCTCATGCTCGGGCGGGACGCCGGCGATCCGCTCTTCCTGCAGATGAAGGAGGCAGAAGCATCGGTGCTGGAGCCGTTTCTCGGCAAGAGCCGGTTCGCGAATCACGGTCAGCGAGTTGTCGAGGGGCAGCGCCTGTTGCAGGCGGCGAGCGACATCATGCTCGGCTGGATCCGGGTGGACGAGCTCGAAACCCGCCGTGACTTCTACCTCCGCCAGCTCTGGGACGCAAAGGGCTCTGCCATCGTCGAAGCGATGGACCCGCAGGCCATGGCCGTCTACGCCGAGATCTGCGGCTGGACGCTCGCCAGGGCACATGCCCGGTCGGGCGACGCGATCGCTCTCGCGAGCTATCTGGGCGCGGGCGACGTGTTCGACCGCTCGATGGCCAGCTTCGCGGAGCTCTATGCAGATCAGAACGAACGCGACTACGCCGCGCTTCGCGAGGCCGTCGAGTCCGAGGGGATCGCAGCGGCCACCGGCCTCTGAGCCGAGGTCGCCTGGCTCCCGCGGTATCACCGCGGCAAGTTCGGGCGGCGGGCTCTACGGACCCCGGACGACGGTCACCATCTCGCCGAGGGGCCACTCCTGCACGAAGTCGTCCCGCCCGGACATGCGCAACGTTGCCCGGACGCTCGTGTCTGTCCGCTCGATTTGCCGGACGACAGTCGCTTCGACTTCTTCTCCTTGGTCGGGCAGGCGTAATCGGATGACGTCGCCGATCTCGAGTCGCTGGACGACGAACTCGATCGCCACAGGTTCGAGTCTAGATGCGGATCGAGGTTCAGGTCCAGCGGTCTGACGCCGCGCTGACGCCGCGCTAGGCTGACGCCATGGGAGACTCGCCGGTCGATCTCGATCCCGCCGAATCTCGCGGGCCGGACCCCGCCCCGATCGGCCGGGAGCTCCGCGCGCGTGACGTCGCGCTTGGCACGGCGGTGGCTGGCACCAGGGCTGCCGCTGCCGCCGGGCGGCTCGCGCTCCTGCCGTTGAAACTGGCCGGCCGGACGCCCATCGTGGGGCCCGCGGTGCGGCGTGCCGGTGCGGGACTGGCCGCAAGCGGTCAGGGCGCACGGGTCAAAGCGCGTCGCCGCGCCGAGGCGGCCGCCGGCGAGGTGCTGGCCGCACCTGAAGTCGGACGGACGGTCGACCGCGCTCTCGCCGGCCCGCTGCCGGACACCGTCGGGCGATCGCTCGCGCAGAACCGTGTCGTCGATCGCGTCGCTCCACAGG
>JBKPNC010000053.1:0-21508 GCA_046732435.1 Actinomycetota bacterium
CACCTGCTCCCAGTCCTCGAACGGGTGAATGTCGCCGCGCTCGTGCCGCTTCCGCTTCGGGTTCGGAATCCCCGCGGAGGGGTCACGGGTGGTGTAGCCACGGGCGAGCGCCCAGGCGAGCGCCTGCCGGAACGCCCGGAACACGTCGTGGCGGGAGCCGGCCGGGAGCTGCTGGCGCCCGTCCTCGAGTTCGACGCGGCGCAGCGAGTCGGGGTGCCGGTCGCGGAACTCGGCGGGGGCCTTGCGGAGCTGCGCCGTGAGTTTCCGTTTGGTGGCCGGGTCGATGGTGCGGCCGTGTTTGTCGAGGAACGTGTCGAGTAACGCGCCGACGGTCGGGGAGCGTTCGCTGGTGGGGAGAATGTCGCCGCGGCGGAGCGCCTCCACCTCATCGGTTTTGGCGTCCACCCATGCCCGCGCCTCGGTTTTCGTGGCGAACCCGCTGCGGAACTGCCGTTCGCCGTTTTCGTCGTACCAGCGGCCCTCCCACCGCTTGCCACGCTTCCTGACGCTGCCGCGCTGGAGCTTGGCGACGCTGCCTGGCTGGACGCTAGACACGGTCGGCCCCATCGGGGTCGTAGAGTGATGCGTGCATCGGAACCTCCGTTTCCGTTGCCGGCCCCGGAGCGTTGTCCGCGCTGCCGGGGCATTGCTGTACGGCGCTGATCATAGGAGGCACCGGCCGAAAAGGAACGACGGTGCCGACGCGCCACTGCTCGAGGCACGCCTCCACCTCGTTGCGGCGGAACCGCACCGGGGCGCCGACGCGGCCGGTCAAGCGGAAACCGGGGAGCTTGCCCGCCTCGAACCAGTCCAACACGGTGTCGGGTGAGACGCCGAGGTAGCCGGCGAGTTGCCGCGCGTTGACGAGCGGCTCGTTCACGCCGCTTCGTCCTCCTCGCGAAACGCCCGTATGAACTGGACGAGTCGCGCACGGTTCTTGCCTTCGAGTTCTCTCGCGTAGCCCTCGGCGATCAGCCGGTCGGTCGCGGCTCGTATGTACTCGGCTTTGCCGGGCACGTCCTTCTCGATCTGGTTTCGGGACGGCGGCTCCAGTTGCCGCTCGAGGTACTTGCTGACCTTCTCCATGTAGCCCGTGGGGCGGAACTCCCCTTCGGCGTCGCGGCTCTGGTCGTGGTCGATCCGCCACGAGCATCCGTGCTCGTCGCTGGCGATCACGAACGTTCCGGGAGACGGTCGCTGTAGATGCCCTGGACGGTCTTTGTGAACCTCGAGCCGCGCCTTCCCGGTGCCGCCGCGGACGAGCGGCGACAGCGCCTTATCCCCAGGTGAACGTCGGCCTTCGACTTCTTCCGCTCGGAGCCGATCGCCCATTTGCCGCGCGCCTCGTGGGCCTTCACGACGTTGTCGGTCAGGATCACAGCGACGCCCTGTTTTCGGATCGGGTCGAGAAGCCGGTAGAACCGCTCGACGTCCGTGACGGAGTTCGGGTCGAATCCATGCAAGACGAGCAGCGGGTTGAAGCCGTCGAAGACGGCGAGCCGGCAGGCGCGGGCCCGTACGACCTCCAGCACGTCTCGGGTCTTGCCCTCGTCGAGCGGCTCGTCCGGGGCGACATATGCGAATCGGGTGGCAATCGCCTGGTCGTCGGCTCCGAGCAACCGGAGCCGTTCGACTCGCCGGAGACGAGATGGTTGTAGCCGGGGTAGAAGAGGCCGATCAGGTCCGGCGGCGCGGGCGGGTCCGCCTCGCTCGCTACGAGGTCACGCGGCTGCCAGGAATGAGCCTCGGGGACGAACCTGGGGACGAACAGTTCGCCTTCGTCCCCCCTAAAGGGGGTGGGACGAAGGGACGAACTACTGTCGGGACGAACCTGGGACGAACCTGGGGCCGAACCTGAGGCGGGGTCGTAAAACTCGGTCCTGCCGGCCAAGGCGGCGGAAACGAATCGCCGCCCGCGCCGAACCGAGTCAAGCAGCAGCCGGCGCGCCTGCTCCCGCTGTTCGGCTGTAGTCGCGAACGCCGCGTAGTCGGCGATGTCGAACCCGTCGTCGCGATGCGCGCCGAAGTCGAGGACCTTCACGGGGATGCCAGCCTCGGCCAGCGCCTCCCGGACTGCCGTCGCGTGTTCTCGTCCGGGCGGGTCGCAGTCGGGGATCACGACGACGCCGCGCGAGCCCCGCAGCGTGTCCGTGTACTCGGGGCGCCACTTGCCGGCGCCCATGGGGTTCGTGGTCGCGGCCAGGCCCAGCCGTTCGGCGGCCTGGACGCACTTCTCGCCCTCGACCACGAAGATGATCTCGCGTTTCCTGATCGCCTTTAGTACCTGCGGGAGCTGGTACAGCACGCGCCGGGTGCCGTTCAGCGACCAAACCCAGCCGCCGTTGCCGTCCGGGCGGCGCTGCCGAAACTCCTTGTCGCCACCGGGCAACTCGCGGCGGACGGCCTGGAACAGCACCTTGCCTTCCTCGTCGACGTAGTCGAACGCGCGCTCGCGAGCATCGCTCAGCCCATCGTTATCCGGGAAGAGGCTCGGAATCGTGATCCCGAGCGCCGCGACGATCGCGTCGTTTTCGCAGCCGGCATGGCATTTGACGAGCACGCGCCCGTCCTCGCCTTCGCCGACGCTCAGCGATGGCGTGCGATCGTCATGAGCCGGACAGCGGGCCACCCAGCCGTTCCCGCATCGGCGGACGCCGTCGAGCAGGCCGAGGATGCTCTCGACGGGCGTCACCGCCGCCCTCCGCGATACCGAACGAGAACTACGTCATGGTGCTGGTGATGACGACCCCGGTCGTGTGGATCAGGGTCGTCGCCTCGTGGAGGGCCGTCGCGGCTCGCCGAAGCCGTCCGGACGCGCCGTCCCGGCCGTGACTCGCGTGCGCGCGTCCGAGCGATGAACAGGAGCGCCGCCGGCAGCGACCGCGCCGGCTCGCGGCGGTCGAACGAGATCGTGATCTTCGGGTGTCGCACGGGTCGAACCGACACTGGTCGGTTGCCGTCGAATCCGACCTCGATCTTCTGGTATTCCGGCCGCGGAATCCCGATCGCGTGCAGCCTCGGGGCCTCGTACTCGGAGTCGGCCGGCCGGCACGAGTTCAGGCAGTAGTCGACGGCGAATGCCAGCTTGCCGTCGTCGCCTCCGGCCAGAGACTTTGCGCGGTCGATAGCCCGCTCTAGCTGTTCACCGAGCATCGTCACCCTCGCGAAGCACCATGCCCGTCAGCGTAGTCGCCTCGTCGGACGTGTCTCGACGCGCGGGAGGCGCCCGAAGGCGCCTCCGTTGCAGGTGTTCACGATTGGTGACTCGCTAAGCCTATCGGGCCAATCGGCTAGACAATTTTGTCAACCGAGAAAGTGAAGAATACCCTCGCGGCCATCGACGTCGCAGCCCTCGAAGAAGCACTTAGGCGATGGAGCGTGACGTGCGCGAGTGTTCCGCAGTGACGAGCCGATTACCGTTGTGGTAGGTGGTCGACGAAGTACGGATTGAGACGGAGCGGCTTGTGCTGCGGCGTTTCCAGGCCGCGGATGGTCGTGTGGTTCAGCAGGAGCTTTCCCGTGTTGAGATGGCGCGGATGCTTGCCATCCCTCACCCGTACCCGGAGGACGGAGCAGAGACATGGATCGCGACGGCGCGACCCGGCCGTGACTTCGCAATCGTGTTGCGCGACACCGGCGAAGTGATCGGTGGGATCACCATCGAGCCGAGCGAGCAGCATAGGCGCGCCTCGCTCGGTTACTGGTGCGCGATCGGCTTCTGGGGGCACGGGTATGCGACGGAGGCGGTACGTGCGATCATCGATTACGGCTTTCGTGCGCTCGCGCTCCATCGCGTGTACGCGGACTGTCATGGCGACAATCCGGCATCCCGTCGCGTTCTTGAGAAAGCAGGGATGACCTTCGAGGGCCGGCTCCGTCAGCATTCCTTCCGAGTCGATCGCTTCGCGGACAAGCTCCAGTTCGGCGTGCTCCGACATGAATGGCTCGGGTGACAGTTCGAACTGCTCTGAGAGTGTTCGCTCAGCCCTCCGCCTCGGTTGCAAGCCGTTCCCCCAGCCTGAACAGCTCCGGCGCCAGCGGTTCGAGGTCGCTCACTTGAGCCGCCTGAGCCGCGCGGACGGGCTCTCCCTCTGTGGCCGGAGAACCGCCGAAGGCTCCGGGCCCCTATGCCGGCGGAGGAGCGGCTGCCTGAGCCGGTCGGCGACGATCTCAGCCTCGTTGATCGCCTTCAGCAACGGATGCGGCACGGTCTGTCCGGTCGAGCCAGTCGCCAACAGCGGTTCGCCAAGCCGTTTCCATTCGTCTCGAATCCTTCGCGCCCGAGTGTCCGCAGCAATGTAGGCATCACGGGCGTCGGAAGCCGGATCAGTGGTCATTTTGGGTCATGCGGCCGAAAAAACGATTGCGGAAACTTTCGTGCGGGAGGTTGCGGCGGGGTTGCGGCGCGGACGTGACGTTCGCCAGCTCCCCCCTCATGATTGGATTGGACGTCTGCGAGCATTTGACTCGCCGCCAGTGGAGGAGGAGAACTGGCCACGCCCCTCACGGGATAACCCTGGTTGCGCTCGTGTCGGCGCTTGGACTCGGCCTCGTCGGATCGGCTGCCGGGAGCGCGACGACCACGACCACGAGCCAAATCTTCCCGATCGACCTTTTCGTGTTCGTGCCCTGTGCCAACGGAGGCAGCGGCGAGGTGGTCGAGCTGGTCGAGCCGGTACCCGTGATCCCCTGCGGGTTGTCGAGCGCGAAGAACGTGACACCACCACCGCCGGTCATGGTCACCGAAAGAGGTCGTGGAGGCTGCCCGTCACCACCGGGGCCACGTACCACGGAACCGGCGAGACGCTGACGCAGTTCACGGCGCATGTCGGATTCGAGCAGACCTACCTGAACAACTTCAAGATCATCGGTCAAGGCCCCGGCAACAACTACCTCGTCCACGAGACGTTCCACGTGACCGTCAACGCGAACGGCACCGTTACGGCGTCCGTCGACAACCTCAGCATCACCTGCCGGTAGCCCTCCGTCGATGAGCAGGGAGACCCGTTGCGCGGGTCTCCCGTTTTTCCTCGATTCCTGCGCGGATGTGTGAAGCGACTCGCGGGTGCGTGCTTCCCTTGTCATGCGATGTCGACCGTGTCGAGCAGGCCGATCACGGACTGCTCGATCGTCTCCTCGCCGTCCGTGTCTTCGAGGCGCTTCCAGCTCTTCGCACCGACGGTGGCGACGCGAGCGAAGCTCGACGACCGTGCCGAGTCGCATCCGCGACATGAAGTGGCGGTGGACGCTGTCGCCGGGCGTCATGTTGATCGTGCCGCCGACCCGGAATTTGAGGGCGCTGATGTCGATCCCATCGATCTTCAGTTCGTCAGGCTTGAGGCGAATTTGCGGTAAGCGTGTTCCCGCCGTAAATACCGAGGCGCCGCGGCGCACACGGCGGCCTCGCTGCGCACGTTGGCCCTGCGGCAGACCCGGCGTGCGCGATGTCGGTGAACAGGCATAGCCCTGTTCGCCGGCGAGCGAGGCCACCCCTCATAGCGACGCGGCGCTGGCAAGTTTGTTGTGAGCATTCCTGAACCTCGGTTCTTGCTTCCGAATGGCATCCTTGCCCGCGACCGCTTTTGTGGCGAAGCGGTCTCGGCGGGGGAACGCTCTCCCCCTGGTCTGTCGTTCCCCCGCCTCTGACGCCGACGCGAAAACGACCTCGTTTGGTTTCTGGACGAGTTCTGCGCGCTGGGACTTGCGGTTTGGATACGCACTTCGAGCTGGCGAAGTTGGCGTTCCTGGTCGGTTTCGCGCGTAGCTCCCAACGCCGGTCGGGTGCTACGCGCGACGCCATCTAGGAATGCCGAGACACGCCGCACGGGTTCAGAGGGCATGAGCAACCCACCAGTGCCCGTTCGGCCAGGTCGCCCACGGCGCGCCTTCGGCCAGGAGCTGCGGCACAGCAACCGCGCTCACATTCGATCGCTTCCGTCACGATTGACGGAAGCGATCCGCCAGTCAGGTCAGAGCGATGGCGCAATGAGACCTGACCCAGTGATGTGTGCGATCGCGTTCGGTGACCGGAACACGCCGGCGACGAAACGGCGCGCCTGGACGCGAACGGTCAGCGTGCTCGACCCAACCTCCGGATATATCGAAATCTCGGTCGGGCCCGCGTACACGGTCGCCTCGCTGCGGGCGACGATGAAAAGCTCGTCCTGATTCGTCCCTGCGCCCGCCGTGGTCGTCACCGCCGCGCTCGGGACGATCAGCCCGAAGTTGTCCAGAAGGATGCGCCGCGTGGCGTCGTCCGTGAGGAACCACGCGAGCCTGCGCGGGTGCAGGATCACCACGTAATCCGCGGGTCGCGCGACGCCGTAGCCGCCGGTCGGCGTCGCGAGCTGGCTGTAGGCGGACAGCACCTTGCTCAACGCCTCCGCCGGCGTCGGCGAGGCGTCCGTGTACGACACCTGGATGCGCCCCGTGAGGGTCGCCAACCCTTGCGTTTGGAGATTCGCGTTCGTGCCGTAGAGCAACTGGACGTCGACGGCGGCGGCGATCGCCTTCCCCAACTCGGCGCTCATGACCGCGTCGAAGGCAGGAACCGTCCGCTCGAACAACTGGCGCGACTCGTCCACCTGGCCGGCGACCAAGGCGACGTTGGCGCTCGCCACGTCCGTCGCCGGGTCAGTCTCGGACACAGCCGAGTTCTCCGATGACTGGATGCCCACGGACGCGCCGGTGGTGATACGCGGAATCTTGATCGCCTCGCCGTGGTCGGGAAGAGGCTGCACGTTCAGTGCGGCGAAGATAGTTCCCTGCGCTCGTGCGCTGGTGGCGAACGCGTTGTTCACATGGATGGGTGCGCCGCTCACGTCGAACGCCGACGTGAGGTCGCGCCGCTCCGTCGCTGCAAGCTCCCGCGCCGTCTGCAAGCGCCGCCTGACCGCGTCCAAGCCGTGTTCGGCGCCACGTCGGCTCGCGGGCGGCGGCGTCAACGGGCCCTGATCCTGGCCTTTCAAGATCGGCGACTGCAATGCAGCCGCGGCTCGTGCTTCGTGGTCGGCAACAGCGAGCAGGTCGGCGAACCAGGAGCGGTTCTCTGGGCCGTACAGGCCGGTGCCGCGCCGCTCCGACTGACCGTCGGCGGCGTCCTGAATTGCCGTGTCCGAGCCAACCGGCCCCGGCGTCCAGAACACGCCCGACGGGGTCAGCTCCGAGTGGCCGCGCTTCGACCTGGGCACGTAACGCGGACTCACCAGACTGGCACCCCCGTAGGAGCCGGTCGGGAACGCTCACCGCGCCCGAGCAGGCGCGCGAACAACGACGGTTCCGGCTCGTCCTCGGTGCGCTCCGCCGGCAGGTCGGCATACGCCACAGGGTGGAAGCCTGGGCCGAGCAGCACGGCACGGCGTGGCTTGCGTTCCTGCTCACCGCGAACCTGATCCGGCCAATGCAGCAAACGGAACCGCTCGAAGTCCAGATCGGGGTTCACGCGGCGCTCCGGCGAACACCGTGAGCGTCCAATTCGGGCTCTCGGCGATGTGCACCGCTGCGGGGGCGTGCAGCGTGAACTTCGACGACGTCGATTTCGAGAGCGAGCTCCTCGCCGTCACCCTCGCATCGCTTCGGGCAGTCCGTTCGCACGCGGGTGTGGTCGTGCGCTGGCGCACCGGGACCGAGGTGAACGAGCTGGGCTTCAACGTCTACCGGCAGCAGGGGAACAGGCGGGTACGGGTCAATCGGCGTTTGCTGCCGGCAATCGGCGCGCTTGCAGGTGCGTCGTACTCGTTCACCGATCGCCGAGCACCACGCCACCGGGCGCTCCGGTACTGGCTCCAGGATGTCGACCTGAGGGGGGTTCGAACCTGGCACGGTCCAGTCCGCGTTGCCGCGTCATAGCGCGGTCACCGCGGCTGGAGGGGTAGCCAGACGTGAAAGGTGGTCCCCTCGTCCCCGGTCTCGAACGCCAGGGAGCCGCCGTGGCGCTCCTCGACGATCCGGCGGGCGGTGTCCAGGCCGAGCCCCGTGCCGCGGCCGACCTCCTTCGTGGTGAAGAACGGTTCGAGGACGTGGTCGCGTGCCTCCGGCGGAATCCCCGGGCCCGTGTCCGCGACATCGACGAGGATCGAATCGCCGTCCCGCTGCGTTCGCAACGTGATCGTTCCGCTCTCGCCGAGGGCCTCGATCGCGTTGTCGAGCAGGTTCGTCCAGACCTGATTGAGCTGGGAGCCGTACACCGTGAGCGGCGGCAGCGTCCGGTCGTAGTCCCGCTGGATCTCGATCTCGGTGCGCTTCAGCTTGTGCGCGAGCACGGTGAGCGTGGTCTCCAGCCCTTCGTGGATGTCCGCCTCCACGAGGCCGCCGCGATCCATGTAGGCGTACGCCTTCACGGCCCCGACCAGCGCGCTCATGCGATCGGTCGCTTCCCGAAGCTCGCCGACGAGCGTTCGGGCGGTGAGCGCAGCCGCGACCGAGCCGAGCGCGGCCGGCGTCGCGGGCCCGGCCAACGCCTGAATCTGCCGTAGCCAGTCCGCGTCGACGCCGGCGTTCGCCAGCGGCTCGGCGAGACGCCACGCATTCGGGATCCCGAGCTCCTCCAGCTGAGCGAGCATCTCGTCCTCGGCGTCTGCCGCATCGAGCGCCTGCAGGGCGCTGCGCTCGCCCGCCTGGCGGACGGCCTGCTCCTGGAGGTCGACGATCCGTGCCGCGTCCTCGCGCTCGATCCCCGCCCGGACGAACTCGCGCAGCGTCGACCCGATGACGTCGAGCGCGTCCGCCAGCTCCGCCGCCGAGCGGCGCGCCGCGGCGGCCGGGTTGTTCAGCTCGTGCGCCAACCCCGCTGCCATCGTGCCGAGCGCGGCCAGCCGCCCTCGGTTCTGCTCGATCGCGGTCACGCGGCTCATCACCGGTCCGACCTGCCGCACGATGCGCCGGTGAACCGCCGGGTGCGCGAGCGCGAGCCGTCGGAACTCCGGGCCGGGAATGAGCGCTATACGGCACGGCGTGACGGTCAACATCTGCGCGCCGAGCGCCGATTCGCTCAGCGCGGCAATCGCTCCCATCCAGGTGGGCGCGTTCTGGTGCCCGATCGGCTCCAGCCGATCGCCGTCGGGGATCAGCGTCTGCATCGTCCCCTCGAGCAAGCACAGCATGCCCTCGGGCTCCTCTCCGTGAGCGGCGACCACGACATTTGCCTCGACGTGGCGTAATTCGGCGGCCGTGGCCCAGGCGAGGAGCTCTTCGTCGCTCAGGTCGTCGAAGAGGTCGACCGGCCGCAGGTCGGCGATCGTGACGGCGTCGCCGGTCATGCCTCTGACAGGTACTGGTGGATCAGCGAGACCGCCATGGCACCCTCGCCGACGGCGCTGGCCACGCGTTTGATCGAGCGAGCCCGAACGTCACCCGCGACGAGCACGCCGGGAACGCTCGTCTCCAGCGGGAACGGGTCTCGTGCCAGTGGCCAGCCGTCGCGCTTCGCGTCGAGCCCGGCGAGGATGAAGCCCCGCTCGTCGCGCGCAACCACGCCGGCCAGCCATTCGGTGCGCGGCGCCGCACCGATGAAGACGAAGCACGCGTCGACCTCCTCGACGGTTTCGGTGCCGTCGGCACCGCGGATGCGGAGGGCCTCGAGGTGCCGGTCGCCTACGGCTCCGATCGCCTGGCTGCCCAGCCGGACGTCGACGTTCGGGAGTACCTCGATCTGCTCGATCAGGTAATTCGACATCGACTTCGCCAGTGAGTCGCCGCGGACGAGCATGGTGACCTGCTTCGCATAGCCGGAGAAGTAGACCGCCGCCTGCCCGGCCGAGTTCGCGCCGCCGATGACCACGACGTGCTGATCGGCGCAGGAGCGGGCCTCGGTCATCGCAGCGCCGTAGTAGACACCCTGGCCCGTGAGCTCCGGAAACCCCGGGGCATCCAGTTGCCGGTAGGAGACTCCGGAGGCGACGAGCACGCTGCTCGCGCTGAGGCTGCCGCCGCCCGCGAGGTCGACGATCCTGCCCGCGCCCTCGACCCTCAGGCGGCTGGCGTCCTGCAGCGTCAGGAGCTCGGCCCCGAGGCGCCGCGCCTGATCGGTTGCACGCCTGGCGAGGTCGGAGCCGCTGAGACCCGCCGGAAAGCCGAGGTAGTTCTCGATTCGGCTGGACTGCCCGGCCTGACCGCCCGGGGCCTCACGCTCGACCATGATCGTCTTCAGTCCCTCGGAGGCGCCGTACACCGCGGCCGCGAGGCCAGCCGGCCCGCCGCCGACGATCACGAGGTCGTAGTGCTCCGAGGCCGGCTGTCCGCCGACGCCGAGCCGAGCGG
The DNA here is from genome assembly GCA_046732435.1 of Actinomycetota bacterium. Classification (GTDB taxonomy): domain Bacteria; phylum Actinomycetota; class Thermoleophilia; order Gaiellales; family Gaiellaceae; genus JALZFG01. The sequence goes on from JBKPNC010000053.1 coordinate 10,258, forward strand.
CCAGCTCGAGGACGGTCGGACGCTCGAGCACCGCGCCGTCCTCCAGGAGCGCCACCGGCAGGCGATCGTCGTCCACGCCCGCGACGGCGAGCAGCTGACGCGCCTCGGCGTCGCGCTCGACGTCCAGCCACCGTGCCGGCACGCGATTCCGCGCGAGAAAGTCGCGTAGATCGTGCGAGGCCCGCGAGAAGCGGTGACCGATGACCCGCACCCCGCCGGACTCGAGCGCCGCGCCCGCCTCCCAGCCGGTGAGCAGGTCCTCCACCACGGGGAAGAGCTGCTCCTCCGGCGGGTCCCACGGCTTGAGCAGGTAGTAGTCGAGCGAGACCTCGTTGATTGCCTGAATCGCGGCAGCGGTGTCCGCATAGGCGGTCAGCAGCACGCGCTTGGCCGAGGGCACGATCTCCCGCGCCCGCACGAGGTAGTCGGTGCCCGAAAGCCCCGGCATGCGCTGGTCGGCGACCAGAAGCGCCACCTGATCGCCGCGGCGCACGAGCTCGCTCAGCGCATCCAGCGCGTCGTTGCCTGAACCGGCTCGGACGATCCGGTATCGCTCGCCGAAGCCACGACGGAGGTCGCGCGAGACGGCGGCGAGCACCGTCGGCTCGTCGTCGACGACGACGATTGCAGGGTGACGCGTCGAAGGCTCGCTCACGCTGTGAACGTATCCACGGCGTCAAGGTCGACCCGAGCCTCCGGCCGGTGGCGGATATCCGTCGGGCCCCTAGTCGGTTCACCATCCCCAACCCTTAGGCGGGCAACCGTCGTTTCTCCTACACGTCTCACGGGGTAGCGTTCGAGCATGGTGACCGCCGAGGAGATCGGGCGCGTCGCGGTGTTCGCGGGCCTGAGCGAGGCGGATCGCGAGCGGCTTGCGCGGGTCGTGGCGGACATCAGCCTTGCGCCGGGCGAGTTCGCGGCGCCGGAGGGGAGCCAGCCTGCGCTCTTCGGGCTGCTCGAAGGCGACGTCGAGGTCGTCAAGCTCGTCGACGGGATCGAGCGCATCGTCGGCCGGCGCGTGCCGGGGGACATCTTCGGGGAAGTTCCGATCACGCTCGGCAGCCTGTTTCCGGTCGGGTTCCGCGCCACCGAGACGTCGCGCGTGATGCGGCTCGAGCCGCACGACTACCATGCGGTCGCCTCGGTGCAGCCGGACGTGGCGAAGGAGGTCGGCCGGCTCGCCGGTCACCGCATCGGCGGTCCGTCCGGGCTCTCGGGCATCTCCGCCGATCCCCTGCCGCCGAGAGCCGTGGTCGTCGGCCATCGCTGGAATCCGGCCTGCTCGGAACTGCGGCGGTTCCTCGACCGGAACCAGATCACGTTCAAGTGGATCCAGCCCGGCACGCCCGATGCGGTCGAGGAGTGGGGCTGTCCGTTGCCGCCGGCCGAGGACCACCCGGTGATCCGCGTGGTGGACGGGAAGACCGTGGTGCGTCCACAGCTTCGCCGGGTGGCCGAGCTGCTTGGCCTCGGCACCGAGCCGGCGTTACCGGAATACGACACGGTCGTGGTCGGCGCCGGGCCGGCGGGGCTCGCGGCGGGCGTGTACGGCGCCTCCGAGGGCCTGCGCACGCTCGTGATCGAGCGCGAAGCGCCGGGAGGACAGGCGGGCACGTCGTCCCGGATCGAGAACTACCTCGGCTTCCCCTCAGGCGTTTCCGGCTACGAGCTGGCGAGTCGAGCACTCCAGCAGGCACGGCGGCTCGGCGCGGAGATCCTCGTGACACGCGCGATCCAGCGGATCGACACGGACACGCGTCAGGTGCACCTGGACGGCGGCGACGTCCTGCGTGCGAGGACGATCATCCTCGCCTGCGGCGTCTCCTGGCGACAACTGTCCGTCGCGGGATTCGACCGGCTCGTCGGCAAGGGCGTGTCGTACGGAGCGACACGAAGCGAGGCGCCCGGCACGCACGGGCTCGACATCCACATCATCGGTGCCGGGAACTCGGCCGGTCAGGCCGCGCTGTTCTTCTCCACGCACGCGCGCAGCGTCACGATTCTCTGCCGCGGCGACGGGCTCGAGAAGAGCATGTCGCGCTACCTCGTCGACCAGATCGCCGCGCAGAAAAACATCCGCGTCCGCACGCGCACCCAGGTCGTCGAGGCGCACGGCGACCACTCACTGGCGGCGATCGACGTCCACGACGCGGCGATGCGGCAGACGATCCGGCTCGGCTCGGGCGGCCTCTTCATCCTGATCGGCGCCGACGCCGAGACGGCCTGGCTGCCGTCGGAGATCGCGCTCGACCGAAACGGCTACGTCCTCACGGGCTCGGACGTGCGGGCGGCGGGACGTTGGGAGCTGGAGCGCGATCCCTATCTGCTCGAGACCAGCGTGCCGGGGATCTTCGCCTGCGGCGACGTGCGGTTCGGCCCCGTGAAGCGCGTCGCTGCCGCGGTCGGAGAGGGCAGCATGGCGATCGCCTTCGTGCACCAGTACCTGGGGCCGAACGGCGATCCGGGGGCTCAGACGATGCCGAGCTCCCGGGCCGCCCAGACCGCCTGAACCCGGCGCTGAACTCCGAGCTTGGCGAACGTGCGACGCAGGAGCGTCTTCACCGTCTCGATCCCGATGCCGAGCACGGTGGCGATCTCGTTGTTGGTCGCGCCTTCGGCGACGAGCGTCAAGACCTCGCGCTCGCGAGGGCTGAGCGTGGAGCACACGGGCGGGCGGCGGGGATGCCGCGGGTCGAACGCCTCGGTGCCGACCTCGACCGAACGCAGCGCCTCGAGCAGCTCGCTCGCGCTTCCGGTCTTCAGGAGCGTCCCCTGCGCGCCCGCGTCACGCGCGGCCTCGTTCAGACCGGGCTGCGCCGTCGTAGCGAGCAGGACGGCGGGGGCGTCGACGCCCCGCGTGCGCAGCTCTCGGATCAGCTCGACGCCGCCCGAGTCCGGCAGCCGGTGATCGACGAGCAGCAGGGCGGGCTCGCTCTCCGACAGCATCGCGAGCGCCTCGGCGGCGCTTGCCGCCTCTTGGACGATCGGAAACTCGGATCCTCTGAGGGACAGGCGTAACCAGCCGCGGGCCATCGCGTCGTCGTCGATCAGGAAGACGGGCGCCTCGTGGACTGGAGCGGACGAGCGGGAGATCACGCTCGTGAGACGGCGCCGGCTCCGGCGGTCCAGCAGGCCGGGCGTTTCCCGCACGGTAGGGGCAAGAGCAGTGCTCATCGAACCTCCTCGAAGTGACCGCTTGGTAGTTGCCGCAGAAACGATCCCTTGCCGCAGGGCGAGGAACGATTCAGGTTGTAACAGAATCAAATGGGTTTTACAAGAGGATGTCCCGTCCCTCGTTCGCCCCAGCCGTCCCCCGTTCGAGTGGCCAGTGCGCCGGAATGCTAGGCGGGGAGCCGGTCGAGCACCTGCTGCGCGTGCTGATCGGGATTCACGCGCCGCATGATGCTGGCGACGTTTCCGGCAGAATCGATCACGAAGGTCGAGCGCTCGAAGCCACCGCCGTCCGGTCTGGTGACGCCGTACGCCTCGCCGGCGACGCGCTCCGGGTCGGCGAGCACCGTGAACGGCAGGCCGTACTTCGACTTGAACTTCGCCTGCCGCTCCTGCGGATCCGCGCTCACTCCGAGAACGACGGCTCCGCGGCTCTCGAACTCGCTCCAGATGTCCCGAATCCCGCCCGCCTGCCGGGTACACCCTGGCGTGTCCGACTTGGGATAGAAGTAGAGGACGACGGGTTGCCCTCGCAGCGACGAGAGCCGGACACGCTCGCCGCTGTCGCTCTCGAGCTCGAAGTCAGGTGCCGGCTTGCCTTCCTCGACCACGTCGCTCCTCGCTGTCGGGTGCACGCGCCTCGATGCTAGCTGCGCACCGCGTCCTCGCCGTGCCCGTGCTCGCGGTACCAGACGAGCCTAGAAATCGATGCGCATCACGGCCCGCCGAACGCTCGGCCGGCTCACCTCGGCGAACCCGGCCTCGTCGAAGATGCTCCGGCTGCCGACATGAAGCTCTTCCAGGATGAATCCCTGTCCTGACTCGGGAATCAGCGGGTAGGCCTCGAGCGCGCGGGCGCCTCGCTCGCGGGCAAAGTCGGGGGCGGCGCTGGCAAGCGAGCGGCTGACACCGCGCCGCCGGAACCCCGCGCGGGTCACGAAACAGGTCACCGCCCAGACGGTGTCGTCGGCCTTGTCCTCCGCGCGGCTCTCCCAGGGGACGCGGCAGTTGCGCAGCAGGCGCGCGTAGGCGCTGCGCGGCTCGACGGCGCACCAGCCGACCGGCTCGCCGTCGATGTAGGCGACCAGGCCGCTCGTGGCGCTCGACTCCGGGTGGCCGCAGTCGGTCTGCTGGCGGAGCCGGAACGCGAGCTCCTCCGCCCCAACCGAGCCCCAACCCTCCTTCGGCCGCATCTTGTACCGCTGGCACTGGCATCGACGTGCAGGTCCGCGCGCGCCGAACACCGCCTGGAGATCCTCCCAGCTCGCCTCGTTTGCAGGGACGATCGTCATGTGCACGCGCCTCGATGCTAGCGATGCACCGGCCGCCCGCCGTCGCCGTCCCCGCAGGGCTACGATTCCCGTGTGGATCCGGCGACGAGGTAGCGGTTAGGCGCGGCTGAGGCCGCGTTTCTTCGGCAGCGTGTCGAGGGTTGGAGTGTTCGGCTTCCGCCGCTGCGTACCACCGCTACCTCGGAGGACCAAGATGACACGGCAGAACCTTTTTTCCGTCCTGTGGGACGGAGAGAACGAAGAGGCCGGAACGCGGCGTCGGGTGTTTTGGCGGCCGGACGACGCTCGGATGGGGGCAACGCTGTACGAACTCGCTCCCGGCACGCCCGAGAGCCGCATGCACATGCATTACGGAGCCGAAGAGATGTTCTTCGTCCTCAGCGGCCGTCCGCTGTTCCGAAACCAAAACGGCGAAGAGGCGCTGGCCCCCGGCGACTTCGTCTTCTGCCCGGAGGGGCGGGCCGGGCTGCATACATTCAGCAACCCGACCGACGAACCCGTTGGGATCCTCGCGATCAGCGCCGGGAGCTTCCCCGACGTGGTCGCCTATCCCGAGGACGGATATGCGTGGGTGGCGACTCGCGATCCCGATCCCGACCTACTCGCGAAGGGCGGCGATCCCGGCATCATCGCCCGGTTCGAGATCCCGATCGAGTGAGACCGTTCGGTAAACGCAGTTATCCGACCCCGCGGCGGCTCCGACGCCGTCGCGGGCGTCGGGGTGTCGAGGGAGCGCTGTCGTCAGGAGAGCGCCCGTTCAAGGGCGGCCCGGTCGAACGGGCCGCCGTGCGTCGCGAGCACGTGCTCAACGGGCAGATCGAGCAGCGGACGCAAACCCTCGATGACGTGCTCCCGCGTTACGTCCGCGCTCAGCCACCGGGAATTGATCTCGAGCCCGCGACCGAAGTCGACGAGTGTGTCGCCGGCGATGACGGTGCGATGGCTCTCGATCCAGAGCACCATGTCGTTCGGCTTCTGTCCGGGAAAGGCTACGACACCGAGGTCCAGTCGGTCGCCCGCCGCGTACGGGCGCGCCTCCCCGATCCCCTCCTTGAGGAGCCAGACGACGTCGGGGCTGCCGTCGCCCGCCTGCTCGGCGGTGAGGCCGTGTGTCTGCATGAGGTACTCGGCGGTATCGGGCAGCGGCGTGTACACGGGTACGCCGAGCCGTTCCACGAGACTTCGGGAGTCGCGCTCGTGCCACGGGCTCGTAAGCACGATCGCTGTCTCGCGTTCCGCAGAGAGGCCCTCGATCTTGCCGGGGACGGCCTGCGGATCGAGGAGCAGCAGCCGCTCTCCGTTGTCGATCGCGTACGACGAGACCTCGGGACCCCACGGCTCGCTCGGCCTCCACTGCGGGTGCGGTGCTTCCCAGTGCCACAGGCCCGGTCGCAACTCGCGCACGCCGGCATGCTACTGAGCTCTCTGTAGGGTGCACGCGCCGCGATGCTAGCCGTGCACCGGACCCTGGCCGTCGCCGTGCTCGTGGTGACCGCACTCGCGTTCCTGGTAGGGGGATTCGTGTACTGGCGTCGTCGTCGTCCTGGTCACATCACCACGAATTTGCTCGTGCTCGCCCAGACGCTCCTGGTGGCGCAGGTCGGCGCCGGCTTACTGCTCCTGTCCGATCACCGGCGCGCCCCCGACCGGCTGCACTACCTGTACGGCGTGCTCGCGCTCGCGGCCGCGCTTTCCCCGTGGTTCTACGCGCCCGTGGATCCCCGCGGTCGCCTGGCGTGGTTCGTCGTGGCTACGCTTGTCGCAGCCCTTCTCGCCGGAAGGGCATTCATGACGTCCGGAATATGAGACGCCTGATCGCCGACATGAACCCGACTCTGCGCGGGTTCCTGATCATCGCGCTGATCGCCGTCGTGATCGTCATCCTCTCGCTGGAGCGGACGCTCGTTGCGCTCTACGCCCTGGCCGGAATCGCGTTCTTCCTTGCGATCGCCTTCTTCATCTACCTCGTCTGGCGAGAGCGCCGCGGCGACATCTCCCTCTGGTCGACCCGGTCGCAGCTCGTCTTCTACGGTGCGGCGCTGCTGATCGTCGCCGATCTGGCCGTGTTCTTCTTGCACGGTGTCTCAGGCCTCGACGCGCTCGCATTCTTCGTCGTGCTGGGGCTCAGCGCCTTCTCGATGTACCGGATCTGGCGCGACGAACACTCATACGGTCTTTAAGCCGTGGGGGAACCCGGGGTTCCCCCACGAGCCCCCTCCTTAAACGGCTGACGCGTTTCTCGCGTTGTGGCTGCGGCGAGCGAAGCTCGCCTCCGCCAGGAACAACGGCCACTGCGCGGGCTAGGCCCGCACGCGCGCCGAGGCGCCGTCCAGGGCATCGAGCGCTTCGCGGATGGCGACGTGGCGGCCGACGAAGATCGGTGTGTCAGCGTGGGGGAACCCAGGGTTCCCACACGAGCCCCCTCCTTAAAGTGCTGACGCGTTTCTCGCGTTGTGGCTGCGGCGAGCTGAGCTCGCCTCCGCCGAAAAACTGCGAACCGGTTAGGCCTCGACGCGAGCGCTAGCTCCGTCGAGGGCATCGAGGGCCTCGCGGATGGTCACGTGGCGGCCGACGAAGATCGGCGTGTCCCGCTCCGTGTAGCGGCTCGCCTCCGACTCGCGGAGCGTGAGCATGAGGTGCATGAAGTCGGCCGGCTCCTCGCACTCGAAGGCGGTCATGAACTCCTGGTCGTCGATTCCGAACGAGTACGTCGTGTGGTTGTGGATCGTCGAGAACTCATGGCCGATCCGCATGTGCTCGTCCATCGCGCGCTGCCGGTCCTCTGCGGGCAGCGCGTACCAGGGCCGAACCTTTACGAACGGGTAGACGACGAGGTACGGCGAGCCGCGAGGGATAACCTTGCGCGCCTTTCGCGCCTGCGTGTACTGCGACGCCTTCGTCGTTGCGAGGTACGAGTACGGCGTCTGCAGCCAACCCGCCAGCGGTGTCCCGTTCAGCGCGGTTCCGAGCGCCTCCAGGTCCGTGTACCGCTGGGTGATCTTCCAGAGGAAGAAGTCGGAGTCCGCGCGGACACCGGCGACCGAGTAGGCGCGGAGTGCGTCCATCCGGCCGGCCCACTCCTCCACCGCCTCGGCAAAGGCCTCCTTGCCGGCCTCGCGCTCATCGATCGGGAGCTGCCGCCAGCCGGGGTCGACACGGTAGAAGGTGTAGGCGACGTACTGGCCGCTCACGGCGTTAACGCTAGCGTCCGCCGTCATGCGCGTCGGCGTGCAGCTGCCGGAGGTCGAGCGCGACGTGCGCTGGCCCGAGTACGCGGCGATGGCGCGGGCCGCCGAGGAGGTCGGCTTCGACTCGATCTGGCTCGGCGACCACCTGCTCTACCGGGACGAGCGCGGCGAGCGCGGCCCGTGGGACGTCTGGACGCAGCTTGCCGGGCTGGCAGCCGTCACGGAGCGCGTGCAGCTCGGCCCGCTCGTCGCCTGCACCGCGTTCCACCGTCCCGCGATGCTGGCGCGGATGGCCGCGGCGGTCGACGAAATCTCCCGCGGCCGCCTGGTCGCCGGCGTCGGCGCCGGCTGGAACGAGGTCGAGTTTCGCGCCTTCGGCATTCCCTTCGACCACCGCGTGGCGCGATTCGAGGAGGCGTTCGAGATCATCCGGCGCCTACTCGACGGCGAGCACGTCACGTTTGCCGGGCGCTTCTACCGCGTGGACGATGCCGTGCTGCTTCCGAAGTCGGCTCGGCGGACGCCGCTCATGGTCGGCGCCAACGGACCGCGAATGCTGGCGGCGACCCTTCCTCACGTCGACGCGTGGAACACGTGGTTCACCCACTACGGCAACACGCCGGACGGCTTCGAGCGCCGCAACGACGAGATCTCCCTACGTGCCGAGCGGGCCGGCCGCGATCCCGCGGAGATCGCCAGAAGCGCCTGCGTGCTCGTCCGCGTGGAGGACGTACCCGCCGCGCGGGAGGACACGACGCCGCCCGTCGAAGGCGCGCTCCTGGACGACCATCTCCGGGCGCTCGAGGACGCAGGCGCGGACGAGGCGATCCTCGTGGTCGAGCCGATCACGGAGGGGACGATTCGCGCCCTGGGGCGCGTGATCGCGCCGCTCGGCAGCTAGCCGGGGAGGATCAGTGCGGGAGCCGCCGGAACGTCGTGTACGCCGGCTTCTTCCTTCCCGAGCGGGTCATCAGGCCGGATTGCCAGCCGTCGTGGCCGCGCGCGCGCGGCTCGTCGCGAAGCAGGAACCAGATCAGCATGTCGATGCGCGGGTTCTTGCGCGCCATCGCGTACGCGCGAGAGAGGTAGCGAGCCTGGACCGCCCACGGCACGCCGAACAGGGGATCCGGGGGCTTCGTCTGGTAGCCGTACTCCGTGAGCCAGATCCGCTTTCGCCCATAGAGCTTGGTGACTTGTGTGATGAGCTTGCCGATGTTCGCGAGCGTGACCCCGCTCCTCGGCGCCGTCGTGGGAGCCTCGTGCGGATTCCCGTAGTACGGGTGGTGCGCATAGGCGTCGAATCCCTTTGCGCCGGCGCGCCTGAGCGCGCGCAAGAACGCGAGCGGGGAGACGGAGGGTCGGGTACCCGCCGGCTTGTCGTTCCCCCGCGGCCCCGTCGCCCCACAGGCGACCTTCTCGCCTCGCAAGATGGTGGAGTGGACGCCCGCGACCACGGCGTTGCAGATCCGGGCGTAGTCGCGCGCGCTCTGCATGACGTACTTCTTCTTTCCGACCTTCCGGTACTGGGGCACGAGGAAGATCGGGTCGTTGGGCTCGTTCCAGGCGAGCCAGAGGTGGACTGCGGGGAGCGGCTGATCGGCGCCCTCCGGCGTGAAGCTGCCGCTGTACCTGGTCGCGGCCGCGTACACGAAGGCGCGGAGCGACGAGCCGCTGGTCGGAGCATGGTTCCAGCGCTTGCCGCCGTTCGCCCACCGGGGCGTCCCGACCACGGAGAACAGCACCTTGATCTTGTCCTCAGCCGCCTTCTTGACGATGTCGTCGTAGACCGTCCACCGGTACGCCGGGTCGGCCGGATCCGTGGCCTTCGCCGGCTTCCGCCGCGCGACGCTGAGCGGACCGAGGCCGCCCCAGTCGAGCGAGACCCGGATCACCTGCGTGCGCAGCTGCTTCAAAAGCGGGAACGTCGTATCCGGGGCGCCGAGGATCGCACCGTCGTCGAAGATGCCCACCTGCATCGACCGCGAAGCGGTCGCGCTCGACGCCGCGAGCGATGCCGACACGGCGAGCAGCGCCGCGGCGAGGACACATCCGCGCGCAAGCGTTCGAGAGGTCAGACCCCCTGGCCTCAGCATTCGTCCGAGCTTACCTTGCGGTCCGGAGATCTTGCCGGGAGGAGGCGGTCGCGAGGAGCCAGATCTGCGTCCAGAAGGGGGCGAGTAGCCGGTAGACGAGCGGTTCGGCGACGTGGCTGAGGATGTCGACCGCGGTATTGGAATAGAGGCGCTTGCGATTGTTGTGGAACCGTCGGACGCCGACGAATCCGGCCTCGCGGAGCGCCCGTTTGAGACGGTGCGGCGTGTAGCCGAGCTCGGTGGTGCCGTAGGCGGCCACCGCCTCTCGGCCCTGGAACCGCTGCTTCCAGTTCGGCTCCGCGAGCAGCAGCCGGCCGCCGGGTCGTAGGGCGCGGCGAGCGGCTCGGAAGACGAGATCCGGTCGCGAGCTGTGGTGGAGGGCCTCGTAGAGCAGGCAGGCGTCGAAGCGCTCGCCGAGATCGAGGCGCTCCATGTCGCCGACCTCGAAGAGGGCAGGCACGCTCTCGGTCGCGGCCCGCCGGCGGGCGATCTCGATCATCTCCGGCGAGATGTCGTACCCCACCGCCTCGACTCCCTGGCGCGCGGCCAGAAGCGTCATCCAGCCCGGGCCGCATCCGAGCTCGCACAGTCGGACGCCGGCACGCAGGTCGAGCAGCTGCAGGACGTATCCGAAGTCGATCAGGTGTCGAGCGGTGTGCCTAGGGTCGTGGACGAACGGCTTCGTCTCGAGCCAGCGCCGGCCGTCCGCGTCGACGTGCAGCGGGTAGTCGCGCTCGGCCTGTTTGCGAGCGTCGCCCACGGCGGGTGATGGTACGCGCGCCGATTCAGCGGCGGCCGCAGCGGGCGATCGTGCCGTCCCGTGTGGCGTTCACGGCGTCCCGCACCGCGGGCAGGCTCGACTTCGGCGTGTCGTCCGCGTAAAAGAGCCCGGACTGCCAGCGGCCGAGATCGGGCTCGTCGACGACGTGGAAGATCAGGAACCCGCGCACGGTCGGCTGGCAGTACGCGAGCGCCAGGGCCTGGCGGTAGTAGCGCGCCTGCAACCCCTCGCTGACGGCGTCCGCGCTCGCGGGAAGGTCCTGGTTCGTGTAGACGTCCTGCTTTTCCGGCGGGATCCGGGACTGGACCCCGAACTCCGCGTAGACGATCGGCAGCCGCGCTCCCGGCTGCGCCGTGCCCCGGAATGCGCGCCCGAGCAGGCGGGTGAGCTTGTCGTAGTCCCCCATCGTGATCGTCGTGGAGTGCGGATGTCGCCTGGTCGGCGACTGTGCGGAGTTGGCCGGGTAGGGATGCAGGGAGAACGCATTCATGATCGGCCGCTTGCGCCCGCTCGCCCGGTAGGCCTTCCCCAGCTCGAGGATGAACCGGGTCGGCGAGTGCGTCGGCGTGCGGGCGCGGGGATTGTCGCCGCCTCTCGGCGACAGGGCGCCGCCGATCACCTGGATCCGGGGCGAGACGCGCTTCAGCGCGTCGTATGTCTTCGCGAGCAGCTTCTCGTAGGCCGCCGGTGCGGCACTCCGGTGGCGCTTGAACTGCGGCAGCCAGA
>JBKPNC010000054.1:0-15353 GCA_046732435.1 Actinomycetota bacterium
CCCCCGTCGCCAGTACGTCGTCGTGAATCAGCACCCGCGTGCCTTCGTGGATGGAGTCGCTCTGCAGCTCGAGCGAGTTGCGTCCGTACTCGAGCTCGTACTCGGCGCTGATGACGTCCAGCGGCAGCTTGCCGGGACGCCGGGCCGGCACGAACCCGCAGCCGAGCTTGTAGGCGATCGCCGAGCCGATGAAGAAGCCGCGCGCCTCGCCGCCGACCACGATCTCGGGGTTGCGCTCGCCCCCCCAGTCGCCGAGCCGGTCGACCGTCTCGCGCCGCGCGTCGGCGTCGCCGAGCAGCGGCATGATGTCCTTGAAGCTGATCCCCGCGGTCGGGAAGTCGTCGACCTCGCGGACCTTGTCCTTCAGATCGATGGCCATCTCGCGCCTCCTCCGGCTCGCTTCTACGTTCGCGCGACGCGGCGGAGATTACGCCAGAAGAGCAACTGGGAGAGCTCCTGTGCGAGCGCGGCCAGGGACTGGAGGTCCTCGACTGCCGATTTGCGCCGCTCGGGGCTTCGGGCGCGCAACGCCGGCGCGAGCAGCTGCTCGATTAGGTTCGCCTCCCGGTCGGCGGACGTCCGGAACGTGCGCAGGTGCCTCGGCGCGATCCCGAAGTGCTGCAGCCGGGCGCAGACGAGCGCGATGTCGGCGTCGCTCTCGCCGTAACGTCGCTCCCCGCCCTCGCGGCGCGGATCGAGCAGGCCGAACGATTCGAGCTCCCGGGCGAGATCGGACGAGATCCCGGCGCGCTCGCAGAGCTCGTCGAGGCTGATCTCCTCTCCGGACCCCAATCCGGCCGGCCGGCGGCGTCGCGCCTGGCCCGGCACCCGGGTCGACAGCTGCTGGCGGATCACCCGCAGCGGGAGGAACTCGTCCCGCTGCAGCCGCAGGATGGTCACCAGTCGGTCGACGTCGTCCTCGCTGAAGAGCCGGTAGCCCCCCTGCGTCCGCTTGGGGGACAGCAGGCCCTGATCCTCGAGATAGCGGATCTTCGAGATCGAGACGTCCGGGAACTCCTCGCGGACACGCTGACAGACCGCGCCGATCGTGAGCAGGCGGACGTCGCGGCTTGCCTCGGTGGCGCTCATCGCTGGAAGAAGACGAGCCGGTACTTCCCGATCTGGAGCTCGTCGCCGTCCGTGAGCTCGCCGGTATCGACACGTTTCCGGTTGACGAACGTCCCGTTCAGGCTGCCGAAGTCCTCGATCGAGTAGCGGCCCTGGTTCTCCACCAGGACCGCGTGCCGGCGCGACACCGTCACATCGTCGAGGAAGATGTCGCAGTCCGGCGACCGGCCGATGAGCGTTCGCTGGCCGGTCGGATGGAACGTCTCGCCGGAGCGCCCTCCGCCCGAACGCACGACAAGCGCCGTTCCCCGGACTCCGAGATCCTCGAGAATCTCCGTCGCCTCCGCGTCCGCCTCGTCAGGCGTGAAGCTCTGCGTCGTCTCCTGCCCCAGCTCCTCGCGCACGAGCAGCGCCCCGCACCGCGAGCAGTAGTTCGCGGTCTCGAGATTCTGAAAACCGCACTCGGGGCAGTAGACGTGGCTCATTCCAGCTCCTGGCCGGACGCGACCGGCTCAACCAGTAAAGCAGAGCGCGCGCGGAAGCTTCAAGCTGAAGTTTAGGTTCGGGCCTCGACCGGCTCTTCCTGCAGGATCTCCTCGACGAGCCCACGCATGGAAGCCTCGAGCTCGTTGGAGTCTTCGTCCGTCTCCCCCTCCGCGTAGATGTGGAGGAGCGGCTCGTCCGGATCCGGGAGGAGCTGCACCCATCCGTTCGGCTCGAAAACCTTGATGCCGTCGAGGAGGTCGAGCTCCTTGCCCTTGAGCCGTTCGGTCAGGACGCGCATGACACGCCCCTTCTCAGACCATGGACAGCGGAGCTGGCGGTGAACGAGCGTCGAGCGCGGAAGCTCGGCGACGAGCTCCGAGAGCGGCCGGTCGACCGGCCCGAGCAGCTCGAGCAGCTTGCAGAGGCTCGCGGTCGCGTCGTAGGCCGGGAGGAAGTCCGGGAAGACGTAGCCGCCGCCGAGTGCGCCGGCGAAGATGACGCCGTCGCTCGCCGCCGCCTTCGTCAGCTCCGCGAGCGAGGCGGCGGTGCGCACGATCTCGAGATCGCTCCCCGCCACGAGCCGGTCAACCTGGCTCGTGACCGTGATCGGAAAGGCGAGCTTGCCGCGGCGCCCGTTCGACCCGAGTAGCCGCAGGTAGAGCAGGAGCGCCTGCTCGACGGCGATCTCACGACCTTGCTCGTCGATCAGGTAGAGGCGCTCCGCGGCGCGGTCGAGCACGGCGCCGAGGTCGGCGCCGACCGCCCGGACGAGACGCTTCGTCTGCCCGATCACCTCCTGCAACCCGGCCAGGCCGGACTGCTCGGAGGAGGTGGTGAATCCATGACGCGCGACCGTCTCGACGCCGAGCTCGTCGAGCACGAGCGGCAGGACCAGCGAGGCGGCGGAACGGGAGTAGTCGACCACGATTCGGAACCCGTGCGCCCGGATGGCCTCGCGGTCGACGTTGGCGACGAGATCCTGGGCATAGCTCTCTCGCACGCGTGCCGGGTAGTCGATCTCCCCCACCTCGGAGGCGGCCGCGCGGCGCAAGTCCTGGCGGAGGAAGTGCTTCTCGATCTCCTTCTGGAGCGACGAGCCCAGCTGGATGCCCGGGTACTCGAAGAGGCGGATCTGGACGATGTCGGGGTCGAGGTTCGAAACGCCGACATGGAACCCCGCGTCGTAGCTCTCGGTCTTGAGCAGGTGTCGCCCGACGGCCGCCGGCAGCACCCGGAGGTCGGCGACGTCCACGCCCGTGGAGTTCAGCCCGGCGATCATCGCGCGCTTGATCAGCCGGCATGCAGGTCCCGACTCGCGGCTCGCCACCACGCGAGCGCCGCGCTCGAGCGCCGTACCGAAGGCGGCAGCGAGGCGGACGGCAGCGTCGACCGTCAGGTCGACGTCGACCCTGCCGACGACCATGTCACGCTCGAAGATCCGCGCGGAGACGCGCGTTTCCCAGATCAGGTTCTCGTGCACCTGCGCGCCGGACTCGACCTCCTTGTGCGGATAGATGCGGACGCCGGGCATGATCACGCACTGGTTGCCGATCTCGACGTCCTCGCCGATGGCGACCGACTCGTGGATCCGGACGTGCGAGCCGAGGTTGCAGCCCCGCCCGACGATCGCGCCCTCGACCACCGAGCTGCGGCCGATGTGCGTGGAGGCGTCGATGATCGAGCGCTCCGTGCGCGCGTGCTCGCGCAGGTGAACGCTCGTCGACAGCACCGAGTACGGCCCGACGGTCGCCTCGGGCGAGACGCGGCAGTAGTTGCCGATGAACGCCGGGCCCTCGATCGAGTCGAGGTCGTCGATGTCGACCCCCTCGCCGATCCAGACGTTGCCGCGCAGCTGGATGCCCGGCACGTCGAGCTTCACCGCCTCGTCAAGCGCGTCGAAGTTGGCCTGCCGGTACTGGTCGAGGTCGCCGATGTCCTGCCAGTACCCCTCGAAGGCGTGCCCGTAGAGGGGGCGCCCCATCTCGAGCAGCAGTGGGAAGAGCTGCTTCGAGAAGTCGTACGACTCCCCGGCGGGCACGTGCCGCATCACCTCGGGATCGACCACGTAGATGCCGGTGTTGATCGTGTCCGAGAAGACCTGGCCCCAGCCGGGTTTCTCCAGGAAGCGCTCGATCCTCCCCTCTTCATCGGTGACGACGATCCCGAACTCGAGCGGGTTCTCCACCGATTTGAGACCGATCGTGACCGCGGCGCTGCGCTCATG
The DNA here is from genome assembly GCA_046732435.1 of Actinomycetota bacterium. Taxonomy (GTDB): domain Bacteria; phylum Actinomycetota; class Thermoleophilia; order Gaiellales; family Gaiellaceae; genus JALZFG01. The sequence continues at coordinate 3,779 of JBKPNC010000054.1, forward strand.
GTGCGCCTCCACGAGCGCGGTCAGGTCGACGTCGCAGAGGGCGTCGCCCGAGATGACGAGGAACGGCTCGCGCTGGTCGCGCACGGCTTGCTTCACGGAGCCGGCTGTCCCGAGCGGGAACTCCTCGACCGAATACTCGATCTTGACCCCCAGGGACTCGCCATCGCCGAAGTAGGTCCGGATCGCCTGTGGCAGGAAGGCGACCGTGACGGTGATGTCCTCGAACCCGTGCCCGCGCAGCAGCTCGATGATGTGCTCCATGCACGGCTTGCCGACGATCGGCACCATCGGCTTAGGCTGGTCGAGCGTGAGCGGCCGCAGGCGCGTCCCCTCGCCGCCGGCCATCACGACGGCTCTCATCGGCGCACCTGCCTCCAGACGGCGAGCGCGTATCCCGCACCGGCCGCGACTGCGAGCGCGACGCCGATCCAGAAGATGACGAGCGGCCAGTCCGTTCCCGCCGGGGTAACAAGGATGAACGCCACGGAGGCGTAGAGCAGCCAGGTCGCGGCCTTGCCGAGGAGGCTGACGGAGAACTGGTAGCCGTGCTCGACGGCGAACTTCGTCCCCAGGACGAGCAACGCGTCCCGGGCGACAACGATCACGAGCGCCGGCCACGGCAGCCTGCCCGCCGCCCAGAGCAGCACGACGGCCGAGACGATCATCAGCCGATCGGCGAGCGGATCCGCGAACTTGCCGAACTCCGACTCCACGTGCCAGCGGCGGGCGAGCCAGCCGTCGACCTGATCGGTGACGCCCGCGACGGCGAAGACGATTCCGGCCGCCCAGCTGTGACCGCCGTCCGACTGGAGAACGAGCACGATGAAGACGGGAATCAGCGCGAACCGCACCACGGTGAGCGCGTTCGGCAGTTGCGCCAGCGGCATAGGCATGGCCCGCGCGGCCATCACGGGAAGGATAGTCAGTGCCAGAATCCGCCCGTGAACGGGCGTCTCGCGCTGCCGGGGTTCGTGAACGCCCACTCGCATACGTTCCAGCGCGCGCTCCGCGGGCAGACACACGGTGACGACTTCTGGGCGTGGCGCGACGCAATGCTCGCCCTCGCGGCCGAACAGACGCCGGACGGCGTCCGCCGCGAGTACGAGCTGACGTACCGGGAGCTTCTACGGGCCGGCTATACGGCGGCCGGCGAGTTCCACTACCTCGGTCTCGCGGAGGCCAGGTCCGCGGCGGCCGCGGCGGACGCTGCCGGAATCCAGCAGGTCGTGCTGCTCGCGGCCTACGGCCGCGGCGGTCTCCCCCGCTTCCGGCAGCCTTCCGTGTCGGCGTTCCTCGGTCAGGTCGAGGAGCTCGCCGAGAGCGGCGTGCGCGTCGGGGTTGCCCCGCACTCCGTGCGGGCTTGCCCGGAGGGCTGGCTGCGGGAGATCGGCGCCTACGCCGACCGTGAGCGCCTCGTACTGCACGTGCACGCGGACGAGCAGCCTCTCGAGATCGAGGAGTGCGTGGCCGAGCACGGGGTGCGGCCGATCGAGCTGCTCGCGAGAACCGGCTGCCTGGGCCCGTCGACGACCGTCGTTCACGCGACGCACGCCGACGATCGGGAGCTCGACCTCATCGCGGATGCGAACGCTCGCGTCTGCGTCTGCCCGACGACGGAGGCAAGCCTCGGCGACGGCTTCGTGCCCGTGCTCCGCTTGCTCGAGCGGCGGATCCCGCTCTGCATCGGATCCGACTCGAACATCCGTATCGATCCGCTCGAAGAGCTGCGGGAGCTCGAAGGGATCGCCCGGCGCGCGAGTGGACGGCGAAACGTGTTCGGCGTCGACGAGCTGTTCGGGTACGGCTCGGAGGAGGGCGCTGCCTCACTCGGGATCGAGCGCTGGCCCGAGGCCGAGGTCGACCTCGGCCACCCGTCGCTCCGCGGCGTCGACCCGAAAGACGTGGGCGCAGCGCTCGTCGAAGGCTGCGGCGCTGACGTCTTCTCGGCCTAAGTACTTGTCGACTGAGCCGGGCTTGCCCGGCAGAGTCACCGCGGGAAGCGCGTCTAGCTGCTTAAGGAGGAGGCTCCTGGGGAAACCCCGGGTTCCCCCACGTCAAAAGCGGTAGACCGCATCCTTGCCGATTTGAAAGCCGTGGTTCCCGGCGTTCGTGCACCGGGCGTCGTTCTTCTTCACGGTGCAGCGGTACACGGACTTGCGATACGTGTGGCCCTTGAGCAGCAGCGGTGCGCTTCTCGCCTTCGGCGGGACGCCGCGATTGGCCTTGACGATCTTCGCGCTGGCGAGCCCTTTGCGCGGCAACTTGGCGGTCGCCCCGTTCGCGGGCCGGAAGCAGACGAGCGTCTTCGAGTCGCGGCTCATCGCGCAGATAACCGCGTTCGCCTTCAGACGGAACAGGATGCGCCCGATGTCGGAATGGCTGCCCTGCGACGTGGCCATCGCTGTCCCGGCGGCGACGCCCAGCGCGACCAGCCCCAGCGCACAGGCGAGGGTGAGGTGGAGTCGGCGTGTTCTCATCGAGCGAGCAGGCTAGCGGCTTCGCCGGCTACCCCCAAGAGGGAACCGTGGCCATGCGGCAGGGAAACCGGATGGAACGGTAGAGGCCGACCCAGACCCCTGCCGCACGAGCCCGGCTTCGTCGCCGGCGAACAGTCTCTGCCCGCAATCCTCCGCCCGCCGAGGACGCCGGAGACGCTTTTTCCGGATATGTGCAGCGTCCCGTGCGCCGCGTTGCGTCCCGAGACCTTGACCGTTCCGCTGAACCTGAGCGGGAAGTCCCCGGCCGGCGCCGTCAGGCGACCGCCGACCTGAATCCCGGTCGCGATGCTGTAGCCGACGAGCCTGAAGCCCAGGCCGGTCCTCGTCGGCACGAGCGACCCGCCGTACAGCCCAGCCGGGTGGAGCCCACCGGATGAGACCAGCGCGACAGCCCAGGCAGCCTGTGCTTCGGTGACGGTCTTCAGTGCCAGAGCGCGCGTCGACCGCGGCGACTGCTTTCCCCGCACCCGCGGAAACGCGGGCACCGTCCCGACCAGCGACGGCGCGCGCGGGCAGGTCGAGGACGTCAACAGGCCGAGCGCCCAGTAGCGAACTTCCCTCGCGGCGCAGAGCGACAGGTCGGCGTCCACCGGATCGTGGCCCACTCCCGGCACGACGAGCAGCCGCCCCTGCGGGAAATGCTGCACGACCGATGCCGCACCGGCGGTCGGCGTGCGCAGGTCGAGACCGCCGCTCACGACGAGCACGGGCACGTTGGGGTACGGCCCCGACGCCGGCGGCCTCTGCCCCGCCCGCGTGGGCCACTGCTCGCAGAAGGCTGCGGTGCCGAAGTTCGAGGCCCAGCGTCCGAAGGGGCCGAGCGCGCCCGCCGGCAGTCCGTTGATCGCGCTGCGGAGGATCGCGGCGCGCTCGGAGACGGGCGTCGCGGGCGACCACGGAAAGACCCCGTCGTCGCACGTCGTCGCCGCATAGAGGCCGGCGCTGAGATCGGCGGCCGTGTCGGACGATCCGTGCTGGTCGAGCCCGACGAGCCGGAGCAGCGGGCGGTTGTACCCCTTCCTCGCGGCGTGCACCGCGGCCGGAAATTCCTGTGCGAGACCAGGAATGAGGTCTGTGTCGACCACGGCGTTGAGCAGGTCTTCACCGTTGATGCGAAGCGTCGTCGCGGCCTTCCCGCTGACGACGACGCGCCCCCGCAGCGGATGCGCCTCGAGCCTGTTTGCGAGCGCGACGACTTCGCCGGCGTAGTTCGAGGTCACACCACGACATCGGCCGCCCGCGCAGAAGTCCGCGAGCGTCTTCGGCATCTGCGGGAGAACGTCCCGCGCGAACACGTCCGGCCCCTCGACCGGAAGGACGGAGACGAGCGCGATCCGGTCGACGTGTGTGGGGTACGCGAGCCCGTACGCGAGTGCGAGCTTCGTGCCGTACGAGACCCCGTAGAGCCCGACCTTTCCGAGACCGAGCGCCTGGCGGACAGCCTCGAGGTCGTCGGCGTGATCGCGCGTGGAGTAAAAAGGAAACCCGGGGCCGATGAGGTCGGCGCACGCACGCACGAGGTCGGCCTGCCGCTGGATGGTTGCGCGGAAGACCTGCCGCTGCAGCGCCGGGCAGTTGATCAGGCCGGAGGCGCCGGTCCCGCGGTTGTCGACCGCGACGAGTGTGTAGCCGGGAAGGATCGCCTGTAAGAACGATGCGCTCCCGGACGAACCCAGGTCGTACGTGTGCGCGGAGCCCTGCCCCGGCCCGCCGGCGATCAGGAAAAGTGTTCCGCGCGGCGTCGACGCGGCCGGCAGAACCTCGACGTGGAGTGAGATCGTGCCGGGGACGAGCCCGTTTCGGTCGAGCGGCACCTGGACCTGGGCGCACTCCAGGCCGGACGCTCCGCAGGGCGTCAGCGGGACCGCTGCGTTCGCCTCACCGGGCGCCAGCACCGCGGCGACGATGAGCAAGCAGAGAAAACGTGCGGCCACGGTGAAGGAACGCCACACTAGCAGCGATTTCTCCACCGCTCTAGATTTGAACGGGTCAGTTCGGGTCGTATGATTGGGCCCGTGCGTCGGGCCGGAATTGCCGCCGCCGCCGGCGCGGTGGTCGTGGCGGGTGCGATCGCTGTCGGCGCTGCGCCGGGGAGCGAACTCACGCAGACAAAGGCGCTCTTCCTCCAGGGCCGACCCGTCGCGGGCGAGCGTTTCAGCGCGGTGATCATCTACTGGACCGCGCAGGGTGTGACGATCAGGACCTCGAGCGGCGGGCTCTGTCAGGCATCGATCCGGACGCGGCAGGGCGAACTGCAACGGCGGCTTGGTTCCGGCCAGGCCAATCCCGTCGCCGACGACGCCCCGGAGTTCAATGTGAACGTGTGGTCCTGGAAGATTCCGAGGACGGCTGCCGGCAAGGTCTTCGGGGTCGTCTGCGCCAGGCTGATCGCCCGGATCGATTCGACCGCCGCTCCGCCGAGGGTGAGGCTCGTCAAGGTCTTGCGCCCCGGGTACCTCCACCGTTGGCGGATCGCGCGCGGCTAACCGCTGGCGAAGGCAACTGCGACGAGGCCCAGGCACTGCGGACTTCGGCGCGGTGTTGCCCTGTCCCGTTGGACACGCTCCGTAGGCTGTCCGGGCCGCGTTCTTGCCGGCGCTGTCCGACACCCCAGGGCGTCGTCGACCCGGGCCCCCGGACGCAAGAGGTACGGTTGGGTCCCATGGATCCGGTCGAGTTCATCAGGGACATCACCTACAAGATGTGCGACCGGGACTTCGATCTCGACGTTGTCGAGTCGACCTTCGCGGACGACTTCGTTCATCACGCGAACGGTGCGATGACGGACAAGGCGGGTTACCTGGCCCGTGGACGCGAGTACCGCGAGCAGTTCGCCAGCATCGACAGGCCCGAGTTCGACGAGCTCTTTGCGATCAACGATCGGGTCGTCGTGGCGTACACGCTGCGGCTGCATCGCCGCGACGGCGGGACGGAACGCATGGCCGTGATGGCCATCTGGACGGTGGCCAACGGCAAGGTGACCGCGCTCCGCGAGGTTGACGCACCGGCGGCCTAAACCGTTTCCCGGCCTAACCCGCTTCCCGAGCGGGCGGCCACCTCGTTGGTCCCAAATCGTGTCGGCGTCGCTGACGTTGTCGCTGCCCGGGTGAAACGTCGTGCCTAGGCGAGCCCGCTCACCCGGCGCGGGGCTGGGCGGGCTCGGCGGAAGTCCCAGGCGCGTGGCCAGCTCTCCTTGCGGGTGCCGTCCGGCAGCGTCGCGGGGAAGCCGGCGGCGACGGCCTCGGCCGCCTGCCGCCAGAGGCGGAAGATCTCACGGCGGGTGATCTCTGCTGCTGCCCGATAGCCGCGGCCGTTTGCCGGGATCCCAGCGGACGAAATGGGCTCGCCGTAGACGACGCAGCAGGCTCGACGGTTTCTGCGCGACCAGCCGAACGACTCGACTGCGCAGGGGATCACCGGGACTCGCTCTCGAACTGCGATAGACAGGGCGCCCGCGTGGATCTCGTCGGCTGGATAGCCGAACCGCTGCCGCGTGCCCTCGACGAAGACGCCGACGATCCGGCCCTCCCGCACCAGCTCCCGCGCCCGCCGCAAGCCGTCGCGGTCGCTCTCTCCCCGCCGGATCGGGAACGCGCCGGTCCACGACAGCGCCTCGCCCACGAGCGGCATCTGCAGCAACTCCGCCTTGGTCATGTACCACAGCGCCCTGCTCGAGAACGAGCCGACAAGCGGCGGGTCGATCGCCGACAGATGGTTCGCGGCCAGCACCGCCCCGCCCTGCGCCGGCAAACGGCACACCCCGTAGGCGTGTGACCCCGGCGCCAGTAGCGTCGTGATGATCGGAACGATATGGAAGCGCATGAACACCCACGCGTTCTCCACGTCAGCGCCCCACAACCAAGGGACGCCAAGACGGGTGAAAAACCGCGGTGGCGGGCGCATCGCGGGATCGTAGTGGGCGCCGCCCGAGCATGCTCGCGGCGCCTTTGCCGAGCAGGACTCGCCCAGGTGAGACAGCGCGTCGGGAGCAGGTTCGCTGGTGTGGCGTTCGGGGTCGGCACGGCGGCATTGGTACCGGGTCGCCGCCGACGGCCGACAGGCTCCCCTTAGGTGAAAAAGACCCGCTCTCGCGGGTCTTTCTCCGTTCGGGGCGCCGAGATTTGAACTCGGGACCTCTAGTCCCCCAGACCCGGCGGACGCTTCGCCGTTAGTCGCCGCCCGTGCCGATACCGCCTAGCGGAGCGACTTTCGCGCCTTCGGCGGAGTCTCCGTTTCGCCGTTCTCGGTCGTCTGTTGGTACCCGCAGTGGTACCCGTCACATCTTCGTGTGCTTGAATCACGAGGCCGGACTAGGCTCCGGCCTCGTGAACGTTGTTTCGAGGTCCTACCCCACGCAAGCGACGTCGACGATTCCGGTGTAACTCGATCCGGCCGGGTTGTAGAGAATCGCGCTCCACCCTTGCGTCCCATCGTCTTTTTCGATCGCGGTGCTGGCCGCCGAGAACCCGACGAAACCGCCGGTGATCGCGAACATGCTGGATGGGCAATCCGCCTCTAAAGTGATTGCGGAGCCCGGTGCCACAGTCGCCTGCTGCGCGTACCAGTGCAGCTCGCTCGCGGTGATGAGTCCGGGCGCCCCCTGGGCGCCCTGCGCTCCTTGCGGCCCTTGAGGGCCCTGAGCGCCCTGAGGGCCCTCTGGCCCCTGAGGCCTCTGAGGTCCGCGCGGGCCACGCGGGCCACGCGGGCCACGCTTTGCGACTACCTCCCGGATGAATGCCTGCCGCTTTGCCCTCAGCATGCGCCAGTTCACCCTCGTAAGGTTCATCCCAGGCGCCCTGTTCGTCCGCATGAGCGTTGCCGATGCGCTGCCGACCGCGACAGCGACGAGAGCCCAGAAGCCCGGCGGTTCGAGCCGGGATCGCGAATCCGTTGGCGAGCCCAGAAGCCCGGCGGTTCGAGCCGCCGGCGACCTTACGGGCGACAAGGACCTTCAGCGGGAGGGGAAGGTCGACCAAGCCGAGGGCAAGGCGAAGGACGTCGTCGAGGATGTAAGCGACAAGGTGAAGGACGCGCCCGATCGCGACTAGCTCCCACCTCGCATCGACAGCGCCCGCGGCGAGCCGCGACCTCGCGGCCAGCGCCCGAATTCCGCCGAGCCCGCCGACAGTGACGAGCGAGCGCCTCGGCCAACGATCCTTCGGACGCGGTACGTCGTGCCGCTTGAGCTCCGTGGGGACCCGCTCGTGGTAGGAGCGTAAGAGCAGATCGACGTCCTCCGGGTCGAGTGATTCCGCGTCGAGTGATTCCGCGCGCGACGTGAAGCCGACGAGGTCGCAGAAGAGCACGGAGATGACCTTGGGTTCCCTCCGCGCGCTCATACCGTCCTCGCGAGCAGCGCCTCGCTTTCCTGGACGCAACGGCTCGCCCCGACGGAGCGGTAGAAGTCGAGCGCCCGCCGGACCTGTTCGTCATGGCCCGATCTCAGCCGCGCGTCCGCCTCGTCCGGGAGCGAGCCAATCCGTGCATAGAGGTCGGCCGCTCCGACGTAGTCGTGTGCGCAGAAGGCCTGTGCTGCCTCCGCCCATAGCGACCGCTGTGGGAATAGCTCGTCGATGGACACTTCCTGTTCACGACCGAGTCCGACGAGCACAACGGCGACGTCCGGCGCGGCGTATGCCCAACTGAGTCCGAGCTCTCGCACCTCCGCCAACGACGCAGCGGCCTCGCTGGTCCTGCCAACGGCCAGGAGGACGCATGCGAACGCGGCGAGAGCGGTCGCGAGGGTGTCCCAGACAGGCCAATCGCGAGCGACCCGAACCGCCTGCTCGCCGTCGGCGATCGCGCCAGCGGGGTCTCCACGCGCCAAGCGAATGTGCGCCCTCGCGTGGCGGCACGCAAATTCGCCGGCCGGATGCGGTTCGCCGGCCTCGACCTCTGCGAGAAAGGCGTCGGCCTCCCGGCTGCTCTCGTCCCACAAGCCCTGCCAGTAATGCTCCCACACACGCTCGCTGCGCAGATGCCGGACTGCACCTCGCTCGCCGAAGCGCTCCGCATCGCTTCTCGCCCGAGCCTGAATGCCGAAGCAGCGCTCCAGCTCGCCCTCCACCTGCACCTGCGCCGCGAGATTGATCCTGGCTCTGAGGCCCTCCACGGAGTCGATGGAGTCTGCAACCTTCACCGCTTCCTCCAGCGCGTCGACGTTCCCCGGCTGCCCAAGAATGCCGCGGGCAGTGCCGATCGTCACCAGAACCGACACCTGCAAATCGTCAAGCCGGAGACTCTCGGCGATCGCCAGGGCTTCGTTCGCATACATCTCCCAGGCTGGGTCTCGAACCGACGCCGACCGGTACGCGAGCTGCGCGAGCACCAACGCCTTCGATCGCGACGGCGGCCGATCTCGTACGAGCTGACGCGCCTCTTCCAAGCGCGCGAGCGACGTCTCACTGGCTACACCCAAGAACGAGGCCATCGCCTCGGCCTCGGCCGCCTTCTCGAGATCACCGTGCGCGAGCAGCTCGTCGCGAGCCTCCTCGAGTTCTGCGACCGCTTCCTCCGAGCGGCACCGCGCGACGCCGAGGCCAAAGACCACGTATGGGCGGTCGGGATCGTCGCGCGGCCAGAGATCGAGAGCGCGACGGTAGAAGCGCGCGGCGGCAGCGAAGGCGTTGAGCGCGAGAGCCCGGTCACCGGCGGCGCGAAGCGCATGCCTCGCCCGCTCCTCGAGAGCTGGGTCGCGCCCGCCGGCCGCCCCGGCGTATTCGATCGCCTGGAAGTAGTGGTGGGCGAGCAGCTCGGCATGATCCTCGGCGCGGCCCAGCGATGCGATCCACTCGGCCGCCGCGCGGTGCTTCTACGACCTGGCGGCCCTGGGGATCTGCCCGTAGGCAACGTCGCGCACGAGCAGGTGGAGGAAGATGTACTCGCTCTCCCCCTCGACCGAGGCCCGCCGCTGGCGGCGCACGAACTCCTTGCGGCCAAGCGCATGGAGGGTCTCCTCGACGCCAACGCGGTCTCGCCCGTCGATTCGCGCAAGCGCACCTGCCCAGAAGACCTTGCCGACGACGGCCGCATCCTGTAGCAGCGCCTTCTCCCTTTGCTCGAGCCCGTCGAGCCGGGCGGCGATGATGCCCTGGATGGTCTCGGGCAGGGGCAGCTCGCTCGCGGCGCCCCGCTCAGCGAACATGCGCGCGAACTGCTCCGCATAGAGCGGATTGCCTCCCGCACGGGCAAGCAGCGCCGCCTGCTGCTCGGCCGGCAAGACGGCCCGCTCGAGCAGCCTCGCCAGCAGATGCGCCGTCTCCTCGTCGGAGAGGGGCGAAAGCGAGATCGTGGAGACGTTCGGCTTCCCTCCGCCCCAGGCCGGGCGGCGGTCGAGGAGCTCCGGTCTGGCCGTACACACGCAGAGGAGCGGGACGTCGTCCGCCCACTCGACGAGGTGATCGATGAAGTCGAGCAGGTCTTTGCCAGCCCAATGCAGGTCCTCGAACACGAGCACTGCCGGCCGCTTGTCGGCCAACTCCTCGAAGAAGCGGCGCCAGGCGTAGAAGCTCTCTTGCCGCCTGTCCTCGCTCGATTCTGCCGCCGTCTCGATGCCGACGAGCAGACGGAGCTTCCCCTCCACCGAGCGCGCTTCCGCCGGGTCGGTGAAGAGCCGACCGACCTCCCCGCGCAGCTTCTCGCCCGCCCGCTCGGGGGGTCGGTCTCGAGGATCCCGGCCTGGTTCTTGACCATCTCGCCGAGCGCCCGGTAGGTCATGCCCTCGCCGTAGGGAAGCGAGCGGCCCGCCCGCCACGTGACCAGATCGGGACTCTCCGTGATGATCCGGAAGAGCTCTGCGACGAGCCGGGTCTTGCCGATACCGGGGACGCCAACGAGCGTGACGAGCTGCACGGAGCGTTCCCTCTCGGCCCGGTCGAGTGCGAATGCGAGGAGCTCCCGCTCGCGGTCTCGCCCGACGAGCGGCGTTTGCGGGACCCCGACCTCAGCGCCGAAGCGCGCTCGAGCCTGCTGGGCGGCCCACACCGTCACCGGCTGGGCCTTTGCCCTTTGCCTCGACCGGCCGGGATACGCGGTACTCGATCGCTCGCTCGGTCGCGCGATAGGTCGCCTCGTCGACGAGGATGCCGTTCTCCGGCGCCGCGCTCTGCAGGCGCGCAGCCGTGTTGACGACGTCGCCCGACACGATCGCCTCGCCCGGCTGCGAGTTGAGGCGGACGAGCGCTTCACCCGTCATGATGCCGATCCGGACCTGGAAGTCCTCGCGTTCGCGCGCCCACTCTCCGATCTCCAACGCCGCGCGGACGGCGCGCTCGGGGTCGTCCTCATGCGCGACCGGCGCGCCGAAGACCGCCATAACCGCGTCGCCGATGAACTTCTCGACGGTGCCGCCGAAGCGCTTGAGCTCGGCGCGCAGATGGTCGTGGTAGCGATCGAGCAGACCGGGGACGTCCTCGGGGTCAAGCGACTCCGCCCGCGACGTGAAGCCGACGAGGTCGCAGAAGAGCACCGTGACGACCTTCCGCTCCTCGCGCCGCGTCGGCCGTTCAGCGGTCAGCGGCGGCACGCGTTGCAAAAGCGAGCCCCCTCGGGATTCTCCCGCCAGCAGCTCGGACACGTGAGCACGAGCAAAGGCTACGACGATCGGTGCAGAAGCAGAAGGCACAAGCACGGGCTTCGGAGTACGACCTCAACCCCCGTCCATCCGATCAGGCTAGAACTGCGGTCGCCGACTTACCAGACGCTCGGCAATGGGTAGATGGCGATCCGGGTCATGTCGGGCTGCAGCGCGCCGAAGGCGCGACGGCCAGGACCGTTCGGATGTCTGCCGGTGGGTATCACCTAGGATGGTGTTTGCGATCGGCGTCGCTTCTACGCTTGTTGCTTCCGTTCTCTTCAACGTCGGGGTGGCGCTGCAAGCCGTCGAGGCACGGAGCGCGCCTCGCTCGCTCGCACTCCGCGCGCGATCACCTCATGCCCCAGACCGGCGACGATCGGCGCGACGAGCGCCAGGCGATCCGCGCGCTCGTTCGCGATCAGCACGCGCAGATGCTCGGTCTCACGATGACTCACTCCGCGCCTCACCCTCGAGTCTAACGCGGGCCGGGGCCCAAGATCGA
>JBKPNC010000055.1:0-22425 GCA_046732435.1 Actinomycetota bacterium
GACATGCCCGGGGTCGCGCACGCGCGCGAGCGGCACCCACAAGGCGCCGTCGCGGAACTCGCCGGTGAGTCGGGCCGCCGCTTCGAGGGCGAGGCGCGTCTTGCCCGACCCGCCCGCCCCGGTCAGCGTCAGCAACCGGCAGCCGCCGCGAACGGCCGACGTCACCTCCTCCAGCTCCCGCTCACGGCCGACCAATCGCGTCGGCGGGGCGGGCAGGTTCGACCTCGGCACCGGAGCGGCGGCCACCGGCGCGGCGAGCGCCGGGTCCTGGGCCAGGATCGCCCGTTCGAGCTCGTGGAGCGCCGAACCGGGCTCGAGGCCGAGCTCATCCACGAACCTCCGGCGCGTCTCCCGATAGAGCTCCAGCGCCTCGGCCTGGCGGCCCGAGCGGTAGAGCGCGAGCATCAGCTGCCCGCGCGGTCTCTCGCGGAAGGGCTGCTCTGCCAGCAGCGCGTCTAGCTCGCCGATGACGACGCGATGGCGGCCGCAGGCGAGATCCGCCTCGATCCGCTCCTCCAGCGCTGCGAGCCGGAGCTCCTCGAGGCGTCCGACCTCGGCCTGTCCGAACGATTGGAGGGAGACATCGGCCAGCGGCGGCCCGCGCCACAGCGCGAACGCCTCCCCGAGCAGCGCGGATGCGCCCTCCGAATCCCCGCTCGCCAGGGCACGCCGACCTTCCTCGGCGAGCCGCTGAAAACGATCGAGATCGAGTGAACCGTCATCGACCCGCAGCAGGTACCCGCCGCCGCTCGTGACCAGCCGCTCCCTCCCCAACAGCTTGCGTAACCGAGACACATACACCTGGACGAGATTCGCCGCCGAGCTCGGCGGGCGCTCTCCCCACAGCTCGTCGATCAACCGCTCGGCTGTGACTACCCGGTTCCGCTGCAGCAGGAGCACGGCGAGCAGCGCACGCTGGCGACCGCTCCCGAGCGAGACCGGGCGACCGTCGTCGGCAACCTCGAGCGGCCCCAGAATCCGAAACTCCACAGCCCTCTCCCCGGCTCACGCTAGCACCCCCACTGGCGTTCCGAAAGGAGCCGAATTCAGCGCGCGTACAGCCCGCGTACAGCCCTCCCACCGAACCTGCCTGCAATCGAAACGGGGAGGAGCGATGAACAGACAGCCTGCACAGAGACGACGCGCGTGGTGGCCGGCCGCACAGCTCGGTCTTGCGCTGGGCGTCGCCGTCATCGGAGTGTTGGTCGCGACGACGCTGCAGCCGTCCGCGGCCTCGGGGCTCGCCGCCCAGACGCCGGTCGAGCAGCTGCGCAGCTGGTCGGATCAGGTTTCCGCGCAGGGCGGGGCGAGCAAGGTCTCGGACGCCAGGGTCGAAGGTCTCGCGCTCGTCCTGCGTCGGATCGGGCCGAAGGCCCGGAACGAGCTGACCCAGCTCGGACGCACGCAGGGCGGCAACGTGCTCATGCTCCTCATGAGGCAGCGCGTGGGGCCGGCCCTCGAGCGGCTGGCGCCGCGCCTGTCGCGCAGTCAGTCGTTCTTCTTCTTCACCGACGTCCAGTACTGGCTCGAGCAGCTGTCGCTGCCCGTCGGCAAGCGGGGGAGACTGATGTTCCGACCGGACCTCGGCTGGACACAGGTGCCCAGCCTCGACCGGTACCACGAGCAGATCGTCACGGACAGCGACGGCGACGGGATTCCGGACGCCGTCGATCCCGACGACGACGGCGACGGCGTCCCCGATGCGAAAGACTCGTCGGACAACGTCAGCGGCATTCCGGATGCCTGGATGGCGCGGGAGGACGTCGACGGCGACCAGGAAGAAGACGGCGCCGCCGACGCAGTCGACAAGAGCCCCAACGCCGCGGGTCGGCCGTGCTTCTTCGTCGACGAGGAACTGCTCGACTTCCACACCGTGGCGGCCGCCAGGTCGTTCTATGCCAAGCGCGGCTGCGCGCCGAGCCTGGCGGCGAAGGCAAGGAAGGCCAAGGCGAAGAAGTCGGCCAAGCCGAAGCACAGCGCCAAGAAGGCGGCGACGAAGAAGAAGCCACACGCGAAGCACCGGGCGCGCGGGCGCGTGCTGACAGGCCCGCCGGTGATCCCGTCGAACACGGCGCCGCCGACGATCAGCGGCACCCCAGCGGTCGGGGAGACGCTGACCGCCTCACCGGGAACGTGGACCGGCACTCCGGCTCCGACGTTCGCCTTCGTCTGGCAGTGGGAGGATTCGCCCGGCCACTGGTCGCCGATCGCGGGCGCAACCGCCGGCACGTACACGGTGGAGAGCAGCGACGGCGGGCACAACATCCGCGTCGAGGTCACGGGCAGCAACAAGCTCGGCTCGAACCGTGCCGACTCGGCGATCGTCACGATCCAGGCGGCGGGAACGATTCCCAAGAACACTTCCGCGCCGTCCATCTCGGGGACGCCGCAAGCCGGCCAGGTGCTGAAGGCGTCGCCAGGTGCGTGGTCCGGCTCGCCGGCGCCGACGTTCGCCTACGCGTGGCAGTCGAGCTCGAACGGCAACACCTGGAAGGCCATCGCCGGCGCCAAGGCGTCCACCTACACGCCGGTCCTCGGCGACGTCGGGTCGAAGCTCAGGGTCGTCGTCACGGCGACGAACTCCGCCGGCCACAACGACGCCGCCTCGGCCGCGATTGGTCCGGTCGTCGCGAACGGGTCGCCGAAGAACACGGCCGTCCCGACCATCTCGGGCACGGTGCAGGTCGGCAGCGCCCTGACTGCCTCGCCGGGGAGCTGGACCGGCAGTCCCTCCTTCACCTACGCCTGGGAGCGCAGCACCGACAACGCTTCGACCTGGACCACGATCGCGAACGCGACGGGGACGACGTACACGCCGACGCAGGACGACCTCAAGGCGGACCTGCGCGTCAAGGTGACGGCGACGAACTCGTCCGGCAGCAGCTTCGCCTACTCCGCCCAGGTCGGGCCGGTAACGCAGGGCGGCTGCTCCGACCCGACCCTGGACACCGACAAGGACAAGGTACCGGACTGCCAGGAGCTCGCCGGCGGCCAGATCCAGATCCAGAACGGCACGGGTGCGGAGCAGCCGCGCTCCTTCAAGAGCGACCCGACGAAGACGGACACCGACAACGACGGAATAGGTGATTACGACGAGTGGAGCAAAAAGGTCAGCGACCCGAGCGCCACGGACAGCGACAGTGATGACCTGACCGACTACGAGGAGTTCAAGCAGTACGGGAGCGTGCCGAACGACATGGACACGGACAACGACGCGCTCGAGCCGGGCAAGAGCACCGCGACTGTCGACCCACGCTTCGAGGATGGAACCGAGGTCAAGGGCTATGCAGGCGACAACACCACGATCGCGACCTCGCCGACCCTCTCGGACACGGACGGCGACTGCGTTCCGTCCTCCGGGAGCATCTGCAAGAACGGCGACGGCTACTCGGACTGGGACGAGGTCAACAAGGGCGGCACCAACCCGCTTGTCGCCGATGTGCCCGTGGCGTCCGTCTTCGTGACGCCGAATACGACGAGCGATATCGCAGTCAACGCCACGCTGACCGATACACAGACCACCACCGACTACAACGGGAGCCTCAACACCGCCACCACGAAGAACGTCGACCTGACAACGAAGACCCAGGTCACCGAAATCGGCGGCAACGTCAAGGCCGGCTGGCAGACCAAGAAGGGATTCAACGCGAGCGCGGAGTTCGACGCCAGCCACAGCTGGACGACCGAGCACCAGACCGGCTACACAAACACGCTGCAAAACAAGTACCAGCAGTACACGGAAGACTCGTCCGAGCACGGCGTGAAGCTCAACGGCGGCTCGCTCGGAGCGACGGTTTCCGTGCAGAACCTCGGCACCCGCAGCTTCATTCCCAAGACGCTCGAGGTGACGGCCTTCCAGCCCGATCCTGATCAGCCCGGGAAGCTGAAGCCGATCGCCACGCTCGTGCCGGGAAATGGCGTCAACCAGACCACCTTCACCCCGGGTGAGACGAACGGGCCATACAAGGTGACGGACTCATCCGTCTCGACCTTGCAGCTGCTCCAGCTCGAGGCCGACCCCGGCGCACTGGTGTACGCGATCCCAGACCCCGAGCTCGACGACCCGACGACCGGGAAGAGCTACGGAGCCACAATCGGGAGCAACCTTCCGGTTCAGACGGCCGAGATCTCGATCGACTACGGCCCGGGGCACACAGATCCGACGGACAAGCTCGCGCCGAAGGACTACTTCGTCGCCACGAACGTCGATCGGACGCCGGAGGGGCTCACCGCCGGCATCACGATGAGCAAGGTCCTCCAGATCCTCAACATCGACCACAAGACCTCCGGCTGCGCGAGCGGCCAGCCGGCCGGAATTCTGTGCGAGGTCAACGGCGTGGAGTCGCAGCCCAGCGGCCCGAATCAGCCGTTCCACGCCTGGGCGGTGACCGCGTCCACCGACGTGGACGTTACGACTCCCGCGTCCTTCGACGACATCGTCGTCAAGCCCAGAAGCGTCGTCCACCTGATCTACATGGTCGACTCCGACGGCGATGGTCTCTTCGACACCACCGAGGACGACTACGGCACCGACCCGACGAAGGTCGACACGGACGGCGACGGGATCTCGGACTACGACGAGACGCAGAACGGCTGGAAGGTCCCGTATCCCCAGGACAGTCCGTACCAGATCTACTCGAACCCGCTCAGCAAGGACATCGACAACGACGGCTCGTGGGACGGCTGCCCCGGTGCCGCTGCCACTTGCGGCCAGAGCCAGTACCGACCGGAGAGCAAGCGCAGCACCGACCCCGACGACCCGGACACGAACTCCGACGGGCGTCTCGACGGGTCGCAGGCCGACGACGCCGTCCTCGCGGTCTGTCCGAACTGCTTCCGGGTTCCAAGCCAGACGACCCCGATCACGGTCGGCGCTCCCGACGGCGTCGCGGTCGACCAGAGGTCGGGCACCATTTGGGCCGCCGGCGACGTAAGCAACGCCGTCGAAGGGTTCGACGTCACCGGCAAGAGCACCGCGACGCTAACGCTGGGCGTCGGCGCGGACGGCGTCGCAGTGGATCCCGAGACGTCGAACGTGTGGGTCACCAGCTCCTCGGCCGGCAAGCTGTTCGAGTTCGACCCACACGGGTCCCAGCTCAAGTCCATCGACATCTCGAGTTTCCCGAACGCGAGTTCACCGAGCGCTCCCTGGGGAGTTGCGACCGACGCCGCGGGCAACGTCTATGTCGCGGCGCAGACGCAGCAGGGACATGCGGTGATCCTCGAGTACGACTCGGACGGGGCCGCGACGGCATCGCACGTCGATCCGGCGCTGCCGGGCGCCCACGGGATCGCGGTCGACAACCAGGGGCACGTCTACATCTCGGTGATCTTCCCCCCGCCGAGCTCCAAGAAGGACCCGCTTCCGCCTCCTCCGGCGATCGCCGTCTACGACTCGAAGGACAGCTTCAACCGGCTCGCCGAGTGGAACGCGTCGCAGGCGAGCCCCGGCTTCAGGCTCCCGTACTTCCTCGCCGTCGACCCGGGTCGGACGCTCTACGTTTCGGACGCCGGGAACGGCACGGTGCAGAAGTACCTGGCCAACGGGACCTATCTGGCGTCCTGGTCAGGCGGTTCGTTGCTGGAACCGACGGGCCTCGCCTTCGATTCTGCGTGCAACCTCTACGTCGGCGATGGCGATGAGAGCGTGGGCCTGCACAGGTACGCCTACCCGAACGGATGCGCAACGCCGTGACCCATCGGCCCCTCCGCCGAACGGTGTCGGCCGCGTTCGTCCTCGTCGCATCGCTCCTCTGCGCGGCGAGGGCGTCCGCGGCCGGCCCGGCCCCGGTGTTCGGCCCGCCGATCGACTCGGCGGCCGGGGCGGCGCCGAGCGCGGTCGTCTCGGGTGTGTTCAGTAGCACCAGTCCCATCGGCCTCGCGGTGGCGGATGCGGACAGCGGCCAGGTCGCCGCCCTCGGCGGTGACGGCACCGGCTCGTTTCCGTCGCTCGTCGGCTACGGCGTCGGTTCGCAGCCGACCGCGCTGGTGGCCGAGGACTTCACGGGCGACGAGATCCTCGATCTGGCCGTCGCGAACGGCGAATCTGACGACGTCTCGCTGCTCGTCGGAAACGGGGACGGGACGTTCCACGCGGGCGGGGGCCCGTTTGCCGCGGGGCAGCAGCCGTCGGGGATCGCCTCCGGTGACTTCAACGGAGACCACGAGCCCGACCTCGCCGTAGCGAACGCCGGGTCGGGCGAAGTCTCGGTCCTGCTCGGCGACGGCGCCGCGTCGTTCAACCCGACCGCCCCCGCGGCCGCGGGAGCCGAGCCGGCGTCGATCGACGCCGCCGATTTCGACGGCGACGGAAATCTCGATCTCGTCGTCGCCAATGCCGAGCCGGGCGGAATCACCGTCCTCCTCGGCCGCGGCGACGGCTCGTTCGTCCAGCCCGGTCTGTCCTACGAGGCGGATTCGCACTCGAGCGCGGTCGCCGCGGGCGACCTGAACGACGACGGCAAGCCGGACGTCGCCGTTGCGAATGCCGGGTCGGACGACCTCTCCATCCTGCTCAACGCCGGCGACGGGACATTCGGACTGCCGACGAACGTCCCTTCGTCGACGCCTGTCGGCGCCGGCGCGTCGCCGCAGGACGTCGAGCTCGGCGACCTGACCGGCGACGGAAACGTCGACGTGGCGGTCGCGAACGAGGACAGCGACGACGTCTCCATACTGACCGGCGACGGCACCGGAACCTTTACTCCCACCACGAGCCTGTTCGTCGGCTCGTCACCGGAGTGGCTCGCGCTCGACGACTTCAACGGCGACGAGAAGCTCGACGTTGCCTCGGCGAACCAGGGCAGCAACAGCGTCTCGGCGCTGCTGAACACGACCTCGTTCCCGGCGCCGGTCGCACGGACCCGTCGGGCTCGCGCCGCCCGGACGAGCGCCACGTTGGCCGGCGACCTCCGCGCGACCGCCCAGCGAACGAGCTACTACTTCGAGTACGGCCGCACGAGGCGCTACGGCCTCAGGACGGCACGGAGGGTGGTCTCGCCCGACGACGACCCGCGCCCGGTGAAGGCACGCGTCACGGGCCTTCGGCGCGGCACCACGTACCACTATCGCCTCGTCGCCTCCAGCCGCTCGGGTGGTTCGCTGGGGGTCGACATGGTTTTCCGCACTCGCACGCGCTCGGAGCTCAAGCCGCGCCTCCACTTCGCCGTCCTCCTGTGAACGGCCGATCGCCCGGCCGGCGCGAGGGCCGGCCGGGCGCGGCCTGCGTCTAGTGTGCGGAGGGCTTCAGCGAGACGACCTTCAAAAAACTGAGCTTCGCCGACCCGATGCACTTCGTGTTCACGACGGCGACGTTGGCGTCGGCCGTGTCGCCCGAGCTGGTGAAGTCGACCGCCGTGGTGACGGCGGGGGTGGTCGTGTTCTGTGGCTTGTACAAATAACCCTCGGTTCCGTTCTGCGAATCGCCGTACGCGGTCAGCGGTGCATAGGTGTTGAGGCAGTTGAGTCGCTGCGTAAGCAGTCTGGTCTTCTTCTCCAGGGCGGTGACTCGCTTGCTCAGCGAGATGAGCTGCGAGCTCGAGGTCTCTTGGCCTGCCGGTGCGGTGACCGCGTAGATCGCGATGGCGACAAGCGCGGCCGCAAGGACGATGACGAGGCGCTTCAACGTGCCCTCCCTTCGCTAGGCCCGACCCCGATGGCCGAGTGCCTAGGTCATATCAGCGGAGGCTTGACGGCTCAAGTTCCCGACCAGCTCAGCGGCGGCGGGACGAAGAGGAAGCGAGGCGCCGCCCCGACCCTCCCCGACAGCAACGAGCTCAGGAGACCCTGGAACGGCGCGACCGTCGGCGGCACGAGCGTTTGCTGACGGGCCACGCGAAGCGCCGAACAGATGGTCTGGTCGTCCACGTTCTGGCGCGACGGGAAGACCGACGAGCCCTCGTGCTGGTTGATCGTCTCCCAGGTGTTCTGGAGCGCGTCGGCCGTGATCGCGGTGTCGCAGAGGCCGACCTGGATGCCGAGGATGCCCAGGCCGCAGACGTCCGGAAGCTTCGAGGTCGGGCCCGAGCAGTTCCGCGTCGCGGTCAGCTGCGTCTTCAAGGACTTCACCTGCTTCGTGAGGCCCGCGACCTGACGCTTGAGCGCCGCGATCTGACGGTCGGTTTTCGTTGCACCCGGCGCCACGGCGGGTACGGCGCCCGTGGCGACGATTCCGGCGACGGCCAGGGCGATGACTGCCAGTTTCACTGAGACCTCCTTGACGTTCCTCGATGTGATGCGAAGAGCGACAGTATTGCTGTGACGCTGCTGGAAGTTCCCCAGCCGTACGATTTCGCGCTCTCGACGGGCCGTTACCGCGCCTTCGGCCCCGATCTGGCGAATCTGTGGCACGAGGGCGGGCTTCATCGGGTGGTCGACGGGCGGGAGGTCCGCATCGAAGCCGCGCCCGGCGGCGTCGAGGTCGAGCCGCTCGACGAGGGCACGGAGCCGGTCGTGCGCACGCTACTCGGGCTCGCCTTCGATCTCGAGGCGTTCGCACTCCACGCGCCGTGCGACGCCGTGCTCGCCGAGCTGGTGCCGCGGCTCTCCGGGCTTCGTCCTCCGCTCGCGCCGGATCCGTTCGAGTCGCTGGTCACCTCGATCACGGCGCAACAGGTGTCGCTGCGCGCCGCCTTCGCGATCCGCAACCGGTTCATCGAGCGCCTGGGGGAGCCCGCCGTCCGCGCCTACAGCTTCCCGAGCCGAGAGGCGGTTGCCGTGGCCTCGCCGGACACGCTTCGCGCCCTCGGCTTCTCGCAGCGCAAGGCGGAGTACGTCGTCGGCCTCGCCCGCTCCGACCTCGACCTGCACGCGCTGGCAGCGTTGCCGGACGCCGAGGTCAAGGCGCGGCTGACCGCCCTGCCCGGGATCGGCGAGTGGACGGCCGACTGGTTCCTCGCGCGCCACCTCGCGAGGCCCAGGGCCTGGCCCGCCGGCGATCTCGGCCTCCGGAAGGCGGTAGGCGCCTTCTACGACGGCGGTCGCTCGCTGACGACCGAGGAGACGCGCGCGTACGAGCCGCGGTTCGAGCCGTTCCAGAACCTCACCGCGCACTACCTCCTGACCGGGTGGCTTACGCTGCGCCCGTGAGCATCAGGCGCGTCACCGACGCGGACGAGGCCGTCGTGCGCACGCTCTGGGAGGAGTTCGAGGCGGAGGTTCCCCCGCCGCGAGGCTTCGACGAGAGCTGGGACGAAGCGTGGAACGACCTCTCCCGACATGCGCGCGAGGGAGCCGCATTCATCACGGAGGACGACGAAGGGCCGATCGGTTACGCCTTTGCGCGGAAACCGGCGCAGGGCCGGGCGCACCTCACGGACCTCTACGTCCGCCCCCGGGCCCGCCGGCGAGGGCACGCGAAGGCGCTCATCGCCGCGGTGGTGGAGGCCGTGCGACCGCTCGGCGCCGACCAGCTCACTCTGGACGTGCTTCCGTCGAACACGGCCGCGCTGGAGCTGTACGCGCGGCTCGGCTTCAAGGAGGTGCAGCGGCTGCTCGGCGTCGATCTCG
Source organism: Actinomycetota bacterium (assembly GCA_046732435.1). GTDB lineage: Bacteria > Actinomycetota > Thermoleophilia > Gaiellales > Gaiellaceae > JALZFG01. The sequence continues at coordinate 9,508 of JBKPNC010000055.1, forward strand.
ACCCCCTCCAGGCTCGGCTGGGTCAGCCTGCGGCGGGCCCGTCGTACGGCTCCGTGCATGTCCAGACCGACGATGTGCCGGCCGTCGAGCGGGCGGTGCGGCAGTTCGTGCCGCGCCTCCCGGGACGGTCAGAGGGTACGGCGATCGCGCCGCCGCGAAACGGCTGGATTGCCGTGTACGACGAGCTCTGCGATCGGGAGCCGGCGATGCTGCGCCGGCTGGCGCGGGAGCTGTCCGACCGCATGGGCGCGGTCGTGCTCGCGCTCGGCGTCGAGGACGGCGCGGTCGTTCGCTACGTGCTGCTCGAGTACGGACGGGTGGTCGACGAGTACCTCTCCGTTCCCGAGTACCACGGCGAGCTCGCTCCCGGCGACGTCGTCGCCTTGTCCGCGAACCCCACCGCCGTTGCGCGGCTCACGGGGGCCGATCCTGCTCGTGTGCGGGCCGTCGCACGGACGGCGAGCTCGGCGGGCGACCTCCCGCCGGCGCCCGAGCTCCTGGGCCAGATCGCGGGCGCGCTGGGGCTCGAGGGCGCCGACCACGGCTATCCGGAGGCGGTCGCGATTCCGGACGCGGTCGTCCTGGGAGCCTAGAGGCCGCCCGCATAGCCGTCCTTGCGCGGGTCGGAGCCGCCGAGCAGCGCGTCGTCCCGAACGAGGATCGCCTGCCCGCCGCCGAACTGGAACGTGTCCTCCTCCCGGACGGCAGGGATCCCCGCAACCTCGCCCTCGTGCTCCCAGAGACCCTCCTCGAGCAGAACGCGATCGGGGTCGACGCGGAACCGCGGCCGCTCGAGCGCGGCCTGCGGGTCGAGGCCCTCGTCCACGATCGCGGACACGAACTGCACGTGGGCCTGTGCCTGGATCAGCCCGCCGTGGATGCCGAAGGGGCCGAGCAGCTCCCCGCTCGAGAACAGCATTCCCGGGATGATCGTGTGGTACGGCCTGCGTCCCGGCTCGACGTTGCCGGCGATCGCAAAGCCGGCGCCGCGGTTCTGGAGCAGGATGCCTGTGCCCGGGGCGACGACCCCGGAGCCGAACGGATCGAAGAGGCTCTGAATGAAGGAGACCGCCATGCGGTCGCCGTCGACCGCGCACAGGTACGTGGTCGAGCCGGCGAGGAGCGCCGCGACGTCGGCGCCGTCCCGGACGTGGACGAAGCCGTCGGCAAGCGCGCGCCGGACGCAGGCGACCTGGTTCTCGAGCGTCGGCTCGAGCGACTCGAGGAGCGCGAGCCCTTCGAGGGCGACGACGCCCTGCGTCGGCGGCGGGAGCTCGGTGACCTCGACCCCGCGGTAGGAGCGCCGGAGCGGCTCGACCCAGCGCGGCCGGTACGCGGCCAGATCTTCTTCCTCGAGCCAGCTGACCGCGGTGATCGCCTCGGCGATGCGCCCCGAGTAGACCGCGTCCGGGCCCTCCTCGGCGACCAGGCGCAGCGTCGAGGCGAGGTCGGCGGGGCGGTAGAGCTCGCCGACCTCTGGGCGTGGGCCGAGCTCGGCCGGCCCGCCGAACTTCTGCCATGCCGCGGCCGCCCGGGGCGCGATGGCGACGCCGCGTGACGCCGCGTCGATCGCCGGACCGAGCGCCTCGTCGAGGCCGAGCCGCGCGTGTCGCTCGGCGAGCGCCCCCCAGCCGCGCGCCGCTCCCGGGACGGTGACCGACCTCGGCCCGGTGAGCTCGACTGGCGCGAGCGGCTGCGCCCGCAGCGGCGCCGGGCCGGCGGCGTCGAGACCCTCGAGCGCGCCGTTCCGCCACACCTGCGCGAACGCATCGCCTCCCAGGCCGGTCCACATGGGCTCCGTCACCGAGAGCATCGCCGCCGCCGCCAGCGCCGCGTCGGCCGCGTTCCCGCCCCGGTCGAGCGCGCGAACGCCCGCAGCGGTCGCGAGCGGCTGGCTCGTGGCGACCATGCCCCCCGCCGCCACCGCCGGCGGACGCCCGAACGAAACCCGGTACGGCACGCTGCAACGTTCGCATAGCATCGAAGGTATGGTGCTCCGTCCAGGGAGTAGCGCGCGCTCTGGCGGCTGCAAAGCGGCGCCGCGCCGCGCCTCTTTCAACAGTCGGCCCAATACTGTTCAAGTATTGAGCCTCCCTGCGTCCTTGCGCGGCTTGCGTTTCGCGCGCCAGACTCATTGCGATACGCCCTGGACGGAGCACCCGTGCTAACCCTCTACGACGCCGAGCGGTGCCCGTATGCGGCGCGGGTGCGGATCGTTCTCGCCGAGAAGGGGCTTGCTTACGACACGACCGCGATCGATCTCGAGGACCGACCGGCGTGGCTCTACGAGAAGAATCCGGCGGGACGCGTCCCGGTGATCGAGGAGGACGGCGGCTTCATCCTCCCCGAGTCGCTTGTCATCGCGGAGTACCTCGAGGAGCGCTTTCCGGAACCGAGGCTCTTGCCGGCGGACCCGGCCGAGCGCGCGCTCGCCCGGTTGCGGATGGAGCGGTTCGACGATCTCGGATCGCCCTACTACGCCGTCCGGCGAGGCGATCCGGACGCCGGCACCCGGCTTGACGGCGCGCTTCGCCGGCTCGACGCCGACCTCGAGGCGCAGCCGTTCCTCACCGGGCGCGAGTACGGTCTCGCCGACGTGGCCTACGTCCCCTGGATCCTGCGCGGGCAGGAGCTCTTCGGGCTCGACCTCGATCCGTTCCCGACGATCCGGAGCTGGCTCGAGCGGCTGCAGGAACGGCCGGCGATCGCGGCGGAGACGGCTGTCGTCTCCGCGCTCGCGGCCCCGTGAGCGAGACCGTCGAGCTTGACGAGCTCCGGTCGCGTCTCGGCGATGACGACCTGACCCTGCTCGACGTCCGCACGGACGTCGAGTACGAGGGCACGGACGGCTATCCGTGCGATCCGCGCCAGGGACACATACCCGGCTCCATGCACGTGGACGTGGCGGAGCTGATGGAGGCGTCGCCGGACCGGATCCGCGACATCGTCGGTCTGCCGCCAGGCACCGAGATCGTCGCCTACTGCCACTCCGGGGCGCGGTCGGGAATGGCCGCGACGGCGCTGCGCGCCGCCGGATACAAGGCCCGGAACTACGTGGGCTCGTGGCACGAGTGGTCGCGCCACGACGACCTTCCCGCCGAAGGCGCCGCGTAGCGAGGCGGGCTACGCCGCGGCGGTCACCCGCTCCGCCGCCTCGAGGAATCCGCCGCAGACCTGGCGGCCGATCGTCGTCCATGCGTCGATCCGCTCGTCCGTCTGACGGAGTAGGTCGTTGCCGGACCCGAGGAGCTCGTGCCGGTCGATGTCGACCCACTCCTCGATCTGGGCCCGCGTCACCTCGGCGTGGAACTGGATGCCCCAGGCGCGTTCCCCGAGCCGGAAGCCCTGGCTGCAGACCGCGCTCCGGGCGAGCTCGCACGCGCCGGCCGGCAGGTCGTACGTGTAGAAGTGCCACTGGAAGGCGTCGAAGCGGCGCGGCAGGCGTGAGAACACCGGGTCGGCGGCGGCCTCTTCGGTGAGCTCGACGGGGTACCAGCCGATCTCGGGCTCCTGCGCCGGCATCACCGCGGCGTGGCTCGCGCGCGCAAGCAACTGTGCCCCCAGGCAGACGCCGAGCACCGGGATGCCGAGACCGAGCAGGCGCTGGAGCAGGAAGCTCTCGTCGCGGAGCCAGGGATGATGATCGTCCTGGTCGGCGTGCATCGCGCCGCCGAACACGAGCACGGCGCCGTACGCGTCGAGCGGCCGCGGGGGCGGCGTTCCCCAGGCGAGACTCCACTCCTCGAGCGCGTGGCCGCGGTCGAGGAGCACGTCCTCGAACGTGCCAGCGCGCGCCTTCTCCCCGTGAATGACCGCCAGCACGTGCACGGCGCCCACTCTAGTCGTCTCTCGCTAGCGCTTGCGCTTCGGCTTCTTCTTCTTGACGGTGACGGCGTTGCTATCGGCTGCGATGCCGGCCGTGGTCAGGCCGCTGCAGGTTGGGAGGATCAGCGGAGCGGTCGAGATCGGGAGCAGCGGGTTACATGAGCCGCTCGCGTTCTGCGGGTCCAGATTGGCCTCCGCACGGAAACGGGTCGTCTTCCCGAGTGCTACGAGCTTCGTGAACGCGCCGTTCGCGTTGGTCTTGCCGCTCGCGACCTTCTTCTTGCCGACGAAGAGCGTGTAGCTCGCCCCGGCCTGGCCGTCCCCGTTCGCGGTGAGCCTGCCGGCGATCCGTGCCCGGTGGACGGTCACGAGATGCCGCCCCCGGCCGCGTCCGACCGTGCGCTTCGTGACGACGTCCTTGCCGGTAATGCGAAAGCGGACCGGATAGGAGGCGATCGCTTGGCTCTCCGCCGCGCCGGCCGGGTTTAGCGTGCCGGTCCCGACCTTCCAGGGGACGAAGACCCCGGTCCACCGGAGGTCACTCGCAGTTGGCGGGGTGAAGACGCCCCCCACGGCGAGGGCCGCCCCGAACGGCTTGGCGCCGTTGGGCTGTCCCCCCTGTGCGGGCGGGATGTACGGGGACCGGAAGCAGATGCGGAGCTTGTAGGACGAGAAGGCCGCCTCCGGACCCGTGGTCTGGTCGACCGACACCGGAACGTCGATCGGCACGTCGTTGATGGTCAGATGCAGGAGCCAGACCGCAGTGTGCGTCGCCGTGCCCGTGCACCTCGTGGTCAGGGGAGCGATCGCCGGGTCTGCCCCGTTCGCCACCACGACGGTTCCCGTCGCAGTGGTCGACGCGCCGGCGATGTCCAGCACGGCCGAGGCCGCACCGATGGCCGCCCCGGGGGCCGCCGAGAAGTCGGCCTGCATGCCCGGCGGCGCGTAGAAGATCACGGCCGCGCCGGCGTCGTCGCCTTGCGCCTGCGTGAAACCGACGGTCGTAACCGTGCCCGGCGATGCCAGCGCGAACAGCTTCGGGCTATACGCGGCGAGCGCCGGTGTGGCGAAGGCGAGCGCGAGAAGCGCGGCGCCTGCGACGAGCGCGAATCGAAGTCGTTGTCTCATACCCCCGTTCCTTTCCTGGATGCGTTCCCGTCCTTGAGACGTCCAGATCGCCCATCGGTTATCCGGAGATCGGCCGCCTCAAAACGGGCAGCGTGAGCGTAACCCGGCCGATCGTCACGTTCATACCCTGCGGCAGCGGAAAGTGCAGGTAGAGGAGGTCGCGGGACGACGTTCCGATCGTGAGCCGGAGCCTCGAGCCGCGCCGGATCGGCGTCGACTGGTTGGTCAGGCGCAGCGTCACCTGACGCGGCGGCCGGGCGATGCTCGGCGTGGCCGCGCCGCCGTCGGCGACGACCACGTTCCCGCGCGGCGTCAGGGCGGTCAGCTCGGCGACCAGGCGCGGCCAGCCGGTCGTAGACGAGGCCGTGACGCGCAGCACGGGAGCGCCGAACGTCTCCAGACGTCTGGCAGGCAGTCGAAGCGTGCGCACGACCTCGCCCTCGCCGTCGATCGTCCGCCGGCCGGGGAAGCGGAAGCGCAGAAGCTTCGTCGGCGGCAGGTTCCGGAAGCGGAAAGTCCGGCCCGTCCACGGGTCGGGAGCCAATTCGACAGGCGGCCCGGTATCGACGCCGTTCCGGACTCCTCGCAGCCAGCGGTCGAACCAGCGTCCCGCGAGCCCGAAGACGTGCGGGAGCTCGGCCGGCGGGTTCGGCGCCGGCGGATGGCCGAGGTCGCCGAGGTACAGGCGGACACGGCCGTGCATGGCGGGGAGTGCCGCCTCCGCCTGGCCGAGGTCGAACTCGAAGTCCCGGCGGCCCTGGATGACGAGCGCGGGCGCGCGCACCTGAGGCAGCAGCGGTGCGACGGATCGGTCGGCCGCGAGCGCCTTGACGGCGTTGAGGTTGGTGCTGTGCAGCAGGTCGTTCTGCAGCGTGGTCACCTCGGGGGAGAACCGCTCCGCCGGGAGCTCGCTCAGAAAGCCGAAGAGGGCGCCCGACTTCGCCAGGTTGTCCGGGAAGAGCGCGCCGTAGAGGTCGGTCCAGGTGGCGATCGGGACGACGGCCGCAAACGGCACGCCGGTGGCCGCCGCACGCCAGGCGAGACCGCCGCCGAGCGACACCCCGAGCGCGCCGATCCGGGCCGCGTCGACGTCGCCTCGAGCGGCCAGCCAGGCGAAGAGCTCGCGGACGTCCTGGACCTCGCGCGGGCCGTCTAGGGCGTTGAGCCCGCCGGACTCGCCGTGCCCGCGCGCGTCGACCGTGAGAACGGCGTAGCCGCGCGGGACGAGGTACGCCTCCGCGAGCGCGTTCGTCGAGGCGCGCGTCTGGCCGAGACCGTGGAACGCCATGACGGCCGGCCAACCCGCTCCTGGGCGGAGGCCGTCCGGGACGTAGAACGTGGCGGCGAGCTGGACGCCGTCGCTCATCCGCAGCCGAAGATCCTGTTTCGTGAACGCGTCGGCCGAGGGCGGCAGGACGAGTGCCAGAGCGAGGACGGCCAGCAGGCGGCCCACGCGGCAACCCTAGCTTTTCCGGGGCCGCCCGTAGAATCGCCGACATGGACCGGCGGCCGGTCGGCGTCTTCGACTCGGGTGTGGGCGGCCTCACCGTCTTGCACGAGTGCCTCGTGACGATGCCGCACGAGGACTTCCTCTACCTCGGCGATCACGCCCGCCTGCCGTACGGCCCGCGTCCCCTGGCGGAGATCCGGCGCTTCGCGCGCGAGATCGCGGCGTTTCTCGAGGCGCAGGGCGTGAAGCTGATCCTGGTGGCGTGCAACGCCGCCACGTCCGCCGCGCTCCGCGAGCTCCAGGAGGAGCTGACGGTCCCCGTCGTCGGCGTGATCACGCCGGAGGCCCATGCGGCGGTGCAGGCAACACGAAACCGACGCATCGGGTTGCTTGCCACCGAGGCAACGGTGACGGCGGGGCGGTACGCCGAGCTCGTGAACGCGCTCGACGCCGGCGTGCAGTTCGTCCCCGTCGCGTGCCCACGCCTCGTGCCGCTGATCGAGAGCGAGGCGCCGTTCGGCGCCGAGACCACCGAGGCCGTGCGGTCGTACGCCGTCCCGCTCAAGGACGCGGGCGTCGACACGGTCATCCTCGGCTGCACGCACTACCCGCTCATTCGTCCCATCTTCCAGCGCGTCTTCGGCCGCGGCGTCACGCTCGTGTTCTCGGCCGAGGAGACGGCGCGTGAGGTTGCGGAGACGCTCGAGCGGAAGCGGATCGAGAACGCGTGCGATCGCGAGGGTGAGGCGCGGTTCTTCACCACGGGGCGTCCGGATCTCTTCCGGCTGCTCGGAGAGCGGTTTCTTCAGCTGCCGCTAGGAGACGTTGAACACGTGACGCTCGCCGACCTGGAGGCAAACGCCGACGGAGGTGTTCATCTGTCGGGCGTGGCGCGCCTGACGCCCTTCGCCGCGCGGCGGGAGGCCGAGGCGTGACACGCGCCGACGGCCGGCGCGCGAATCAGCTCCGGCCGGTAACCATCGAGCCCGACTTTCTCCGCAGCGCCCACGGATCGGCGCTGATCAGCGTCGGCGGAACCCGCGTGCTGTGCGCGGCGACGCTCAGCGAGGGGGTGCCGAGATGGATGGCCGGACGCGGCCGAGGCTGGCTCACCGCCGAGTACTCGATGCTGCCGGCCTCCACCGGAGAGCGAACGCCGCGCGAGGCCAGTCAGGGACGGCAGAAGGGACGAACGATCGAGATCCAGCGCCTGATCGGCCGCGTCCTCCGCGCGGTGGCGGACATGGAGGCGCTCGGCGAGCGCACGCTCTGGCTCGACTGCGACGTGCTCGAGGCCGACGGTGGCACCCGCTGCGCGGCGATCTCTGGCGTGTACGTCGCCGCCTATCGCGCGCTCGACCGGCACGGCCTCTCGCGCGTGCTCTTCGACTCGGTCGGCGCCGTGTCGGCGGGAATCGTCGCCGGCGACGTGGTCGTCGACCTGGACTACTCCGAGGATTCGACGGCCGAGGTAGATCTCAACGTGGCGATGACGGGTGAGGGGCAATTTGTCGAGGTCCAGGCGACGGCCGAGCACGGCGCGTTCGGCCGCGGGCAGCTCGACGAGCTGCTGGCCCTGTCTGCGGCTGCGATCGAGGAGATCGGTGAGCTTCAGCGTGCTGCCGCTCGCGGTTAGCGTCCCGACGCTCTCCTGGGAAGCCGCGCTGCTGCGGCTCGTTGTCGCCGCCGCGCTCGGCGGCGCGATCGGCTTCGAACGCGAGCTGCGGGAGCGCGAGGCCGGCCTGCGCACCCACATGCTCGTCTCGGTCGGCTCGGCGCTGTTCACGATCGTCTCGGCATACGGCTTCACGAGCTTCCTCGAGTCGGGCGCGAGCGTCGTGCGGGCGGATCCGACGCGAATCGCGGCCCAGATCGTGACGGGAATCGGGTTCCTGGGGGCGGGGGCGATCATTCGCATGGGACTCTCGGTCCGCGGGCTGACGACGGCCGCGAGCCTCTGGGTCGTCGCGGCGATCGGGATGGCGGCGGGCGCGGGCTACTGGGAGGCGGCGCTGATCACGACGGGCCTCGTGCTCCTCTTCCTGTGGCCCGTGCGGATCTTCGCGTATCGCCTGCTCGTGCGCTTCCGGCCCGAGGAGGGCAGGCTCGCCGTCGAGCTGGAACGGGGCGGCAGCGCCGCGCCGGTGCTCGAGGAGCTCGAGCGGCTCGACGCCGACGTCGACGCCGTCGAGTTCCACGACCTGCCGGACGGGCGCAGCCTCCTGATCGGCGTTCGCTACCGGACGAGCAAGCAGGCGCAGGAGGCAACCGACCGGATCGCCGGGCTTTCGGATGTGCGGCGGTTGCAGTGGGTGCGCTGACGGTGCAGCTCGCCTCGCGCAACATCCACAAGCTCCTCGAGCTCCAGACCGCGCTGCCCGGCTGGCAGCTGAGCATGCTGCCGGCGGACCACTACCCGCCCGAGGAGGGGCGCACCTACGCGGAGAACGCCCGGGCGAAGGCCGTCTTCGGCCGGCGATTCGCCGACGCCGAGACGTGGGTGGTCGGCGAGGACTCCGGGATCGAGGTCGACGCCCTCGACGGCCGCCCCGGCGTGGAGACGGCGCGGTGGGCGGGCCGCGAGCACGTCGCCCGAATGCTCGCGGCCCTCGCGGGCGAGCGCGACCGGAAGGCGCGCTACGTCTGCGAGCTCGTCGCGCTCGACGCCGCCGGTCGCGAGATCGGCGGCCGCGGCGAGCTCCGCGGCGCGATCGCGGAAGAAGCGCGGGGCGGCGAGGGGTTCGGCTTCGACCCGATCTTCGTGCCCGACGGAGAAACGAAGACTGTTGCCCAACTAGGCAACACATGGAAAGCGCAGAACTCCCACCGCGCGAGAGCGGCACGAGCGCTCCGCCAGCAGGTGGAATCCGGCGAGCGCTGACCGCAGAGGCTGCTAGTTGTCCCAGGCGGCAGGCGTGCAGCGACCACTCCACAAGTTCTTCGTTGACCGAGGCACGCACCTGGCCGCGATGGTGGCGTACTTCTCGCTGCTCTCCTTTGTCCCGCTGACCTTCCTCGCGCTGTCGCTGCTCGGGCTGGCCGGCCAGACCGACGAGTCGAGCTACCTCGTCCACGAGCTACAGCGCACGTTTCCGGGCACGCCCATCGGCCGCATCGAGGTCCTGGTGAGGACGGTCCGCAACAACGCTGCCACGCTCGGGGTCGTCGGCATCGTCCTCCTGCTCTGGACCTCGCTCTCGTTGTTCAGCGTGCTCGAGTCGGCGTTCAACATCGTCTACGGCCGTCCCAACCGTGGCTTCCTGCACGGCAAGGGCATCGCCGTCTTGCTCCTCGTCGGCAGCCTGATCACGCTGTTCGCCGGGCTGCTCGCCGGCGGAGTCGGGTATCGCCTCCTCGAGGACCTCGCGCCCGGAGTGCTCGCGGAGCCGGTGATCGCCTACGCGATATCGGTGCTCACATCGAGCGTGGCGGCGTTCCTGTTCCTCCTGGCCTCGTACTACTTTCTGACCAACGAGCAGCTCACGCTTCGCGAGGTGCTCCCGGGAACCCTCGTCTCGACGATCGCGCTCGCAGTCACGTTCCAGGCAGTGCCCATCTACCTCCGCTTCTCGTCGAGCTCGCCGGCCCTGCAGGTGTTCGGCGGGCCGGCCGTCCTCCTCGTCTGGATGTACGTGATGGCGAACGTGATCGTCTTCGGCGCCGAGGTGAACTACGCGCGACGGCAGGGACAGGCGGCGCAGCGGCCGGGGTCGGGCCGGAGTGGGGCGCGTGTTAGCCTCGCGCGGTGGACGCGGCGCAGGCCCTCGCAGAGCTGACGGAGATCTCGCCGCAGATCGAGGTCGCCGTGATCTTCGACGAGCAGGGCGCGGTGGAAGGCTCGACGCTCGAGGACGAGGAGCGCTCCCGCGAGCTGGCACGGCTGGGGACGCAGCTTCTCGACGAGGCGGGCCGGGTCCGGTCGGCCGAAGCCGGCGGCGTCTCGCAGGTGCAGGCGGAGCTGAAGGCCGGAAGCGTCTTCCTCGTGCGCGAGGGCGAACGGCGGATCGCCGCCACCACGGGGGCTGAGCCGACCGTCGGCCTGGTCTTCTACGACCTGCGGAGTTGCCTGCGGAGCGTGCGCGAGGAGAACGGTGCGTCCTAGGACGCTCGTCTTGCTCGCCGGCGGCGCCGTTGCCGCGACGATCGTGGTTCGGCGGGCGCTGCGCGGCTCGGACGAGCGCGTCGACCTGTACTTCGAGGACGGCTCGATGATCTCGCTCGAGGGCGACTCCGCGGAGGCCCAGCGCCTCCTTCCGGTCGCCCGCGACCTGCTCAGCACGGTCGGATGACCCGCGCCGAGTTGCTCGGCGCGCTGCGGGAGCACGCCTACCTGGAAGGCGACTTCGTCCTTCGCTCGGGGCGGCGTTCGCGCTACTACCTCGACAAGTACCGATTCGAGACGCTCCCCGATCTGCTCGAGCCGCTCGGAGCCGCGATCGCCGCCGAGGTCGCCGAGCACGAGGCCGGAACGGCACGACTGGCGGCGCCCGAGCTCGGCGCGGTCACAATCGCCGCCGCCGCGTCGCTCGCCGGCCGGCTTCCGTTCGTGATCGTGCGGAAGGAACGAAAGACCTACGGCACCGGCAACCGCCTCGAAGGGGCGTTCGAGGCGGGCGAGCGCGTCTGCCTCGTCGAGGACATCGTCACGTCCGGAGGCGCCGCGGTCGACGCCGTCGATGCGCTCCGCGAGGCGGGCCTCGAGTGCCGGACCGCGGTGTGTGTTGTCGACCGCGAGGAGGGCGGCGCGGACGCGCTCGCGCGCCGCGGCGTCCGACTCCGGCCGCTGTTTCGGTCCCGAGAAGTCGTCTCGGCGGCAAAAGATGCCGCAAACCCGCATGGTTGAGCCGAAAGCGCGAGGCTGTTACGCTCCGAGCCGCACTCAAGCACCGAACAAGGGAGGAGAGGCGCGGTGGCAGAGACCCTGAGCAAGCAGAAGTTCGTCGAGCGGCTGGCCGACAAGACGCAGATGAGCCGCCGGGACGCAGCGCGCGCAGTCGACGCGTTCCTCGACGCGATCACCGACACCCTCAAGGAGGGGAAGGCGGTGACCTTCACGGGCTTCGGCAAGTTCTCCACCGCCCGGCGCGCCGAGCGCCAGGGCGTCAATCCTCGGAATCCGGGTCAGAAAGTGACGATCCCGGCCGCGACCGTCCCCAAGTTCTCGGCCGGCTCCGGACTCAAGGACGCAGTCCGCAACACCTGACGGCTGCGGCAGTCCGCCGCGCCGCCTGTCGCCGGCCGGGGGCCAGCTGCCCCCGGCCGGAGCGACTTGTAGCCTGTCCTCCGCATGGTCGGGTCTGCCGTCGCGACGACGCTCTTCTCCGACCGGCTGGCCCAGGCGGTCGGCCGCAAGCGGAGCCAACTCGTCGTCGGCCTCGATCCGCGGCCGGAGTTGCTGCCCGTCGAGCTGCGGGGCGAGGCCGTCCTCGGTCGCGCGGAGGCGGCGGCCGCCTGCACGCGGTTCTGCTGCGGCATCATCGACGCGGTCGGCCCCTACGTCGTCGGCGTCAAGCCCCAGCTCGCATTCTTCGAGGCGCTCGGCGCTGACGGCGCCCGGGCGTTCGAAGAAGTCTGCGCATTCGCCCGGGAAGCGGGGCTGCTCGTCCTCGCGGACGGCAAGCGGGGCGACATCCCGTCAACCGCACGCGCGTACGTCGCGGCGTACCTCGAGCGCCGGAACGGCCAGGCGTCGGTCGCCGACGCCCTGACGGTCAACCCGTTCGTCGGCGCGGACGCGCTCGAGCCGTTTCTCGCCGCCTGCCGGCGCGAGGGCGCCGGCCTCTTCTGCGTCGTCAAGACCTCGAACGCCGCCGCCGAGCTCCAGGACGTTGCCCTGCTGGACGGGCGACCTCTCTGGCAGCACGTCGCACGCCTCGTGGGCGACTGGGGCGAGGACCTCGTCGGGGAATGCGGGCTATCGAGCGTGGGCGCCGTCGTCGGTGCGACCCACCCACGGGAGGTCGGGGAAGCGCGCAGGATCGCGCCGAAGGCAGTGCTGCTCCTTCCGGGCGTCGGGGCGCAGGGCGCCACGCCGGCCGACGTCGCGCGCGCGTTCACGAGCGGTCCCGCGAGCGCGCTGGTCACGGTCTCGCGCTCGCTCGCGTACGCCTACCGCGGCTCCGACGAGGACTGGCGCACCGCCGCCACCCTCGAGGCCGCGCGGCTCCGCCGGGACGTCTGGACCGCCAGCGGCTGGTGAGGCTCCTCGGCCTGCTCTGCTCGCTCGTCGTGGCGGGCGCGCTCGCCGTCTGCGCGAGCGCCGCCGGGCCGCCGCACGTCGACGCTCGCGCCGTTTTCGTCCAGGACGGGACGACCGGCGAGGTGCTCTACGCCAGCCACCAGCACGAGCGCGTCCCGATCGCCAGCATCACGAAGCTGATGACCGTCCTGGTGACGCTTCAGCACGCCAGGCTGGACGACGTCATCGTCGTTTCGCCCGAGGCCGCCGCGATCGGTGAATCGACGATCGAACTCCATGCGGGCGATCGCCTCACCGTACGGGAGCTGCTGGAGGG
>JBKPNC010000056.1:0-21424 GCA_046732435.1 Actinomycetota bacterium
ATCGCGTCCCGCTCGACGAGGCGGCGTAGAGCTAGCGCAGGCGCCGCCCGCCGTCGCTGCGGGCGAGCCCGCCGCGGCGCGCCTGGCGCGAGAACGTCCGCTGAGAGCCGGACGTCCGGCGCAGCGTCTCCCACTCCTCCAGGCTCTGGCCCGCTCCGAGGGCGACGCAGGTCAGCGGCGATTCGGCGACGATCACAGGGAGATCGGTCTCCTGGCGCAGTCGCTCGTCGATTCCGCGTAGGAGCCCTCCGCCGCCCACCACGACGAGTCCGGTACGGCTGATATCGGCCGCGAGCTCGGGCGGCGCCTGCTCCAGTGCGCTCTTGACGCTCTCGATGATCTGCGCGAGCGGGCGGTCGAGCGCGGCCCGGACCTCGGCCGCGCCGACGACGACCCTGCGCAGCAATCCGCTCGTCAGATCGCGGCCGGCGACGCTGACCTGGCCCTCGCCGCCGATCGGCCACGCGGAGCCGATCTCGATCTTCACCTCCTCGGCGCGCTGCTGCCCGACGAGCAGGCGATGCTCGTCGCGGATGTGGCGGATCAGCGCCTCGTCGAGGTCGTAGCCGCCCACGCGCAGCGACTGCGAGACCACCATGCCGCCGAGCGCGATGATCGCGACCTCGCTCGTGCCACCGCCGATGTCGACCACCATCGTGCCGCTCGCCTCGGCGACCGGCAGGCCGGCCCCGATCGCGCCCGCCATCGGCTCCTCGATCAGCGACGCGGCGCGCGCTCCGGCCGCGACCGCCGCCTCCTCGACCGCCCGTCGCTCCACGTCGGTGATGCCGCTCGGAACGCAGAGGACGACGCGCGGCGACGAGAAGCGGCCGACGCGCGCCGCCTGCAGGAAGTGGCGGAGCATCTGCTCGGTGGCCTCGAAGTCGGTGACGACGCCGTGCCGCAACGGCCGCGTCGCGCGGATGGTCGCGGGCGTGCGTCCGATCATCCGCGACGCGGCCTCGCCGACGGCGTGGATCTCGCCGGACTGCTCGTCGATGGCGACGACGGACGGCTCGAAGATCACCACCCCGTCGCCGCGCCGGTAGACGACGGTATTGGCCGTCCCGAGGTCGACGGCGAGGTCGTGGCGGACGCGTCGGAACCAGGGCACGAGCGAGAGTGTGCCCGCCGGGCCCGCCGATCGGCTGTCGAGGAGCTGTTTCGTCGCCCGCCGAGCGGCACGCCTTGCTCCACCGCAGTAGCCCGGATGAGGGACACTAGACGTGAGCGAGAGAAAGAAGTATGGTTCAGTCTCAAGGAGGTAAAATCACATCATGTTGTTGAAGAACAAGGGGAGAGCAGCCGCGCTGGCCGTGGCCGCCGTCCTCGCAGCTGCAGTCGCCGGGGGTTGGCACTGGCAGAGCCACAACACCAAACCGAGCCATCCCAGGGCCGGCTGGGCCTGGGGCGACGAGAGCGCCACGGTCGTGCTCGAGGCCGACTCCTCGCTCACGTCCGAGTAGGGCCGAGAGAGCGCCTCTACGCGGCCGTCGCGGCGACGGTCGTGCCGGGGGTGGCCGCCGCAGCGTGGTCGCTCGAACGGCTGGTCGAGGGGGATTGGCGGCCGGGGGCCGCCTGGCTTGCCGCGCTGGCGGCCGCGACGGCCGCCGAAGCGCTGCCGGTCCCGATCGAGGGTGTCGGGGCGGGCACGACGTCGTTCGCGACGGTCTTCATCGCGGCGACCGCTGCCGAGCTCGGGCCTGAAGCCTCGGCGACGCTCGCGGCGATCGCCATCCTCGTCGCGCACGTCAGACGGCGCATGCCGCCGATCCGGCGGCTCTACAACGTCTCCCTGTACTGCCTTGCGGGGGCGGCGGCCGGCTTCGCCGCGCTCGCACTCCCCAGCTCGTTGACAGCCGTCGGCGTGGCTGCGGCTGCAGCGGCGTTCTACCTGGTCGACGTCGGGATGCTCTCGCTCGTCTTCGCCGCCAACTCGGGCGAACCGTGGGCCCAGACCGCCAGGATGCTGTTCAGGACGACGGCGCTGCCGTTCATCGCGATGGCGTCGCTGTCCGTGACGCTGTACGCGCTCTGGCAGCAGGGATGGATCGTGCTCTCGCTTGCGCCGCCGCTGATCCTGCTCGTGATCCTGCAACGCCGGGACGCCGCGGCCCGCGAGAAGCAGCGCGAGCTCGATCGCGCGAAGGACGAGTTCCTGGCGACGACGTCCCATGAGCTCAGAACGCCGCTCGCGAGCGTCTACGGTGCGGCGCAGACGCTCCACGTCCGCTCGAACCTCGACGAGGAGCGGCGGCGGGAGCTGATGAACGTGATCGCCGCGCAGTCGACGCGGCTGACAGAGCTTGTCGAGGACGTCTTGTGGGCGGCGCGGCTCGGCGCCGGCCAGGTGGACAAGCGCATGCGCCCCTGTCCCGCCACCGAGGCGATCGACGAGGTGCTCGCCGCCGAGGCGGCGGCCGGAAACGGCGATCGCATCCGGCGCGGACGGGTCGCCGACGTCGACTGCCGGGCGGATCCCGACCACCTGCACCGGATCCTGTTCAACCTCGTGGACAACGCTCTCAAGTACTCCTCTGGCGAGGTGGAGGTCATCGCCCACGTCGCGCCGAGACGGACCGTGCGGTTCCTCGTCGACGACGCGGGCGATGGCATCCCGGCTGCTGACCGCGAGCGGATCTTCGAGCGGTTCGTCCGCCTCGACCCGGCCATGGAGCGGAACCGAGGCGGGACGGGCCTCGGCCTCTACATCTGCCGGGCGCTGGCCGAGGGCATGGGCGGGCGTCTCTGGGTCGAGGCGTCGCCGCGTGGCGGCGCCCGGTTCGTCCTCGAGCTCCGCGCGTCGGACGTGCCCGCCCATAACGGACGCGTGACCGCCCCGCCGGCTCGGGCGCCGGTCGGCGTCTCCTGAGCCCGCTCCGTTCGGGGCCGACGGCGGCTACTCTCTCGGCGCTTCGTTTCTCGAGAGGGGAGTTTCATGCGGTCTATTGTCTTGTTCGTCCTCGCCGCGAGCGCCGTCGCCGTCGTGCTTGCCGGATCGGCGTCGGCGACGAAGCCGGGCCCCGGCACGTCCACGGGCGTCGGCTCGGTGTTCGTCCCGAACCCGGTGCAGAGCCTCGGCGACGAGTCGCTGACCGATCAGAAGGACGCCGACGCGGCCGTTCCTGCCGCGGCGTACCACCGGGTCAGGCTCACGAACCTCGACGGCAGCGGGTTTCTCCACGGCGACTACGCGACCGTCTTCAGCGAGACCGGAGATCCGGCGCACTCGCCGACGAACACGTTCCTCTACACCCGGCACCAGGACGAGTTCGAGCAGGTGATGGCCTACTACTGGATCACCGAGGCGCAGAAGTACATTCAAAAGCTCGGGTTCGGCGTGTGGCGCCGGCCGATCGACAACCAGCCGCAGCGGGTGCGTATCAACCAGCTCGGCTACGACAACTCGTTCGAGACAGACCATCCGGTCCTCGAGCTCCGCTTCGGGAAGGGTGGGGTCGACGATGCCGAGGACGCGGAGGTGATCCTCCACGAGTACGGCCACGCGATCCACTCGTCGCAGAACTTCTCGTTCGCCTCGGAGGAGGCGGGCGCGATCAGCGAAGGCTTCGGCGACTACTGGGCCGTGACGGTATCGGACGTCGTCTCGCGGGCGCTCGGTGTGCCGGAGCTCGAGCCGCTCCCCTGCGTCGCCGACTGGGACTCGACCTCGTACACGAGCGACGTTCCCCACTGCCTCCGGAGCGTCGATCTCGACCTCCACTACCCCGACGACCTGAGCGGCGAGGTCCACCATGACGGCCAGATCTGGTCACGCGCGCTGTGGGATATCCGCCAGGCGCTCGGCAACATCGAGGCGGACACGATCATCCTCCAGGGCTCGTTCGACTTCCCGGGCACGACGATGCCTGACCTGGCGAATCGTACGGTCGATGCCGCGCAGCAGCTCTACGGCAACGCCGCGAGGAACGCCGTCCGCCAGGCGTTCGTCGACCGCGGGATCCTGAGCTGAATCACTGACGGCGGTGAGCCGGAGGCACTCGGCCTTCGGCTCACCACCGCCGAGCTTGGGTCAGCTCAGACGCCGACGCACTGGCCGGTCTTGAACCCGTAGACGAGGTTCGGGCTGCCCTCGGAGTCGCCGATTTGCGGCGCCGGGTCGTTGCCAGAGCAGTTCAGGTTCCCGTGGATCACGTTCGTGACGACCTCGTTGCCGTCCGGGTCGGCAAGGACGTTGTTGGTGTAGTTCACCGAGCCAAACGTGTGGTTGCGGATGAACCCCTGCCAGAAGCCGTCGTACCCGTTGATCGTGGTCGTGCCGATGATCTTGCTGTCTTCGATCGTGTTGAACGTAACGTCGAACGGACCGCCGAACGGGCCCGACCCGCCCTGGATGTTCACGTTGCCGACGATGGTCGTGAAGTGGATCTCGACGTTCATGGCATTCGTCGCCGTGACGCCGCCGAAGATCGTGTTGAGCGGCCCGGGGTCCTCTTCGGTGCCGAGCGAGAACGTGGCGCCGGCACCGATGGTCACCCCGCCGCCAATCATGACCAGGCCCTCGCTGAAGCAGACCGCGCCGTCGGGAACGACAACGGCGCCGTACGTTCCGGGCGGCAGGAAGCCATCGCATATTGTCGTTCCGACTGCCGCAGAGGGCTGCGCTGTCGCTAGGGCTGCAGCCGCCGCGACCGCCGCCACCGCAATGCCCAGCGCGAGTTTCGCTTTCATTTATGGCCACCTCCTGGTTGCACGAAAGCGTGCGCTGACCCTATCTCGCTCCCGTCAACGCGTCTAGAGCCCGGGAACGATCCTGGACGTCTAGTTCAGAGACCGACGCACTGCCCCCCGATCCTGGCGCCGTAGACGAGGTTCGGGCTTCCCCCGGAGTCGCCGACCTGCGGGGCCGGGTCGTTGCCGGAGCAATTCAGGTTCCCGTGGATCGAGTTGGTGACGACCTCGTTGCCGTCGGGATCGGCCACGACGTTGTCGAGCAGGTTCACATTGCCTTGCGTGTGGTTGCGGATGAACCCCTGCCAGAAGCCGTCGTACCCGATGATGATGGTGTCGCCGATGATCTTGCTGTCCTCGATCGTGTTCCAGGTGATGCCGAACGGGCCGCCGAACGGGCCTGACCCACCGAGGATGAACAGCCCGCCGACGAGCGTGATGAAGTGCAGCTGAACGTTGGCTGCGTTGTTCGCTCGGAAGGCGCCGTAGATGAAGCTGAGCGGTCCGGGGCTGTCCTCGGAGCCGAGGACGAATGTCGCGCCGCTGTTGACGATTACCCCACCGTGGACGATGACCCCGCCTGCGCCCTCGCAGTCGGCCCCGGCCGGGACCTCGATGGTGTCGCCGTAGAAACCGGGCGGGAGGATTCCGGTGCAGGTGATGCTGGCCGAGCTCTGCGCGGCGGCGGTAAGGGCCGCAACGGCTGCGAGCGCTGCCACTGCGAGTCCCACGACAAGTCGCGCCTTCGTAGTAACAAGCATCGTGGCCACCTCCTGGTTGGGCGAACGCGTGGAGGGACCCTACCCCCGTTCGATCGCGCTGGAAAGATCGCGAACCGCTGGCTGGAGGGCGTGCTCGTGGATGCGCCCGTAGCCGAGCACGAGGCCGCCGCCGGTCGACCCCGAGATCGAGAACTGCGACAGCGGAATGACGCGCACGCCGCCCTCCTCGGCGCGAGCCGCCACGGCGCGGTCGTCGACGCCCGCCGGCAGGCGCAGCAGGACGTGCATGCCGGCCGCAATCCCCTCGACCTCGAGCCCCGGGAGATAGCGCTCGAGCGCGGCAAGCAGGCGCTCGCACCGGCGCCGGTAGATCCCGCGCGCCCGGCGGACATGCCGGTCGTAGTCGCCGCGCTCGATGGAACGCGCCAGGGCGTGCTGTTCGAGCGCGGGTGAGCAGACGTCGAGCAGATGCTTGACACGCTCGCCTTCGTCCGCGAGCTCGGCGGGTAGCACGACCCAGCCGAGGCGCAACGCCGGCGCGAGCGTCTTCGAGGTCGTTCCGAGGTAGGCGACGCGGTCGGGATCGAGGCCCTGCAGCGCCCGGACGGGCTTGCGGTCGTAGCGGAACTCGGCGTCGTAGTCGTCCTCGATGACAAGGCTTCCTTGCCGCCTCGCCCAGTCGAGCAGCTGACGGCGGCGGCTGCCGCTGAGGACGGCGCCGGTCGGGAACTGATGGGCAGGGGTGACGAGGACGGCGTCGGCGCGCAGGCCGTGCACCGCGATCCCTTCGCCGTCGACCGGCTGGGCAACCGCTTCCAGCCCGCGTTCCCGGAACCGCTGCGGCTGGCTGTCGAGCGAGGGGTCCTCGACCGCGACGCGGCCGGCCCCTCGCACCGCAAGCACCCGGGCGAGCAGGTCGATTCCCTGCGCGGCACCCTGGACGACGATGATCTGGGCCGGCGCGCAGACGACACCGCGGGTCCGCCCGAGGTGGTCGGCGAGAACCCGTCGTAGGGCCGGCTCGCCGCGCGGGTCGCCGTAGTCGTACGTCGCCAGCGGCACCGTCCGGGCCGCCTCCTGCAGCGCGGAGCTCCAGCGCCCAGCGGGGAAGAGCGTCACGTCGGGCGTGTTCGGGGTGAAGTCGTAGCGGACGGGGCGCGGCGAGGGCGCGGCGCGAGCGAACGTGGGCGGCCCGAGCGGGATGTCGGCGACGACCGGCGCCGCCTTCGTCCTCGTCACGAGGTAGCCCTGCGCAGCAAGCTGGAGGTACGCCTCGGTCGTGACGCCTCGCGAGACGCCGAGGTGCGCGGCAAGCGCGCGGGACGAGGGCAGCCGGACGCCCGGTCGGAGCGCGCCGCTCTGAATCGCCTCGCGCAGCGTGCGCTCGACGCCGGCTCGCAGCGTCTCCGCGGGCAGCCGCTCGAGCTGGATCCATCTGGCCTCCTCAAGTCTCACTCATGTGGATCTTTTCATAAAGCCAGTCAGCGGGAAGGATGCGAGCGACTCGCAACCGACCGGGAGGTGACGGCATGAGCACCGCACCCGCAAAGACGGCGCACGACTTCGATTTCCTCGTCGGCACATGGCGGATCGCGAACCGGCGGCTCAGGGAACTGCTCGTGGACAGCGACGACTGGGACGAGTTTCCGGCGACGTCGGTGGCCCAGCGGTTCTTCGACGGCGCCGGCAGCTTCGACACCGTCGACTTTCCGACGAAGGGCTGGAAGGGGATGTCGCTTCGCCTGTTCGACCCGGAGCGCGAGGAGTGGACGATCTACTGGGCCAACAGCCGCACCGGCATCCTTCAGCCGCCCGTGGTCGGCCGGTTCGCCGACGGCCGCGGCGAGTTCTACGGCGACGACACGCACGACGGTACGCCGGAAGGCAGGCCGGTTCGCGCCCGGTACGTGTGGACGGTCATCGACGGCCGCTCCGCGCGCTGGGAGCAGGCCTTCTCGGTCGACGGCGAGCGGACCTGGGAGACAAACTGGATCATGGACCTCGAGCGGGTCGAGCGATGACGGCCGCGCCAGAGCCGCAGCCGGTGAGGACTTTCATCGTCGAGCGCCCCATCGGTGATGCCTGGATTCGCGGGCGCGGCGCCCGCGAGCAGCCGCTCTGGGACGAGCATGCAACGTTTACCGATGCGCTCTTCGATCGCGGCGCGATCGTCCTCGCCGGACCGCTCGTCGACGGCTCCGGCTCCGTCGTCGTGATCGAGGCGGCGGATGAACACCAGGTGCGGCTGATGCTCGCAGGCGACCCCTGGATCACGGACGCCGACGTCCTGCGTGTCGGCGAGATCCGCGAGTGGAACCTGTTCCTTGTCCGAGGGACTGGCTGATCGTGTCGGGTAGGGTCGCCGGCGTGGAGGAGCTCGATCTCGGCGACGTCGGCGTCGCGGTCGTCCAGCCGGGTGAGGCCGGGTGGGACGACGCCCGCCGTGCCTGGAACCTCACGGCCGACCAGCAGCCGGTCGCGGTCGTGTTTCCGGAGACACCGGCCGAGGTGGCCGCGGTCGTTCGGCTCGCCCGCGAGCGCGGGCTGCGTGTTGCGCCGCAGGCGACCGGCCATTTCGCCAACGCGCTCGGCTCGCTCGAGCGAACGATCCTGCTGAAGACATCTCGCATGCGGGGTGTGACGATCGATCCCGGGCGGCGGGAGGCGCGGGTCGAGGCGGGAGCTACGTGGGGAGACGTCGCAGTGCCTGCGGCCGAGCACGGGCTGGCGGCGCTCGCCGGGACATCGCCGGGCGTCGGCGTCGTCGGCTACACGCTCGGCGGCGGGGTCAGCTGGCTCAGCCGGAAGCACGGCCTTGCCGCGAACAGCGTGCTCGCGGCCGAACTCGTCACCGCAGATGGGGAGCTGCTGCGGGTCGACGGCGATCGGGAACCGGAGCTGTTCTGGGCACTGCGAGGCGGAGGCGGCAGCTTCGGCGTCGTCACCGCGCTCGAGTTCGGGCTCTTCCCGGTGCGCACGCTCTACGCCGGCGACCTCTACTGGTCGATCGAGCGGGCGCGCGACGTCCTCCACGCGTGGCGGGCCTGGGTCGAGACGGTTCCGGACGAGCTGACCTCGCTCGGCCGCATCCTCCACCTGCCGCCGCTTCCCCAGATCCCGGAGCCGTTCCGCGGCCGCTCGCTCGTCGGCGTCGAGGCGGCATACCTCGGCGACGAAGCCGACGGTCGTGAGCTGCTCGGGCCGCTGAGGAAGCTTGGCCCCGAGCTCGACACGGTGGCGACGATCACGCCGCCGGAGCTCGTGGGCTTGCACATGGACCCGCTCGATCCCGTTCCCGGCGTCGGCGACGGCGCCCTGCTCGACTCGCTTCCGCCCGAGGCGATCGACGCCGTCGTCGATCTCGCCGGCCCCGGCGCCGATTCGGCGCTGCTCACGCTCGAGATCCGCCAGCTCGGCGGCGCGCTCGCGCGACCGTCACCCGGCCACGGCGCCGCCGGCTCGCTCGCTGCGCCGTTCGCGTTGTTCGGAGCGGGGATGGCGACGCCCGACAGGTTCGAGGCAGTCATCGCCGGGGTCGACCGCCTCCGCGAGACGATCGCCCCGTGGGAGTCCGCCCGGACGTACCTCAACTTCAGCGAGCGGCCGCGCGAGCCGCACGCGCTGTTCGCGCCGGAGACGCTGCGGCGGCTCCGTGAGCTGAAGCGTCGCGTCGACCCGGACGAGGTCTTCCGCGTCTGTCACCCGGTCTCGCCGAGGTAGTCGGCGACGTGTCCGCAAATGACCGGCGCGACCCGAGGCCGGACGGCTACAACTGCAGGTTTGGATTGACGACACCGGGAGGACGCAGATGACGTTTCCGCTTCCACGAATTGTCTCGAGCGAGGAGTGGCAGGCGGCCCGCGACGAGCTCCTCGCCAAGGAGAAGGAGGCGACGAGGGCGCGAGACGCGCTCGCGGCGGAAAGGCGCCGGCTGCCGATGGTCGAGATCGACAAGGCCTACGTCTTCGAAGGGCCGGACGGTCAGGTGAGGCTGGTCGACCTCTTCGAGGGCCGCCGCCAGCTCATCCTCTACCACTTCATGTTCGGGCCGAACCAGGAGGAGGGCTGCGACGGTTGCTCGATGTTCGCCGACAACGTCGGGCATCTCGCGCATCTCCACGCACGCGACACCTCGTTCGCGCTCGTGTCTCGGGCGCCGATCGACAGGATCGAACCGTTCAAGGCGCGCATGGGCTGGACGATTCCCTGGTACTCCTCGTACGGCAGCGACTTCAACGTGGACTTCGGCGTCGGGCCGCCGGAGCCTCGCGTCGGCGAGTACCAGGACGGCGAGACGTTCGGCCTGAGCGTGTTCCTTCGTGACGGCGACCGAGTCTTCCGCACGTACTTCACGTCGGGTCGCGGCACCGAGGCGCTCGGAAGCAACTGGACGTTCCTCGACCTGACGCCGCTCGGCCGGCAGGAGACGTGGGAGGACTCGCCGGAAGGGCTCCCGCAGACGGCGCCGTACCAGTGGTGGCGCCATCACGACCGCTACGCCGAGACCGGCGCCGCGGTGCCCGCGGCACGCTGAGCTAGTCCGGGAGCAACGGCACCGCCGGGCGCCGGCGGCGGCCAAGCAGCACGGCGCGCGTGACGGCGGCCGTCCCGTATCGACGCCGAACCTCGTCGAGCGCGTCGTCGAGGGCGATGCCCGGATCGCGCTCGGCGTGCAGCGCGAGCTGGTCGGCTGCGTTGTCGAGGTTCGTGACCGAGACCCCGAGGAGCGTGAGCCCTCGGCGTTCGATCATCGGCATGGCCGCCACAAGCAACGCTCTCGCCGTGGCGAGGATGAGCCCGGTCTGTGCGGTCGCTCGAGGCATCGTCTGCGAGCGAGTCGCGCGGCTGAAATCGGCGAAGCGGAGGCGCAGGATGACGGTGCGGCCGACGCGTCCCGCCGTACGCATCCGCCGGGTGACGCGGTCGACGAGGCCGACGGCCACGGGGTCGATCGCCCCCAGCGTGAGGGAAGTCGGCCGGAAGGCAGACTGCGCGCCCATCGACCGCCGCCGCCGGCGCGTCCTCACGGGGCGCGGGTCGCGGTTGTGCGCGAGGGCGTGGAGGTGCCGGCCGAGCGCGGGGCCGAGCAGGCCGACGAGCGCGGCCTCTGAAAGGCCGGCCACCTCGCCGACGGTCCTGATCCCGCACCAGTGCAGCTTGTCTGCCGTCACCGGGCCGACGCCCCACAGCCGCTCGACCGGGAGCGGGTGGAGGAAGGCGAGCTCCCGCTCGGGAGGCACCACGAGCAGACCGTCCGGCTTCGCGACCGCGCTCGCCACCTTGGCGAGGAACTTCGTCCTGGCGACACCGACGGTGATCGGCAGCCCGACCCGGCCCCGGACTTCGACGCGCAGCCGCGCGGCGATCTCGGCGGGGCTGCCGGCGAGGCGCTCGAGGCCGCGAACATCGAGGAACGCCTCGTCGATCGACAGTCCTTCCACGAGCGGCGTCGTGTCGTCGAAGACCTGGTACACCGCTTTGCTCGCCTCCGCATAGGCCGACATGCGCGGCGGGACGACAATCGCGTCGGGGCAGCAGCGCCGCGCCTGGCGCTCGCCCATGGCCGTGCGAACGCCGCAAGCCTTGGCCTCGTAGCTCGCCGCGAGCACGACCCCGCCGCCCACGATCACGGGGCGGCCGCGCAGGCGTGGGTCGTCCCGCTGCTCGACCGAGGCGTAGAACGAGTCGAGGTCGGCGTGGAGGATTGTGGCTTGCATTTGTGCGCGAACATATGTTCGCATAAGGGAGTGGACCGCGGCCGCGCCGCTTTTCATCGTCCTCTCATCGGCGCCTGGAAGCATCGGCGCGTCAGATGGAAAGGAAGGAGAGCGATGAGGAAGATTGCCGCCGTCCTCGCGGCCGCCGCGGTCGCGGCGACGATCGTCGTCTGGGCGCCGTGGGCGTCGAGTGCGGGATCCGGAAGCACGTCCCCGTACGAGCCCGTGCTCGACCCCGCCCGACTTCTCGACCACGATCGACAACCCGTACTTCCCGCTGCCGGTGGGGAGGACGCTGGTCTACCAGGGGATCAAGGACGGGCAGACGCAGGTCGACACGGTGACGGTGACGAACCAGACGAAGGTCGTCGCCGAGGGGATCACGGCGCGCGTTGTGACCGACGTCGCCAGGCACGGCTCGACGGTGCTCGAGAAGACCTCCGACTGGTACGCGCAGGATGACCAGGGGAACGTCTGGTACCTGGGGGAGGACACTGCCGCCTACCTGCCCAACGGCAAGGTCGACACGTCGGGCTCGTGGGAGGCGGGCGTCGACGACGCCGAGCCCGGGCTGATCATGGAGGCCGACCCGCAGATCCCCGACGCGTACCGGCAGGAGTTCCTGAGCGGACAGGCCGAGGACACCGCCTGGATCGTCAACCGCGGCGGCTCGGTGACGGTGCCGTACGGAAAGGTCAAGAACGTCCTGACCACGCTCGAGGCGACCCGCGTCGAGCCCGGCGCCTACGACCAGAAGATCTACGCGCCCGGCATCGGGATCGTTCGGGAGCAAGCGCTGACGGGAGACGAGGAGGTCGCCGAGCTGGTGAGCGTCACCGGGTAGCCTCGATGCCGCCGGATGCGCAGGTCGGCCGTCGTCGCACTCCTCGCCGTGGCAGGCGTTCTCCTTGCAGGATGCGCCGCCGGCTCGCAGGGGTCGCAGCCGGCGCGGCCCACCGTCCGTGCCGGCGGCGACTGGGCCCGGTTCGGCTACGACGCGGCGCGCCACAACGCCGGGCCGACGAGGACGGGGATCACCGCCGGCAACGTCGGCCGCCTGCATCGTCAGCAGGTGCGGCTTCCGGGCACCGTCGACTCCTCGCCGATCTACCTTCGCGGGGTCTCGGTCGAGGGACGGCGCCGCGACGTCTTCTTCGTCACGACCTCGTACGGCAAGACGCTCGCGGTCGACGCAGCCTCCGGCTCGGTGCTGTGGACGTTCACGCCGGCGGGGTATGGCTCCTGGGCCGGATCGGCCAGGATCACCAACTCGAGCCCGGTCGCCGACCCGAACCGCCGCTTCGTCTACGCAGCCGCGCCCGACGGGAAGGTGTACAAGCTGCGGATCGCAAACGGCGCCCAGGTGACCGCCGGAGCCTGGCCCGCGACGATCACGCGGCTGTCCGCGCGCGAGAAGGTCGGGCCGGCGCTGAACTACGCGCACGGCCTCGTGCTCGAGGCGACCGGCGGCTACATCGGCGATGCGCCTCCGTACCAGGGGCACGTCGTCGCGATCGCGGCGGCATCGGGGCGGATCGTCCACGTCTGGAATGCGCTCTGCAGCGACCGGCACGCGCTGATCCAACCGCGGTCGTGTGCGGAGAGCGGCGCCGCGATCTGGGCGCGCTCCGGTGTCGTCGTCGTACCGGGCTCGGGACGTCTGCTCGTCGCGACCGGAGACGGCCGCTTCGACGGGAGGCGGAACTGGGGCGACAGCGCCCTCATGCTCTCGCCGCAGGCGGGGTCGCTCGTGCGGAACTGGACGCCCCGCAACTACTCCGAGCTCGACAGCGGCGACGTCGACCTCGGCTCCACCGCTCCGGCGCTCCTGAGCGCGAGCCTCGCGGTCCAGTCGGGCAAGGACGGCAGGCTGCGGCTCCTTCGGCTCCCCGCGCTCGGCGGTGCCGTCGGCCGTGTCGGCGGCGAGCTGCAGACGATCGGCGCTCCCGGCGGTGACGGCGTCTTCTCGACGATGGCCGTGCAGCGCCTCCGCACGGGGACGCGGCTGTTCGTCGGGACGAGCGCGGGTACCTGGGCCTATGTCCTCCGCGGCGGGCGCCTGCGCGTCCTCTGGCGGAGTGCCCGGGCGGGGACGAGCCCCGTCCTCGCAGGCGGCCTCCTCTACGTCTACGACCCGGGCGGCGGCCTAAACGTGCTCCGGCCCGCGACGGGAAGGCTCGTCAGGCGACTCGCCGCCGGAGGCGGCCACTGGAACAGCCCGATCGTGACGGACGGCCGGATCGCGCTTCCCGAGGGCGACGCGAACGACCACCGCACCTCCGGCGTCCTCGACATCTACCGGCTTTCCGGCTGACTCAGGGCGACACGGGCACGCGCCGGTCGCGCCCATCCAGGACGTAGTGCTCCTCGGCGGTGGCCCGGTAGAGGCGAAGCCGGGCCGGCGGCTCGATGTCTGAGCGTGTCCATGCCTCGGC
The DNA here is from genome assembly GCA_046732435.1 of Actinomycetota bacterium. GTDB lineage: Bacteria > Actinomycetota > Thermoleophilia > Gaiellales > Gaiellaceae > JALZFG01. The sequence goes on from JBKPNC010000056.1 coordinate 13,567, forward strand.
GCCGTGCTCGAGGCTCCGCCGGGAGAAGACAGCGATCCCGTCCTCGCGCTCGTCGGCCTCCAGCTCCCGAGCCGACGCCGACATGTACACCGCCTCCCCGGCGCCGACGGGCGACGACGAGTCGAAGATGACGATGCTCACCTCGGGTCTCGCGTCGAGGTTGCGCGAGTGCCGCGCATCTGGCGCAGACACCCAGTAGAACTCGCGGTAGCCCGCCGGCGCGTAGTAGACGGGCGAGGGCCACGGCCGCCCGGAGGCATCGGCCGTTGCGAGCACCATGTAGCGGTTGGCGTCGATGATCGCTCTCGCGACGGCCGCGGGATCGCGCTCGTCGCTCACGGGACCCGGGTAGTCGGGGCCAGGGCTTTCCGGAACGCGCCGGCGTTCCGGCGCATGTACGCGAGCTCGGCCGCTCCCCACGCCATCGCGCCGGGATCGCCGTCCACAACCGTCTGGAAATGCTCGACCACCGCCAGCATCGCCTCGACGAGGCCGTCGCCGGACCAGCCGTACGCGTCGGCTGCGATCCGGAGCATGCGGGCGGCGGGCGCGCCGTCCTCGTACATCGACGGGTGGACGAACGCCCACAGGAAGTCGGCGAAGTTCCAGAGCCGCGTCCCGGGGCGAGTCCCGTCCCAGTCGATGATCGCCACCGGGCTCATGTCCTCCCGGTCGCGGAACACGAAGTTCGGCTGCGATAGGTTCGGGTGACACGCGACCTCCGACCCGCCGGCGAACTCCGTCCCCTGCGTCAGGTCGTGCACCCGGCGCACGAGGCGGGCGCCGGCCCGGATCGCCTCGTCGTCGAGCCGAAAGCCGTTGTGCGGCGGCGCGAATCCCTCGATAAAGGAGTAGATCGCGCGGCGCTGTTCGTCGATCCCGAGGAAGCGCGGCGCACCGTCGAACCCGGAGCGCTCAAGGTGGACGAGCAGCGCGTGAACGCGCTCCGAATCCGGCTTGAGGGGCCTGCGCACGGTGTCGCCGACCCGGACGACGCCGGGCGTCGACCGCCCGCCGGCGAGCGGCATCTCTCGCTCCAGAGACATCGCCGACCAGGCTATCGGTGGCGCTTGCGGCTCCCGCATGCGTCTGCGACCCTCACCGGGCCGCCATGCGTCTCCTGGCCGTGCCGCTCGTCCTCCTCGCCTTCCACGGCTTCGCAGAGCCGTTGCCGCAGCCGGTCCGGCACCAGTTGGTCGCAGCCCGCTTCTGGCACCGCGGGTGCCCGGTCTCCTTCTCGCAGCTGCGGCTGCTGACGCTCACCTACTGGGGCTTCGACGGCCGGGTGCACACGGGCCAGCTGGTCGTGAACCGGGATTCGGCTGCTGAGCTGTTGCGCGTCTTCCGGCGGCTCTACCAACTCCGCTTCCGGATTCATCACATGCGGCTCGTGGACGCCTACGGCAAAGGGCCGCGTCCGGCCGACACGACGTCGGTTTTCGATTGCCGATTCGCCTCCCCGTCGCCCTGTCCGGGCACCGCCGGGACGGGGCACTGGTCGATGCACGCGTACGGGCAGGCGGTCGACCTGAATCCGGTCGAGAACCCCTACGTCGGCTGCGGCCGGACGCGGCAGCGGTCGAGCCGGCCGTACCTCGACCGGTCTCGCCACCGGCGCGGCATGGTCACGCCTGCTGTCGTTCGCGCGTTCCGCGCCATCGGCTGGGGCTGGGGCGGCGACTGGACGGGGACCGACAGGGACTACATGCACTTCTCCGCGAGCGGGCACTGAGGCGTTGCGTACGGTTTCGCCGCCGTCAGAGTGATCGTCTTCCGCGGCTTCCTCCCGGGTCACGCGCACCGGCGGACGACGGCGTAGCCGGCGACGCCGAAGCCGGCGCAGACGCTGCCGGCGACCAGCCACGGCTCGGGCGCCAGGCCCTGAGGATCCGTCGACTGAAGCACGCCGATCGCCAACAGGGTGCCGCCGATGCCGGCGAGGAAGCCGATGCCCTCCGCAGGGTACGGAGCGCGGCTGGCAACAACAAACAGCAGTACCGCGGTCGGAAGGAACAGCAAGACGCCGATGAAGCTGATCGAGCACAGAGTGACCAGCCCACCCGTCAACGTCCACGCCCAAAACCAGGCACAGCCCGCCCAACCGCTCGGAGCACGCCGCTCCCTGGTTCGAAGACCGACCCACAGCGCTCCGAGCAGCAGCAGCGGCCAGAGCAGGATCACAACTGTCGTTATACCGCAGGACGTGCCTCTTCTCGGCCGGTCGAGACCAGACTAGAGTGAGTCGGCGTGCGGAAGAAGCTCACGACCATCGTCGCACTTGCCCTGCTCGTCGGCCTGGCGACAGCGGTTGCGGCCGGCGCCGGTAACGGCGAGCGGCCGAAGATCCGCTACAACGCCGCCGACCAGGCCGCCGCGAAGGCGGCCGTCGTCCGGCGTGCCGACCTCGGGACAGGCGGCTGGCGGGGCGGCGCGACGAAGCCTGACCTGTCGCCGGCGCCGACCTGTGCGAACTACCACCCGAAACAGTCCGATCTCGTGCTCACCGGCGCTGCGGAGACCACCTGGACGAGCGGCGCCCAGGTCTATCTCGACAGCGAGACGCAGGTGCTGCGGAGCGCCCGGATGGTTCTCCTCGACTGGCAGCGGACCTTCAAGGCGCCGGGCGCGCTGCAGTGCTTCCGGCGCGTGCTCGCGAAGGCGCTCGGCCCGCAGGCGAAGCTCGTCTCCTTCAAACGGGTCTCCTTTCCGCGCATAGCGCGCTACGCGGCCAGGTTCCGGCTCGTCCTCGACGAGAAGGCGGGGGGACGGAAGCTCCGCTACGTGGGAGATGTGGTGGTTGTCGGCCGGAGCCGCACGGAGATCACGCTGACGACCATCGCGCTCGCGAGCAAGCAGGCGGCCGTCTCGGCCGCCAGCCTCCGGCTCGCGCGCACCCTTCTGGGCCGCGCGCGGGCATGAGGCGAGCGGCGAGCCCGTGGGGGCTCGCCGCTCTCGGGGGCTCGTTCAGGCAGCGATCGGCTCGTGCGTCCGCCTGGGCTTGGCGGAGAACGGCCGCGCGTCGGCGTCGCCCGGAAGCAGCAGGGTCCCGCGAATGACTCGCCGCTTGATCTCGCCCTGGAGTCGGATGCCGTTGCGGCTGACGAGGCAGAGGCGGCGTTCCTGCAGCCGACCTCCCGCCCAGTCGCCCCCGGCCCGTGTCCTGCCGATGTAGGCGAGGGCGCCGCCCGACGCCACGATCAGCTCCACGAAGGCGTCGGTGCCGTCGATCTTGCCGAGGTAGACGCCGTGGGGCACGCGGAGCGCCGTGAGCGCGGTCGTAATCGATCGGATACGGGTCATCTTCGACTCCTTCGCTACCTGAGCGCGACGCTGCGCTTGCTGGTCGTGGTGTTGCCGGCGTCGTCGCGCGTGACGAGCCGCGCGGTGAGCTTGTGCGCCCCGGCCAGCGCCTTGGTCTTCTTCGCCCTGAGCGTGAGCCTGGTGTCGGCGCCGGCGGCGATCCGGTAGTTGCGGGCGGCGACCTTGACCGTATGGCCGCGGACGCGCGTGGTCAGGGTGAGCCGGCCGTTGCAGACGACGCTCTGCGTCGCCGGGCAGGCGAGCCGCGCTTGCAGGCGCGCCTTGCCGGTGCGGGCGAGCTTCACGAGGCGCGCGCCGGGCTCGGCGACGACGGGCGCCGTGGCGGCGGACAGCGCGCTCACGGAGCCGCCGGCGCTCGTCTGCGTCTGCCGCACCTTCAGCGTTGCGCCGATGTCGGCGTTGGTCGGCTTGTAGGTGGCGGCGGTGGCGCCGAAGATGGGAGCGCAGCTCGCGCTGCAGCGAAGCCACTGCAGGCTTGCCGTTCCGCCCCAGCTGCCCGGGCCGGCGGTCGCGGTCAGCGCGTGACCGGCCTGCGCCACACCGGCGACCTTGGGCGGCGAGTCGATCGACGGCGTGGGCACGCGGCTCCAGGCGGCGTACCAGTCGTCGCCGCCGCCGACTTGGGTCGGGGCGCCGCCGGTCGCCGTCATCGAGTACAGCCGTGAGGTGCCGTCGGCGAGGCTCCGCGTGAAGAGGATCCGCTTCCCGTCGGGTGAGAAGACGGGAATGTCGTCTTCGATCGAAGGGCTGGTCAGCTTGTGCGCGCCCGTTCCGTCCGTATTGACGCTCCAGATCGAGTAGACGCCGCCGGTGGACGCCTGAAACACGATCTGGCGGCCGTCCGGGGAGAAGCTCGGATCGTAGTCCTGGCGGCTCGGGTCGCTCGTGATCGCGTGCTGATTCGAGCCGTCGGCGTTCATCAACCAGAGCTGCTGAGGCGAATTCGAGCCCTGGAACCCATGGTGGTAGACGATCTTCTTTCCGTCGGGTGAGAACTCGGGGCGGTCGTCGTTGGCCTTGCCATCCGTGATCGGATGCAGGTTCGATCCATCGGCGTTCATGACGAAGATCTGGTAACCGCCGGTGACGTAGCGGTCGAACGCGATCCGGCTGCCGTCCGGGGAGAATGTCGGATACTCGTCGCCCACGTACTTGAACGGCGTCAGCTGCTTGAGACCGTTGCCGTGCGCGTCGACGGTGGCGATGCCGCAGTCGGGGGCAAAGCCCGCGCCGGCGGGCGGCGTGCACCGCTGGAAGGCGATCCGCCTGCCGTCGGCCGTGATGGTGGGCGTGTCGGCCCCGTAGCCGGGGTCGGCGAGGAAGCGGGCGGCGCCGCTGCCGTCGCCGTTCATCGTCCAGAGCTTCCACGTCTGGCAGGCAACGCCGTCCTCGCAGCGCGTGAAGACGATCTTGCCGTTCGCGCCTGGATAGCTCGCCACCGCGGACGACGCGGTGAGCATCAGCCCGATCGCGGCGAGCGCGAACGTGGCCGCGAGGAGTGCCGGCCGTCGCGCCGGCGTTCGCCTCGTTCGAATGATCTTGAGTGCTGGAAACACGATTTCTCCTTGGCTCGAGGGTCTGCGCCAAGGATCGGCCCCGCCGTCCGGACCCGCGAGGTGGGAGCCCGGCATCTGCGAGCCGGGCTCCCGCCAAGGTCGGTGGCGGCTAACCGCCGGGCCACCTTGCCGCTAACGCGCGGCGAGCCCCGTTCGGGGCTCGCCGCGGTGGGAGGGAGTTGAGGGGGTTAGCGGTGCTTGATCGTGACGGTGCGCTTGCTCCTGGTGACGTTGCCGGCGTCGTCGCGGGTGACGAGCGCCGCCGTGAGCTTGCGCGCCTTCGTGGCGGCCTTCGTCGCCTGCAGCGTCACCTTCGAGCTGGTGCCGGCGGTAAGCGCGTATTGGCCGGAGGCGACCTTGACCGTATGGCCGTGGACGCGTGTGGTCAGGGTGAGCCGGCCGTTGCAGACGACGCTCTGCGTGGCCGGGCAGGTGAGCCGCGCTTGCAGGCGGGCCTTGCCCTTGCGGATCAGCTTCGTGAGCTTGGCGCCGGGCTCCGCGGCCACCGGTGCGGTCGCGGCGGAGAGGGCGCTCACCGAGCCGCCGGTGCTCGTCTGCGTCTGGCGCACCTGCAAGCGCCGGCCGATGTCGGCGTTGGTCGGCCTGTAGGTGGCCGCGGTGGCGCCGGGGATCGCGGTGCAGCTTGCGGCGCAGCGCAGCCACTGCAGGCTCGTGCTTCCGCCCCAGCCGGCCGGGCCGGCGGTCGCGGTCAGAGCGTGACCGGCCTGCGCCACACCGGCGACCTTGGGCGGCGAGTCGATCGAGGGCGCCGGCACTCGACCCCAGCTCGCGTTGTAGTCGTCGCCGCTCCCCAGCTTCGTCGCCGAGCCACCGGAGAGCGCCTGGACGTAGAGCGAGGAGGTTTCGCCCGGCATATTTCGCGTAAAGATGATCCGGGTTCCATCGGGGGAGAAGGCAGGGATTCCGTCGGACGTCGGCGAGTTCGTCACCTGGTGCTCACCTCCGCCGTTCGCGCCGGCGACCCAGATGGAGCACGGGCCGGACCCCGGACAGCGGGCGAACGCGATGCGCGTTCCGTCGGGCGAGAATCTCGGGTGAACGTCGTACTGTCCGACCGGGCTGGTGACGGGGTGCCGGTTCGACCCGTCGGCGTTCATCACCCAGACCTGTGACGACTTTGTCGAGTTGTGGTAGTAGACGATGCGCTTCCCGTCCGGCGAATACTCCGGACCGGCGTTGGCCTCGGGTCCGCTGGTAAGCGCGTGAGCGTTCGATCCATCAGAGCCCATGACCCAGACCTGAAACGTTCCCGGGCCGGCCGCGAACCGCTCGAAGACAATCCGGGTGCCGTCCGGCGAGAAATTCGGAAGGTCGTCACCGGGAATTCCGGACCCCGGCGTCAGCTGCTTCAGGCCATGCCCACGGGCGTCGACGACCGCGATGCCGCAATCGGCAGCGGCTCCTGTCGTGCAGCGCTGGAGCACCAGTCGATGCCCGTCCGCGGAATAGCTCGGGTCGTCGTCCCAGTGTCCCGGGTCGCTGAACAACCGTGCCTGGCCGCTGCCGTCGGGGTTCATCGTCCAGATCGTCCCGACGGTGCAGTTGTAGCCGTCCTCGCAGCGGCTGAACGCGATCTTGCCGTTCACCCCAGGGAAGCTTGCAGTGGCCGATGAGGCGGTCATGGCGATGCCGGCGAGAATCAAGGCGCCGGCGGCCAGGAACCCGGCGAGGCGCGTCGAGGGTTTGCGTGATGCGAACATCGTGTGTCTCCTTGGTTCGAGGTCTGCGGCCAAGGATCGGGAACGCGTTTCCGCGGTGGGAGGGGGACGCCCGGCCGATCCGGGACGGCATCCCGCCGACGGGGCGGCGGCTAGCCGCTACGGGTCACCAGGAGCCGAGCGGGTCGTCCGCCGCGCGCGCGCGTTCGATCGCAGCGATCAGCCTTGAGCATGCAGGACTCTCGCTCCGCGCGAGCGGCAGGCAAAGCGGTGGCTCCTCGAGCTCGATGTGCGCGGTTCCGTCCGGGGCCTGGACGAGCCGCGGCGCGGACAGGCCGGTCACGTGGTACCGGTGGCTGCCGCCGGCACCGTCGAAGACCTCCAGGACGCGTCCGTCGAAGGAGACCACCGTCCCAGACCGCAGGCGGAGCTCGAGCATGCTCCTATCGTCGCCGCCACGCTCCTCCGGTCGATGACGGTTTTCCGCCAGGTCGCGGCGGTCACCCGCCCTCTACGGACCCAGGGGGATCGAGGCGTCGAGCCGCGTGCCGCCGTTCGGCGGGCTGTCGAGGGCCAGCCGCCCGCCCAGGGCCTCCACCCGGTCGGCCAGCCCGCGCAGCCCGCTGCCCTCCTCGTCGGCGCCGCCGGCGCCGTCGTCGACCACAGCGACCTCCAGCGTTCCGTTCTCGACCGTTGCGCGAACGACGACCCGGCGCGCGCCCGCGTGTTTGTGGACGTTGGCGAGGGCCTCGGCGACGACGAAGTACGCGGCCGCCTCGATCTGCTCCGACAGCCGCTGGTCGGGCACCGCCTCCAGCTCGACCGGCACGGGGGCGCGAAGCGCCAGGGCGTCGAGCGCCGCCGCGAGCCCGCGCTCTGAGAGCACGGCCGGGTGCAGGCCGCTCGCCAGCTGGCGGATCTCCTGGAGCCCGGCGGCGAGCTCGTCGATGGCGAGGTCGAGGCGCGGGTCGTGGTTGCCGTCCGCCTCGCGAAGCCGGCCCAGGCTGAGCAGCACCGAGGTCAACCGCTGCTGCGCGCCGTCGTGGAGGTTTCGCTGGATCCTCCGCCGCTCCGCGTCGGCGACCTCGACGAGCCGGGCCCGCGACGCACGGAGCGCGCGTTCGGCCTCGATGCGGTCGGTGATGTCACGGAGGTACGCCGTGAACGTCGGGGCCCCCGGCAGCGCGATCCGGGTGATGGCAAGCTCGACGGGGAACTCGCTCCCGTCGCGCCGCATGCCGGTCAGCTCGACGCGGCGGTCGAGGACGACCGGCCGCTCGGTCGCGATGTAGCGCTCCAGGC
>JBKPNC010000057.1:0-12130 GCA_046732435.1 Actinomycetota bacterium
GGTGGATGCCGAGCGCGTCCAGCTCGTTGCCGAGCAGCCCGAACCGGCCGAACGCCGCGATCAACCCCACGCCGGCGACGGCGGGTGGCAGCACGAGCGGAAGCTCGATCAGCGTCAGGACGAGGCCGCGGCCGGGAAACCGACGCCTGGCGAGCAGGTAGGCGGTGGGCGTGCCGAACGCGAGCACGAGAGCGTGGGCGATCAGGCTCGTCTTGACGCTGACGACGAGCGCATCCTTGAACACGCTCGTCCCGAGCTGCGCGAACAGGTCGCCGATCGGCACCTGCAGGAAGACGGCGACGATCGGGAGGAGCAAGAACGCGAACGCGACCGCGGCGGTGAACGCCACGACGAGGCCGAACAGGTAGCGGCTCACGCCCGCTTCGACTTCGGTTTCTGGGCCGTCGGCAGGCCGAAGCCGGCCTTCCTCAGCAGCGTGCGTCCTCGCTTCGACGTCACCTTCCGGATGAACGCGCGTGCCGCGGCCTGGTGGCCGCTTGCCTTGACGACGCCGATCTCGTAGCGGATCGGCGGCTGCGCCCACCCCGGAAGCGCGATCCCCTTCGTGCGCGAGGCGACCGGGCGGGCGTCTGTGACGTACACGAAGCCGGCGTCCGCCTGGCCGAGCGCGACCTGACTCACGATCGCCTTCACGTCGGTCGCCTGGCTGACGACGTTCTTCATCACGCCGCCCGTGATGCCCAGCGCGTCGAGAATCTGGCGGGTGTACGAGCCGATCGGAACGGTCTTGTCGCCGATGACGATCTTCACGCCGCTCCGGCGCAGGTCGTAGACGCTGCGGATGTGCCTCGGGTTGGAGCGCGGCACGAGCACGATCAGCTTGTTCGTCGCGAACACGACCGGCTTGCGAAGCAGCCCGTTGTGGTAGAGGAGCTCGCTGTACCTGGGGCTGGCCGCGGCGTAGACGTCGACGGGCGCCCCCTGCTGGATCTGGAACGCGAGCTGGTCGGAGCCGGCGAAGTTGTAGCGCGGGCTCCTGTCGATTCTGGGGAGCACCTGCGTAAGGGACGCCGCGGCGAAGACGGTGATCCTCGTGGCGCTCTCTCCGGCCGAGCTTCCAGCGGGGAGAGCGAGCGCAAGGGCCAGCACCGCAACCGCGAAGGTTCTCGTTCGGGTCACGTCTCCACCATGATCGAGGTCGACTTCACGACGGCGGTCGCCGCGCTGCCGGGCCGGAGGCCGAGCTCCGTGGCCGAGTCGGCGGTGACGATCGCCGTCACCTCGACCGGGCCGGGGACGGCGATCTGCACCTGCGCGAGCAGGCCCTCGACCCGCACCGATCGCACCGTGCCAGGAAAGCGGTTGCGCGCGCTCATGCCGTGAAGCTGTTCGCCGCGCAGCCGCTCGATCTCCGCCGCGGACACGATGCGCCGGTTCGCGCGGTCCCGCTCGACCGTGATCCGGCCCTGTCGATCCCAGCGCCGCAGCGTGTCGAGGCTGATGCCGAGGGCCCTTGCGGCCTCGCTTGCCGTATACACCGACCCGGGCACGGCGCGCATTATGCCATGGCAATGCCTAGGCAGGAGAGGTCTCAGAGCGGGTCGCGCGCCGAGGGCGCCTCGATGCCGGCGCGGGGAAGGCGCTCGAGCATTCGCGGCAGGTACCAGTTCCACTCGCCGAGCAGCTTCATCGACGCGGGGAGCAGCACGGCCCGGACGATGGTGGCGTCGATCAGCACCGCGGCGGCGAGCCCGACGCCTGCCTCCTTCAGCTCGAGCGAGGACAGCGTCCCGAACAGCCCGAACACGCACACCATCACGAGCGCGGCGCTCGTGACCACGCCCGCCGTCACGGTGATCCCGTAGCGCACGGCGTCGTCCGTCCGCATGCCGCCGTCCACGGCCTCCCGCACGCGGCTCAGGATGAAGACGTGGTAGTCCATCGAGAGCCCGAAGAGAATGACGAAGAGGAACAGCGGCAGCCACGAGATGATGGAGCCGTTCGACGTGAATCCGAGCAGCGGCTCCGCCCAGTGGTGCTGGAAGACGAGGACGAGCACCCCGTACGCCGCGGCAACGGACAGGAGGTTGAGCACGATCGCCTTCAGCGGGACGACGATCGAGCGGAAGGCGACGAGCAGCAACAGGAACGCCAGCGCGAGCACGAAGCCGATCACGTACGGCATCCCGTGCCTCATCTGGTGCGTGAAATCGACGTCCTCCGCCGTCTCTCCGGTCACCGCAGTTGTCGCCCGCGGGATCCGGCCGATCGTCTGCGGCACCAACTGGTCGCGCAGAATCGCGATCGCCCGCCGGCTGGCCCCGTTGTCGCCGGCGCCGGTCAGCGGCAGGCTGAGTGCGGCGCCGGTGCCGTCGCTGCTCGTCGTCAGCTCCGCCGGTGAATGCGCGATCCCGCGCGCAAGGGCGAGGCGCCGGAGGCGGCCCATCTCGCGCTGCAGCGCGGGCTCGTCGCCGGCAGGCACCGTCGCCACGACCCGCGCGGGCTCGGAGGCGCCAGGGAAGTCGCGCCGGATGTCGGCGAAGGCTCGCAACGCCGGGACGCTCTGCGGCGCGAGCGCCTCGTCGCTCGGCTTTGCGACGTGCAGCGACAGGGCGGGAACGGCGAGAGCGACGAGCGCGCCGGCCGCGAGCGCGCACGATAGCACCGGCCGGCGGAGCACGCGATCGACGACGGCCGGCCAGAACCTGGATGCGGACGTGTCGGTGCGCAGGTGCGGCAGGTACGGGATCCGGCCGCGGTCGATCCGCGGCCCGAGCAGCTCGAGCACCGCCGGGAGGACCGTCACGGAGCCGACGACGGCGCAGGCGACGACCGCGATCGTCGCGGCTGCCAGGCTGTTGAAGAACTTTGCGCCGATGAAGAACATGCCGGCCATCGCGATCGCGACCGGCGTCCCGGAGACGATCACGGTCCGCCCCGACGTGCGGGCGGTCGTCTCGAGCGCCTCGTGGGAGGTGCGCGCGCGGCGCCGCTCCTCCCGCGAGCGGATCACGTAGAAGAGGGCGTAGTCGACGCCGACCGCCATCCCGAGCAGGAGGATCACGGTCTTGACCGCGTCCTGGACGGGGAACGCCTGGCTGAGCGGACCGACGAGCCCGAATGTCGCCAGGACCGCCGTCAACGCCAGGAGGACCGGCACGAGAGCCGCCACGAGGGCGCCGAACGCGAACAGGAGCACGATCAGCGTCACCGGCACCGAGAGAAGCTCGGCGCGGTGCAGGTCGCTGTCGACGGCGTGGTCGCGCGCGTCGCTGGCGGTGATGTCGCCCGTCTCCTCGATCGTGATCGCCGGGTGCCGCGGGGCGGAGGAGAGGATCGCGGCGCGCACCGCCGAGGCGTCGACGTAGCCGAGCGTCGCGACGACGAGCGCGGAGTGGCCGTCCTGCGAGACGAGCCGGCCGCCTCCCGGCGAGAACGGACTCGTCACCTGGACGTCCTCGGTGCCGAGGCTGCGCACGACGTCCCGGATCGCCGCGCGAAACGCCGGGCGACCGACGCGCAGCGCTGCGCTGTGCAGGTAGGCGATCTCGCGCGGCGCCGGCCAGAGCTGCTTCGCGTCGAGCATCGAGTAGCCGCGCGCCGACTCGCCGACCGCCCCGTTCTCGAGCGACTCCGTCCCGGTCGCGATCCCGAAGGCCACGGCGACGGCGACGAATGCGAGCCAGGCAGCGACCGCCCGCCACGGGTGGCGCGTGCTCCAGCGCCCGACGCCTGTGACCGACCGCATCGCCCTCAATCCTTGAACGGGTCGTAGACGTCGCGGCCGGCCATGGCCACGCCGAGCGGGCGCAGGGTGTGCTTGACGCGAATCGACCCGGCGTGGGCGGCGAGGACGTCCGGGAGGCGCTTGTAGACCTCCGGCGCCTCGTCCGCGCCGCCGCCGACCAGGACGATGCCTTGGTCGCGCAGACGTGCCTGCACGGCCGGCCAGTCGACGACGCCGGCCCGAACGACCCGCTCGGCGCGGCGCTTGGCCATACGCGTCTGCGGATGCCGTGGGCAGGTCTGCCCGGCATAGCCCTTGGCGGGGACGCTGAAGCCGCAGTCCCGGTTCGAACACTCGTAGACGGCCATGCGCCGGACGCGCCCCGCGGCCTGCGAGCGGCTCATCACCCGGCCGGCGCCGTGCACCGTCGAGAAGAGCGTCTCCTCTGCCTCGGTGCCGGCCACGCCCTCGAGGATCACGGACTCGTCGCCCATCGATCCGCCCACGAAGGACTCCTGCCCCGGCCGGGCCGGAGTGCAGCCCTTGCGGATCACCCAGTAGGAGCGGCCGTAGTGCTCCTCGCGCCAGGCGAAGTTATGGTGGTTGTGCACCTCGTGGATCGCGTCGGCGCCGAGGATGTCGAGCACCTTGTCCACCACGACGTCCCGGCCCGCGTACGCGTACTCGCCGGCGAGCTGCATCGCAGCGACGTAGGACTCCCCCAGCTCCGATCCGGCCTCGAACAGCACCGGCGGCGAGTCCATGTCGCCCTCGCTCGCCCGCGCGTCGAACGGCAGCCCCTGGGCCAGCGCGAGGAACCCGGAGGCCGTCTTGTGCCCGAAGCCGCGCGACCCGAAGTGCACGCCCACCCAGACGTGTCCGCCCTCGTCCTCCATCAGGTTCACGTAGTGGTTGCCGGCGCCGACGGTGCCGAGCTGCGACTCCGCCAGCTGCGCCAGCCGCCGCTGCGGCGCGAAGTCGGCGCGGCGGATCCGGTCGAGGACGGGGTGGTCGACCCGCTCCCGCGCCGGCACGCCCATGCCGAACGAGATCCGTCGCGTGATCTCGGCCATGAGGCTCTCGACGGCGCCGAGGTCGTCGAGGTCCGCGCGCGTGAGCTCGGTTCGGACGGCCTTGTTTCCGCACCCGATGTCGTAGCCGACACCCGACGGCGAGACGTAGCCCTCGTACGCGACGCTGCCGCCGATCGGCTGCGAGTACCCGGGGTGGTGGTCGGCGCAGAGCACGCCGTAGTCGGCGTCGCCGGCGGCCATGCAGCGTTCGAGCTGCTGCAGGCTGCGCTCGTCGACGTCGCCGAACGTCTTCACCTTCACGGGTTTATTGTCGCGACGGCCGGCTCGTCGCGCGACGGCGCTACAGCTCGCCGGGCGGCGCCATCCGGTAGAAGAACCGCCCGAGGCCGCCCTGCGCGACGGCGCCGATGAGGTTCATGTGCTCCTCCAGCATGCGCGCCGCCTCGAGGCCGCCGACGTAGACCGGGTCGTAGCCGGCGTCGCGAATCAGCTGCTCGGCCACGTCGCGCGCGCCGTCCTCGGCCGCATACAGGTTGCTCGGCCGGGCGCGCTGTGCGGGGATCTCGTCGTAGAGCGCCGCGAAGTTGAGGTTGAACGACTTCGCGGTCGGGCCGCCGACGATCGACTTGACCTCGTGTGCGAGCGACTCGAACTGCTCGTTGCGACCGCCGAACGCGTTCATGGCGTCGATCGCCACCTTTCCGTCGAGCCCGGAGACCTTCCCGAGCGCATCGGCGATCTGCCCTGAAGGAACGGCGACCACGACGACGTCTGCATTGGAGGCATCGCCGCCGTCGCGGCCGAGGGCGGTCACGCTGTGGCCCGCCTGCTGCCAGAGACGGGCCAGCCCGCCGCCGACGTTCCCCCTGCCTATCACGGTGATGTTGTTGCTATTCATGCCGCTCCCGAACGACTGCCGTCCTGCTGGGATTCCCCGGCCAGCGGCAAGGTAATCCGAAACGTGGAGCCGTGGCCGGGCTCCGAGCGGGCGGAGACCGAGCCGCCGTGGGCCTCTGCGACCGCGGCCACGATCGACAGGCCGAGGCCGACGCCGCCCGACGCCCGCGAGCGCGACGCGTCCGACCGGTAGAAGCGCTCGAACACGTGCGCGGCCTCCTCTGCGCTCATGCCCGGGCCGGAATCCGCGACCTCGACGACCGCGCTGCCGTTGCGGCGCTCGACACTGACCCGCACCGGCGCGCCAGCCGGTGTGTGAGCGCGGACGTTCGCGAGCAGGTTGTCGACGATCTGGCGCAGCCGGTCCCGGTCGCCGAGCACGGCGGCCGACTCGGCGTGGAGCTCGATCTCGCGCTCGGGCTCGACGGTGGCGGCCGTCTCCACGGCCTCGGTGACCACCTGCTCCAGCTCGACGTGCTCGCGCGCCAGCGGACGTCCCTCGTCGAGCCGTGCGAGCAACAGCAGATCCTCGACGAGCACGCTCATCCGCTCCGACTCGCGCTCGATACCCGTCATCGCCCGAGCGAGATCGTCCGGCCGCCGGCTGGCACCGCGCGTGAACAGCTCCGCGTACGCCCGCACGGCGGCGAGCGGCGTGCGCAGCTCGTGCGACGCGTCGGCGACGAACCGCCGGAGCTTGCGCTCGGACGCCTCGCGTGCCTTGAATGCGCTCTCGATCTGGCCGAGCATCGCGTTAAGCGCGAGGCCGAGCCGGCCGACCTCCGTGCGCTCGTTGGCCGGCTCGACACGGCGGGAGAGATCGCCGGCCGCGATCGCCGCGGCGGTGTGGCCGATCGAGTCGAGCGGGCGAAGGCTGAGGCGGACGACCCACAGGCCCAGCAGCGCGATGGCGCCGAGGACGGCGGCGGTGACGAGGATCTCGATGAGCAGCAGTCGGTGCAGCGTGTTCTGGAGGTCGTTGAGCGGCGTGGCGACGACCAGGTCGTAGCCGAGCTCGCGCTCCCAGGCCGCGCGGACGCGATACGCCGTGTCGCCGCTCACGGCGTCCGCATTGAAATAGTGCGCATGCTCGACGGCCGAGGGCTGCACGATCACGCTGGCGGCGGCGAGCTTGGGCGCCGGCAGCTCCTGCTCCGGGCCGAAGGGGCCCGACGGGGGCTTCCTGGCGCGGCAGGTAAAGAGCACCGTCCCGTTGACCTTGCGGCCCTGGACGAAGATGTCGGGCGCGACTGCGCCCAGAAGCTCCTCGCACGACCCCGAATGGCCAATGGCTTGCTCGACCTCGCGATGATCCGCGTCAAGCGAGCTGTCCGTCCGGTCGTAGAGGAACGAGCGGAGCGAAGCGTAGGTAGCGAAGTCCGCGACGATGAGCCCGAAGGCCGCCAGCACGAGCAGCCCGAGAATCAGCCGCGAACGCAGCGACACGCAGCCGACCTAGCCCTTCGGCGCTTCGAGCATGTAGCCCGCCTGGCGCACCGTCCGGATCAGCGGCGGGCCGGACGCGTCGAGCTTCTTGCGCAGGTAGCTGACGTACGTCTCGACGACGTTCGAGTTGCCGCCGAAGTCGTACCGCCAGACGTTCTGCAGGATCTGCGCCTTCGAGAGCACGCGACGCGGGTTGAGCATGAAGTAGCGGAGGAGCGAGAACTCCGTCGCCGTCAGCGGGACGAGCTGATCGCCGCGCGTAACCTCGTGCCGGCCCTCGTCGAGGACGAGGTCGCCGAAGCGCAGCACGTCGCCGGGCAGGTTGCCGGCCGTCCGCCGGAGGATGGCCTGCACGCGCGCGACCACCTCGGCGAGGCTGAAGGGCTTCGTGACGTAGTCGTCGCCGCCGGCGCGAAGCGCCTCGACCTTGTGCTCGGTCGCGTCCTTGGCCGTCAGGAAGAGCACCGCCGCCTCTGAGCCCTGAGCGCGAAGCCGCCGCCCGACCTCGATCCCCTCGACATCGGGGAGCATCCAGTCGAGGACGATCAGATCCGGGTCGACCCGAGACGCGGCAGCGATCGCCTCGCGACCGCTGGCGGCGCTCTCGACCTCGTATCCCTCGTAGCGCAGCGCGGTCGACACCGCGTCGACGATGGAGGGCTCGTCGTCGACGACGAGGATGCGGTGGTCCGTACGGGACGCCTGCATGGACCCATCGTCGCAGGCATTCCTGTGAATCGCCTGTTAATTCAGCTGCGGACGACGCCCATGGTGATCGCGGCGACGTGCCCACCGCCGCGACGCCGGCGAACGCTGAGCAGCGAGCGCTTGCCGCCGTTGCGATAGATCGCGTCGCTCGCGTTCCGCGTCGTGCGGCCGGGGCGCTTCCGGTAGGGCAGCTTCCGGTAGACGGCGTCGGTCAGCGCGTCCCGGAAGTAGAGCTGGCCCGTGTGGACGACGTTTCCGCCGACATGGACCTTCACGTGGATGTGGACGGTGCGGCCCGGATACCAGCCGGGATAGATCGTCTGGAACGTGGCCACGCCGCCGGCGTTCGTGCGCTGGACGCCGCGGAGGAACGCCCGCCCCGAGCCCTGGCCGAAGCCGGAGTAGACGCCGCCCGCGTCGCAGTGCCAGATGTCGACGGCTGCGCCCCTGATCGGCCTGCACGTCGACGCGTCGACGACCGTGAGGTGGAGCGTGAGCGGCGAGCCTGGCCGGCCGGCGGTGATGTTGCGGCGGAGACGCTCTCCCGCGATGTAGTAGGGACCCTCGGTCTGCTCGGGGGCGAGCACGCACGAGAGCGCGCCCGACGCGACGCCTGCGGGGCCTGCGCCTGCCGCGTCCCCCGCCTCCCGCGCCCTCCATGCACCGCCGGCGAGGACTGCGCCGGCGAGGCCGCCCAGCCTGACGAGCGTGCCGCGGCGGGTGAGGCGTTCGTCCATGTCGAGGACGGTAGCGAGGCGGGCTGAGAAACGGCTGTGAGTTAGTCCGCGACGTCGCGGCGCAGGAAGACGAGGTAGGCCGCGAAGAGCGGGATCGAGATGTAGAGCGCGCAGACCCAGAAGTCGCGCACGATCGGCTTCCAGTCGATCGGCACGCGCAGGAACCCGTGCCAGGCCATGAACTGCTCGCCGAGGAGATAGGGGCGGATGACCTCCGTGCCGGGCAGCGCGCCGAGCAGCTGCATCAACAGCGCGTACATCAGCGTCGCGACGACCGCCGCGGCGCTGTTCCGCGTCACCGTGGACAGGAACAGGCCGAACGCGGCGATGCCGAGCAGCGGGAGCAGGTAGACGCCCAGGGTGGCCGCGAGAAGTCCCAGGCCGTGCATCGCCGAGACCTGCGTGCCCGACAGCGACGTCAGCGGCTTGAAGCCCCACTCGATCGAGGCGGCCACGAGCGCCACGGCGGCCATGGCGAGGAGGACGGTCGCGGTGTACGTGATCGTGGCGAGCACCTTCGCCGCGAAGATCTGCCCTCGCTCACGAGAGCGGGTGAGGATCGTTTTCAGCGTGCCGTTGTGGCTCTCGGCCGCGACGATGTCGCCGGCCACGAGCGCCGTGATCAGCGGCAGCCCCCAGATGGACAGGAACTCGAGCACGACGAACGGCGTCGCGAGACCGGACTCGCGCACGTAGCGGCCGAGCGCGACGTCGTTCGGCGAGCCCGACTTGAGGGCCAGCGCGATGACGAACGCGAGCGGCACGAGCACCGCGGCGCCGAAGCCGAGATATGTGCGCTTCTGCCAGACGAGCTTGCGCAGCTCCCACGTGAGCACGCTGAGCGTTGCGCCGACGCCGTACCCGAACGGGCGGCGCGCCGCGACCGGCTGTACTTCCGCGCGTGCGACTGTGGTCACGCGGCCACCTGCCCCGCGGCGTCGTGCTCTTCCGTTTCCGTGAGCTCCAGGAAGAGCTCCTCGAGCGTGGCGACCTCGGCGGTCAGCCGCGTGATGCCGATGCCCGCCTGCCCGAGAGCGACCGTCAGGGCCGCGACGGCATCCTCGGCGGCGCTGAAGCGAAGCTCTCCGTCCACGGCCGCGACGTCGCCGGCGCCGCGCGTGGCGAGGATCGCGCGGGCGCGCTCGAGATCCGTCGCCTGCAGCCGCCAGACGTGGCCGCCGGCCTGCTTCAGCTCTGCCAGCGAGCCCTGGTAGACGATCCGGCCCTTGCGGATGATCGCGACGCGATTGCAGAGCTCCTCCACCTCGGCGAGGAGATGGCTGGAGAGGAGCACCGTGATGCCCTCTCCCGCGAGACGCTGGACCAGCTCGCGCATGTCCCGCATCCCGGCGGGATCGAGCCCGGTGGTCGGCTCGTCGAGGAGGAGGAGGCGCGGCTCGCGTAACAGCGAGGCGGCGATCCCGAGCCGCTGGCGCATGCCGTGTGAGTAGCCGCCGACGCGATCGTCGCCGCGGTCGCGAAGCTCGACGAGCTCCAGCAGCCCTTCGATCCGGGCGCGGGAGCACGGCTCGTCGTAGTCGGCGAGCAACCGGAGGTTGCGGCGGCCGCTCATGTACGGGTAGAAGCGCGGCTCCTCGACGAAGCCGGCGACGCCGTCCAGCGCGCGGGCGCCGTCGACGAGGGGATCGCGGCCGAAGAGCTCGATGCGCCCCGCCGTCGGGCGGATCAGGCCGAGCAGCATCCGCAGTGACGTCGTCTTGCCGGCGCCGTTCGGACCGAGGTAGCCGAAGACATCCCCCGCCTCGACCTCGAGATCGACGTCGTCGACGGCGACAATGTCGCCGTACCGCTTCACGAGACCGCGGGCGTTGACGGGAGCCGGCGTCACTTGTCGAGCTCGCGCGCGGCCGCCTCGGCCGCGGCCGGCGGCAGGGAGCCGGCGAGCACGTAGGCGACGCCGTCGCGCTGCCACGTGATCACCGTCCCGAGCTGCGTCGCGAGCTCGTGTCCGGAGACGCCGTCGAGCGCGACCGAGGGGAGGCTCGAGAGCAGCCCGCCCGGCTGCGCGTCCCCGGCCTTGTGCTCGACGACGATGATGGCGCCGAGGCCCTGGCCGTAGACGACGACGACCGACTTCGACTCGGAGTCGCCGACGAGCCGGACGTCCTGCCGCGGCAGGCCGACGAGCGTGTCGGGCGCGGCGACGGTGAACCCGGCCGCCGCCTGGACGGCGTCCAGTCCGGTTACCTGCGACCGGCCGCCGGCGCCGTGGTCACGCGACAGCGTGCCGAGCTCGACGACCTTCGCGCTGTCGGGGGGTGAGACCTGGACGTCGGAGTCGGAAACGGACTCGTACGAGATGTCGGTCACCTCGAGCTCGAGCACCGGGCTGGAGCTTCCCTGCGCGTAGATCGCGACGCGAAGCGGGACGCCCTGTGCCGCGTCCCAGGCGAGCTGCGCCGACCCGAGCAGTCCGCCGTCGTGCTTCGGCGACAGCGTCACCGAATAGGCCGGCTGTCCGCCGACGTTGTCCGGTTGGGCGGGCGAGATCGTCACCCTGGCGCCGAGCTCGGAGAGAAACCTGTCGATCTGGTCGAGCGACGGCACAGCCTGCTGGTGCTCGCTCTCCTGCTCCGGCGGCAAGGTGGCCTTGTAGACGGTGTTCCTGGATGCGTCGAAGACCGTGACCTGCGTCTCGTTCCAGACGACCTGCGCGTCGCCGGCGTCCGACTGCAGCTCGAGGCGCCCGCCGCTCTCGTTGGCCCAAAGGCGTCCGGAGGCCCCCGCCATCAGAGGATCGGCGACGCCGCCGAGCAACGCCCCGGACGGGAACAGCCGGTTCGTGAACTTGATCCGCGCGGTGATCCCTGCGGGCTCGGGCGCGCCGAGCGCGTCGTGAATCGCCTGGTCGAGCGGCTTCGGCGGGGGTGTCGGGCCGCTGCCCCCGGTCGCGGCCATGGCGATCGCGCCGGCGCCGACGGCGACGATGACGACCGCGGCGAGGAGAAGGAGCAGACGGCGTGTCGAGAGGGTGCGCAGGAAGCTCACGGCGATCCTTTCACGGGTTGTTCGCCGTTCCTTGTACCCCCGGAGCTTGAGACATCTCTGAGAGCGGGCAGCTCGATCGTGAACTGCGAGCCGACGGCGAACGCCCGGCCGCCGTGGCGTTCTGCCGTCGCGCGGACGATGGCCAGGCCGAGCCCGGAGCCGGCGCCGGGCTGCCCTCGCCAGAAGCGCTCGAACGCACGCTCGGCCTCGTACGGCTGGAGTCCCCGGCCCTCGTCAGTGACGATCAGCCGGGCGACACCGTCGGCCTGCTCCGCGGCGACGGTGACCTTCCCGCCGGCCGGCCCGTACCGGCGCGCGTTCTCGACGAGGTTCGTCAGCGCCCGCTCGAGCGCGGCCCGGTCGCCGCGAACGAGCACCGGGGTCGGCGCGACCGGGTCGACGGCCCTGTCCCCGGCGGCCGTCGCGCGCGCCAGCTCGTCCAGGCGCACGTCCTCGGCGGGAGGGTCGGCCGACTCCTCGCGCGACAGAACGAGGAGATCGCCGGCGAGGCGGGACAGCCGCGCTGCGTCCTGCTCGAGCTCGGCGATGATCTCCGCGCTGGCGCCGTGGCGCGCGAGGTACGCGACATTCCCCTGCAACGTGGTCAGCGG
>JBKPNC010000058.1:0-13873 GCA_046732435.1 Actinomycetota bacterium
TCGGCGCCGACGCCGTCGGGCCGTACACGCTGCTTCGCTTCCGGCGAGGCAGACTCGAGGCAGGCAGCCCGGGGCAGTTCTTCATGCTCGAGGCCCCAGGGCGGGTGCTCCCGCGGCCGATGAGCCTCTGCCTCGCGCCGCCCGGCGAGCTCGCCTTCCTCATCGACCCGATCGGCCCGGGGACGGCCGCGCTCGCGGCACTCGAACGCGGCGACCGGATCGGCGTGCTCGGCCCGCTCGGGAACGGCTTCCGGCTCGACGTCTCGCGCCCGCTCCTCGTCGGCGGCGGAATCGGGATCGCGCCGCTGCCCTATCTCTCGGACGTGCTGCGCCGGCCCCGCGCCGCCCTCGGCTTCCGGACCCATCGCCACGCCGAGGTGGCGGCGCTCCTGCCCGGCGCCGAGGTCGTCGTCGAGCCGCGGCTCGTCACCGAGCTCGTCGCACCGGGAGACGAGGTGCTCGCCTGCGGGCCGGAGCCGATGCTGCGGGCGATCGCACGGCTCGCGCCGTCGGCCCAGCTCGCGTGGGAGGCGCCGATGGCCTGCGGGTTCGGCGCCTGCTACGGCTGCGCGGTCGAGATGGACGGCGAATGGAAGCGCCTCTGTGTCGAAGGTCCGGTGCTGTGCGCGTCCTGAACGCCTCCGGCTGCCTCGACGCGCTCGCCGCGCCGGCCGTCGCGCGCTCGCTGGACGTGTTCGTCACGAAGACGGTCACGCCGCTGCCTCGCGGCGGGAACGCGCCCGTGCGCATCGCCGAGACCGACGTGGGGATGCTGAACGCGATCGGCCTGGCGAACCCCGGTCGCGACCGCTTCCTCGCCGATCACCTGCCTCGCCTGCTCGAGCTCGGCGTCCCGATCTGGATCTCCGTCGGCGGCTTCTCGGCCGCCGAGTACGCCGAGACGTGTGCCCGCCTCCCGGTCGAGGACGTCGCGGCCGTCGAGCTGAATCTCTCGTGCCCCAACGTCGAAGAGGCGCCTGAGACGGCGGCCGAGATCGTCGCCGCCTGCCGGGAGGCGACCGAGCTGCCGCTCTACGCGAAGCTGTCGCCGGCGACACAGGACATCGCGGAGTCGGCGCGCGCCGTCGAGGCCGCGGGCGCGGACGGCCTCTCGGTCGTCAACACGATCCGGGGCCTCGCTTTCGACGAACGGCTGCAGCCGAAACTGGCGTCGGGGACGGGTGGCCTGTCGGGCCCGGCGCTGAAACCGATCGCGCTGGCGTGCGTTTACGCCTGCCGGCGCGCGACCGCGCTGCCCATCATCGGCATGGGCGGCATCCGCAACGGGCGCGACGCGCTCGAGTTCGTCGCGGCCGGGGCGACCGACGTCGCGGTAGGGACCGCCCTCTTCGCCGATCCGGGCCTCCCCGCGCGCCTCCGGAGCGAATTCCAGGCCGCCCTCGCCGCGAGCCGGGCGGATCGAGTCGACCCTCAACCCGGGCTTGAGAGTTTCAAATCAGAAAACACCCTGCAAATCGGCACAAACGAGCGCGTTTGACCGGCGCGGCCAACCTGCTATCCTCACCCGCTCAATGGTGCTCACGAAGACGCAGGCTCACGCGCCCGAACGGTCGCTCGACCAGCGGATGGAGGCGCTGAAGCGGGCCAACAACATTCGCGTCAAGCGAGCCAAGCTGAAGAAGGACCTGAAGGACGGGCACCGTCGGATCGAGGAGATCCTCGCCGATCCGCCCGAGTTCGTCTCTACCGCGAAGGTGTTCGACATGCTGATGGCGGTGCCGAAGTTCGGGCGCGTGAAGGCTGCGCGGTTCCTGAACCAGTGCCGGATCAGCCAGTCGAAGACGGTGGGGGGGCTGTCCGAGCGCCAGCGGGCCGAGCTGATCGCGCTCTTCGACCGCTAGGTCCGCGCGGGGCGCGAACCGGCGATGCGCGCCCTTGACAGCCTCTAGGCTTTCGCGCTTGGCGCGCAAGCCTGTTGTCGTGATCACCGGGCCATCCGGGGCCGGGAAGTCGACGATCGCCAAGCTGGTGGCCGAGCGCACGCCGGAGCTCGACTTGGCGGTGTCCGCCACCACTCGTCCGCGGCGCCCCGGCGAGCAGGACGGGCGCGAGTACTACTTCCTTAGCGAGGACAGCTTCACGCGCCGCGTCGAGGCGGGTGAGTTCCTCGAGCACGTCGACTATGTCTCCGGCCACCGCTACGGCACGCTGCTCAGCGAGCTTGAACGAATCCGGGACGAGGGCCGGGTTCCCGTCCTCGAGCTCGAGACGCGAGGGGCCCTGCACGTGCGGCAGACGATGCCCGGGACGCTGACCGTCTTCATCGACGCACCGCCGGAGGAGCTCGAGCGTCGCCTGCGCGAGCGAGCGACCGAGAGCACCGGGGAGATCGGCGAGCGCGTCGAGCTCGCGAAGCGCCAGCGGCTCCAGGCTCCGGAATTCGACCACGTCGTCCTCAACGACGATCTCGACCGCGCCGTCGACGAGGTCGGGGGCATTCTCCGCGGCGCTCTCGCAGCCGCAGGTAGCATCACTCGTTCATGATCCAACCACGCATCGATGAGCTCACGCCGCACGTCGACACGCGCTACGCGCTCGTGATCGTCGCGGCGAAGCGGGCCCGCCAGATCAACAACTACCACCAGCAGCTCGGCGAGGGCACGTTCGACGACTTCCCGCCGCCGCTCGTGGAATCGCGCTCGAAGAACTACCTGACGATGTCGCTCGAGGAAATCGCTCAGGGAAAAATTCGGTACGAGTACAGGAGCTGACGCGGCGGTAGCGCCCGCGCGCTTCCCTTAATCGGCGCGATCAACTTCGAGCGACCGAGCCGAAGGCGACCGGAGCTAGGCTGCGGCGGGCATAGCCCGCCTCCGCCGAAGAAAGATCAAACCGCTTTCGATCAGAGCGCCGTTTCGCTCCTGGCGCTCTGTGCAGGCAGAATGAGGCTGTGGCCCGGGTGATCGTCGGCGTGACCGGCGGCATCGCCGCCTACAAGGCGTGCGAGCTTGTGCGGTTGCTCGTCAAGGACGGTCACAAGGTGATTCCGCTGCTGACGCCCGGCGCGGAGCGGTTCGTCACGAGGGGAACCTTCGACGCGCTCGCGCGGCGGAGGGACGACGGTGACCCGTATCCGCATCTGCAGCGGGCCGAGCTGGTCGTGGTCGCGCCGCTCTCGGCGAACACGCTCGCCAAGCTTGCGCACGGGCTAGCGGACAACGTCCTGACCGAGGCCGTCCTGGCGCACGACGGGCCGCTGCTCGTCGCTCCGGCCATGAATGCGCGCATGTGGGCAAATCCGGCGACGCAGGCGAACGTCGCGATTCTGCGCGAGCGCGGAGTGGAGGTGATCGGCCCCGCGGAAGGCGAGCTGGCCGAGGGCGAGCACGGCGTCGGGCGGATGACCGAGCCGGCGGCGATTCTGTCCCGCGTCCGGGAGCTGCTCGCACCGGGCGCGCTCGCCGGTCGACGAGTCCTCGTCAGCGCCGGCGGCACGCGCGAGCCGCTCGACTCGGTGCGGTTCGTCGGCAACCGCTCGTCCGGACGGATGGGCGTCGCGCTTGCCGCGGAAGCGCGCCGCCGCGGTGCGGACGTGACGCTCCTGGCCGCGAACCTCAGCGTCCCGCCGCCGGCCGGCGTCGCGGTTGTCGACACACCGACCGCCGCCGACATGCTCCGGGAGGCGACCGCCCGCGCCGACGCCGATGCCGTCCTCATGGCCGCGGCCGTCGCGGACTACCGTCCGGCCGACGCGCAGGCGGAAAAGCGGTCGAAGGACGAGCACGCGTGGAACGTCGAGCTCGTGCCCACGGACGACGTCCTGGCGTCGCTGGGCCGACGGCGCCGGAACGGCCAGGTGCTGGTCGCGTTCGGCGCGGATCACGGTGACGCCGGGCTGCAGCGCAAGCGCGCCATGCTGGAGTCGAAGTCGGCCGACCTCGTCGTCTTCAACGACATCGGCGGGGACGACATCGGCTTCGACTCCCCGGACAACGAGGTCGTGCTCGTCTCGCGCACAGGGGAGCGCCGGGTCGGCAAGGCGCCGAAGGCCGCGATCGCGGCGACGGTGCTCGACGAGGTCGCGCGACTACTCGGGGAGCGTGATGGACGAGGCCGCTGAGCGAAAGCCGGAGGTCGAGGCGGCGGCGCAGACGGGACACGCGGTCGCCGAGAACCTCGCGCGCGTCGTCCATGCACCGAAGGAGAAGCTGCGCCTCTGCGTCCTCTGCCTGCTCAGCGAAGGCCACCTGATCATCGAGGACTTCCCGGGAGTGGGGAAGACGATGCTGGCCAAGGCGCTGGCCCGCTCGCTCGACGCGTCGTTCTCCCGCATCCAGTTCACGCCGGACCTGCTCCCGTCCGACGTGACCGGCGTCAACGTCTTCAACCAGCAGACGAACGAGTTCGAGTTCCGGCCGGGGCCGGTGTTCGCCAACCTCCTGCTGGTCGACGAGATCAACCGCGCCTCGCCGAAGACGCAGTCGGCGCTCCTCGAGTGCATGCAGGAGAACCAGGTGACGATCGACGGAACGACGTACGAGCTCGCGCGGCCCTTCATGGTCATGGCGACCCAGAACCCGATCGAGTACGAGGGCACGTACCCGCTGCCGGAGGCGCAGCTCGACCGGTTCACGATGCGGCTCTCGATCGGCTATCCGCCGCTCGTCGAGGAGGCGGAGATGCTTACCGAGCAGACGTCGGAGCCGCCGCTCGACCGGCTCGAGGCCGTGTGCACCGCGACCGAGGTCGTCGAGGTGGTCGAGGCGGCGAAGCGGATCTACGTCGAGGAGAGCCTGAACCGGTACGTCGTCGCCCTCCTTCGGCATACGCGCGCGGACGAGCGGCTCTACCTCGGGGCCAGCCCGCGCTCGGGGATCGCGCTGCTGCGCGTGGCGAAGGCCCGCGCGCTGCTCGACGCGCGCGAGTACCTCGTCCCGGACGACGTCAAGGCCGTCGCCGAGCCCGTGCTCGCCCACCGGCTGCTCGTCGCGCCCGAGGCGCGCTCGGTGGGGCTGTCCGCGGCCGACCTCGTCCGCGAGGCGCTCGAGCGCACGCCCGTCCCGGTATGACCGCGCGGGGGAGGGCGGCCCTGGCGCTGGGCGTCGCCCTCTACGTCGCCGCCTGGGCGTTCGGCTCGCGGCCGCTCTACCCGGTGGCGATCGGGCTCCTGGTCCTCGGGCCGCTTGCCTGGGCCTGCGTCCGGCTTGCCGATCGCCCCGTGCGCCTCCATCGCTGGACGCGTGCGCACGACCACTGGGAGGGAGACGACGTCGACGTCCAGGTCCAGCTCGAGTGCGAGCGGCGCCTGCCGTCGGCGTCGATGACGCTCGTCGAGACGGTCGAGCGGGTCGGCCCGAGGGAGACGCCGCTTGCGCGCCGCCGCGGTCGACTCGGCGCGCACTACGTGCTTCGCGGCCTGCCGCGCGGCCGGTACGCGTTCCCCGACTCGCGGCTGCTGATAGAAGACCCGTTCGGCTTCCAGCGACGTTCCGTCGAGCTGGCGGCCACGGCGGCGGTGCTCGTCTTCCCGCGCATCGCGGACCTCGACACGCTTTTCTCCGAAGGCGGGCCGGGCGCGCATCAGGGTCGCCGGGTCCTCCTTCGGCGCCCGGTCGGGTACGACGTGCACGGCGTGCGTGAGTACACGCAGGGGGAGTCCTTGCGGCGCGTGCACTGGCCCACGACCGCACGCCGCGGGCAGTTGATGGTCAAGGAGCTCGAGGACTCCCCCCGCGACGAGGTTGCCGTCGTCCTCGACGCGGCGTGCGCGAGCGCGGGGACGCCGCCCGACTCGAGCTTCGACGTCCAGGTGCGGGCCGCCGGCTCGCTCCTGCGCACGCATCTGCGTCGCGGACGGCGGGCGGCGCTGGTGGTGAACGGCCCGCTGGTCGAGACTCACCGGGTCCATTCGCTCGAGGGCGACTGGCGGCGCGCGCTGGAGCTGCTCGCCGCGGCCCAGCCCGGGGGGACGCGGCCGGTGTCCGCGCTGCTGGGTGAGGATGTCGGCCCGGCCGCCCGCGCGCGGGAGCTCGTCCTTGTCACGGCTGCTCTGACGCCGCAGCTGGCCGGCCGGCTCGCGCAGCGCGCGGTCGGCAATGCCGGCATCGCGGTCGTGTGGGTCGACGCGGCGAGCTTTGCCGGGCGGCTGCGGGGTCAGGCAGATGCCGCGGTCCTGCTTCGCCTTCAGGCAGCCGGAGTCGCGGTCGCCGTGCTGCGGCGAGGCGACGACCTCAAAACGGTGCTCAGCGGTTCCCCGATCGCCCTGGAAGCCCATGGCTAGAACCGCGCTCCTGTACCTGCCGGGAGCAGCGCTGATCGCCTTCGGCTGGCTCGAGCTCGAAGACCCGCGCCGCGCCGGCCGAGTACTGCTCGCGGCCGGGCTCGCGCTGCTCCCGGCGCTCGTCCGCCGCTGGTGGGCGCGAGCCGTGCTTGCGGTCGTGATCGCGGCGCTGCTGCTGCCCGGGGCGCTCGGGCTCTCGCCGCTCGACCCGGGCGGCTACACCCGGATACCGGGGCGCTTCTGGGACGGTGTCCTCGACTACTACGGCGTCATCGTCCCCTTCGACCCGGCCGCGCACTTCCGCATGCACGGCGCGCTCGTCGTGGCGGTGTTCGCGTTCTGCCTCGCGCTCGCGTTCGCGATCGCAGCGCGGCGCGCGGCGTTTGCCTCGCTCGTCGTCGCCGCGGGCACGGCCTGGCCGGCCACGTTGATCCCGGCGCGAAACGGCCTGCTGCTCGGGTTCTTCGTCCTCGCGGTCGTCCTCGTGCTCTTCGCGGGCCTCCGCTCGGGAGGCCGGATCGCGGCGCGGCCGGCCATGGTCGCCGGTGTCGCCGTCCTCCTGGCCGCGCTGGCGGCGACGAGCTCGCCCTCGGTGGCAAAGAGCGCGTTCCTCGGATGGCAACACTGGGATCCGCGCCATTCCGAGGACGCGCCCGTCAGCGTCGCCTACGTCTGGGATGCGCAGTACGGCGGGATCCACTTCCCCAAAAAGGTGACGCCCGTGCTCCGGATCGCCGGGCCGGGGCGCTCGCTCTACTGGCGCGCGACGGTGCTCGACGCCTTCGACGGAGCGAGGTGGGTCCAGGAGCTTCGGAGCCTGCCGGATCGGCCCGAAAACCACGGCTTCACGATGGTGGCGGTCGGGCCCTCGTACCCGAAGACCGCGTCGCAACGCAAGAACTGGATCCACCAGACGATCGAGGTCGAGGCCCTCGAAGACGATCACCTGATCGGCGCAAGCGTGCCCGTCGCCTTCGAGACCTCACGCACGGACGTCTCGTACAACGACGGGGGCGTCGCGACGCTGTTCGGGAGGACCAGGCGAGGAGAGCGCTATGCGGCCTGGAGCTACGAGCCGAACCCGACGGCCACCCAGCTGCTGCGGTCGCGGGCCCGCTATCCGGCCGACGTCGTCGCGAACGATCTCGCCGTTGACGGGTCGCGGATGCCGATCTTCCACGCGCGAGGCCGGTCGGCGCGGGTGGCTGCGGCGCTCGCCGCGAACCCCGGGCTCGCCGACTACCGGCCGCTCTGGCAACAGGCGCGCGCGCTTTCCGCGACCAGCCGCACGCCGTACGACGCCGCCGTGGCCCTCGAGGTCTGGCTTCGATCGGCGGGCGGCTTCGCGTACGACGAGCAGCCGCCGCAACCGCCGGCGGGCGTTCCGCCGCTGGCGTACTTCGTCACCACCTCGAAGGCGGGGTACTGCCAGCACTTCGCGGGGGCGATGGCGCTGATGTTGCGCTTCCTTGGCATCCCCGCCCGCGTCGCCGAGGGCTTCACGAGCGGGACGTACGACACGGGAAGCAAAACCTGGACCGTGACCGACCACGACGCGCATGCCTGGGTCGAGGTCTGGTTCGACGGCTACGGCTGGCTGCCGTTCGATCCGACCCCGACCCGCGGCTCGCTGGCGTCCTCGTACACGGCGGCATCGTTGAGCTTCGACGCCAGGAACGCGGCGAAACAGCTGGCGCCGGCGCTCCATCAGTCGGCGGCGCAGATCCAGAAGCGGATCGCGCGGGGTGAGCGCCTCGGCGGCCCGCATATCGGAGGATCCGGCGGCGCCGGCCGACATGGCGGCGCGAGCGCTCTGCGGAGGAACGGCCCGAGCCTCCTGCTCGTGCTCGTGCTGGTCGCGCTCGGCGCGGCGGCGGCCATCGCGGCCGCGAAGCTCGTGCTACGCCGATCGCGCTACGCGTCGCGCGACCCGCGGCGCATCGCCCGCGCCTGCCGGCAGGAGCTGGTCGACTTCCTCCGGGACCAGCGGCTGGAGCCGGTGCCCGGCGCGACGCTGTCCGAGGTGGGCGAGACGCTCGACGAGCAGTTCGGCGTCAGCGCCCGGCGGTTCGTCGACGCGGCAACCGCGGCCCGCTTCGCGCCGCTCGGCGCGGCCAAGCTGGAGGCGTGGCGGGCGCGGCGCGAGCTTCGCAGCGTGCTTGGAGAGGTCCGGCGCCGGCTGACGACGGGCGAGCGTGCCCGCGGCCTTCTCTCACTCCGGTCGCTCGGCTTCCGCTAACACGCGGCATGGAGGTCGTCGTCATGGCCGCGGGCGAGGGACGGCGGCTGCGTCCGATTACCGAGCGCTGGGCAAAACCCGTGCTGCCGATCGACGGCCGGCCCGTGCTCGCGGTGCTGCTGCGGGAGCTCGGGCGGGCCGCCCTCGGGCCGGTGACGATCGTGGTCGGGCACCTGGCCGAGCAGGTGATGGCGGTCGCGGGTGACGGAACCGCGTTCGGCACCGACGTGCGATTCGTTCGCCAACCCGAGGCGCACGGCTCGGCGGATGCGGTCCGGCGCGCGATGGTCGCCGGCGTCGCACCACCGTTCGTCGTCGTGGCCGCCGACACGGTCTTCTCCCCCGGAGACGTCGGGCGGTTCGCGGAGGCGGCGGTCGCGGCGGGGACCGCGGGAGCACTCGCAGTCCGCCCGCGCGCCGGGCGGGCGGCATCGCGACCGGGCGTCCGTACCGCCGACGGTCTCGTGGAGACGCTCGTCGACGCCGATCCGGCGCTCGCGCTCACGTCGTCGCCGCTCTGGCTGCTTGGACCCGAGCTGGCCCCGTTTCTCGACGATCTCCCCGGCCCGCCCTACGAGCTCAAGGACGCATACCAGCGGGCGATCGGTTCGGGACTGCGCGTCGCCGCGGTTCGCGTTCGCCCGACGCGCGACTTGACGCGTCCGGAAGACTTGATGGTGGCGAATTTTCCCTACCTGCCGCGATGAGCGAGACGACCTACGACCTCTTCCAACAGGGACGCGACCACCTCCGACGGGGGATGGCCGCACAGGCCACCGTGCCGCTGGAGAAGGCGAAGAAGCGCGAGCCGGGGAAGGCGTCGATCCGGGAGGCGCTCGGCATCGCTTACTTCCGCATCCGCCGCTACGTCGAGGCCGAGTCGGAGTTCCGGGCCATTCTCGACATCGCCCCGACCGACGACTACGCCCACTACGCCCTCGGTCGCTGCCTCGAGAACCTGGGGCGAAAGGACGAGGCTCGCGGTCACTACAAGCTCGCCAGCTCGCTGCGGCCGGATAGCGAGCGCTACCGGTTGCGGATCCGCGACTAGTTGCGCGCTGTCGTCCAGCGCGTCGCGCGGGCGCGTGTCGCGGTCGCCGGCGAGACGGTCGGCGAGGTCGGCGCCGGGATCTGCGTGCTTCTGGGCGTGTCCCGAGACGACGGCGAGCCGGAGGCCGACCGGCTCGCAGGGCGGATCGCGCGCCTGCGCATCTTCGAGAACGAGGAGGGGAGGTTCGACCGCTCGCTTCTCGACGTCGGCGGGGCGGCGCTCGTCGTCAGTCAGTTCACGCTGATCGCCGATAGCAAACGTCAGAAGGGAACTCGCCCGGACTTTTCGGGCGCCGCTCGGCGCGACGTCGCCGAACCGCTGTACGAGCACTTCTGTCGGGCGCTCCGTGCGCAGGGCGTCCGCGTCGAGACCGGCGTCTTCGGCGCGCGTATGCAGGTCGATCTTGTGAACGACGGCCCAGTGACGATTATCCTCGACCTGTGACCACACGGGACGCGCCGATCGCTCTCCCGCCGGTGCTCGACCGGATGCTGGCGCTGTGGAACGGCGAGGACGTCGATGCGGCCAGCGTGTACGCCCGGGGCTGCATCGAAAACGGTGGCGAGGAGGTCTTCGACCCCGAAGCGATCCCGCCGCTTGTCGAGGCGCTTCGCGCTGGCTCGCCTGACCTCTGCTTCGACGTGCTCGACTGGTTTGCCGCCGATTCGCGGTTTGTCCTTCGTCTGCGTGCGAGCGGAACGCACCGGGGACCGCTCACGACGAAGATTGGCGTGGCCGAGCCGACTGGTGAACGCTTCACGATGCATGGGATCGAGGTCTTCGACGTGGAGAACGGCCTCGTCGTCGGCGTTTGGGTGAGTTGGGATTACGGCGAGCTCTACGCCGCGCTCGGCGCACGGTTCTGACGATTCGCCGACACGCGCAAGGGCAACCGGCCGAGCTTCGGCGAGGCCGCGCCGCCCGAGCAGGCGGAAGCGCTGTACGACCGTTGTTGCGACGCGCTTCGCGAACTCGGTGCGCAGGTCGAGACCGGTGTCTTCGGCGCACGAATGCAACTGGAGCTCGTCAACGACGGGCCCGTGACGATCGTCCTCGACATCTGACGAGACTCGTCATGGACAGGACCGTCATCACGCGAGTCACGTCCCGGGATTGGCGCGTGCTGCGCGACCTCCGGCTCCGCGCTCTGAAGGCCGATCCGCTGTCCTTCGGGTCCACCCACGAGCGAGAGGCCGCATACTCCGACGAGGAGTGGAAGCAATGGGCAGGCGGGGACGCGGTCGGGGACGCGATGGCCACGTTCATCGCCAGGCGCGAACGGAGGCCGGTGGGGATCGTCGGCGCTTACCGCGACCAGACCGAACCACTGCTCTTCCACGTCATCGCGATGTGGGTCGCACCTGAAGCGCGAGGCGAAGGACTTGGCCGGCGATTGCTATCCCACGTCGAGGGATGGGTTCGCTCGTGCGGCGGGCAGGTCGTTCAGCTGCACGTCACGACCACGGCCGTCGCGGCCCGGCACCTCTACGAATCGGCTGGATTCGAGCCTGACGGCGACCGTCGAGAGTCCGCTCACACGCGCGGACTCGAGGAGGTCAGCTTGCGCAAGAGGCTCTAGGCTCTCCCGGCATGACCGTGGTACTGGTCACCGGAATGTCCGGGACGGGAAAGTCGACCGCCCTGGCCGAGCTCGCCCGCAGGGGGCATCGGGTCGTCGACACGGACTACGGCG
This sequence comes from Actinomycetota bacterium, assembly GCA_046732435.1. GTDB lineage: Bacteria > Actinomycetota > Thermoleophilia > Gaiellales > Gaiellaceae > JALZFG01. The sequence goes on from JBKPNC010000058.1 coordinate 11,225, forward strand.
GCTGGACCGAGGAGGGTCCGGCGTCCGAAGGCTCCGGCCCGGATCGAAGGTGGCGGGAGGAGCGGATCGACGGGCTGCTGGACGGCCACGACGACGGCACGTTGTTCGTCTCGGGCTGCGTCTCGAACCAGGGAACGTTCTACCCCCGGTTCGACGCCGTCGTGCTCCTGAGCGCCCCCGCCGATGTAATTCTCGGGCGCGTGGCCGCCCGCAGGACGAACCCGTACGGAAAGACCGACACGGAGCGGAAGCTGATCCTGGACCACCTGGCCACCGTCGAGCCGCTCCTTCGCGCCGGGGCGACGGCGGAGATCGACGCGCGCCTGCCGGCCGAGGACGTCGCGGACGAGCTCGAGCGTATTGCCGGCGCCGTCACGAGCCGGTAGGGCTCCGACATACTCCCGCGGTGCTCGACGAGTCGCCGCTGAAGCCGACCGAGCACGGGCTCGTGCCGACGGGCAAGGGCTGGTTCGTGCTCAACGCGCGCGAGGCACCGTGGTACGAGCGCGAGGGTCGCGGCTTCTACTGTGAGTTCGAAGGGCTCGAGGGCCACCAGCCCGACTTCTCGCAGCTCGGGATCAACGTCCAGGTCCTCCGGCCCGGCGAGCCGATGTCGATGTACCACTGGGAGGCCGACCAGGAGGACTTCCTCGTGATCTGGGGCGAGGCGCTGCTGCTGGTGGAGGGAAAGGAGCGGCCGCTTCGGCAGTGGGACCTGGTGCACTGCCCTCCGAAGACGGAACATACGATCATCGGCGCGGGAGACGGCCCGTGCGTCGTCGTGGCCGTCGGCGCACGCGATCGCTCGACCGGGCCGGACTGGGGCGGATACACGGTCGACGAGGCGGCGGTTCGCCACGGCGCCGGGGTCGAGCAGGAGACGATGGAGCCGGAGCGGGCATACGCCCGGTTCGGGCCGGCCAAGCCGACGCGATACCGCGAAGGCTGGCTTCCGAGCGACTAAAGGAGGGGCGATGGCGACGTACGTCGCGTTGTTCAACTGGACCGAGCAGGGAGTGAAGTCCGCCAGGGAGACCGTCGATCGCTTCGAGGCCGTGCGGACACAGTTCCAGGAGCTGGGGGTGACGCTCGAGGAGTCGTACTGGACGATCGGGCCGCACGACGTCGTCGCGATCCTCGAGGCGCCGGACGACGAGTCCGTGTCCGCGGCGCTGCTCGCGCTGGCCGGCGCGGGCAACCTGCGGACGACGACGATGCGGGCGTTCACCGCCGACGAGATGCGGGGCGTCATCCAGCGGATGCCCTAGCCTCCCCGTGCCTGAGCGCGCCGCGGCGGGCTGCGGGTTGCCCGCGTTTTGGCGTTGCTACACTGAATCCGGCACATTTCACCGTCTGGAGAAATGGGCGCTGCGGGCGCCCTTTTTCGTGAAGAGGGACAGATGGCGAGCATTCACGACAAGGAGAAACAGTTGTATCGCGAGGTCGGCCAGACCGTCGAGTCCGGGCTCCCCGGGGTCGACGTGCTGGCGGTCGAGATGAACGGTCCCGACCGCTTCACGGTCTACGTCGACCACCCGGCCGGGGTCGACCACCGGCTCTGCGAGCGGGTCACGGACCTGCTCCGGCCGTACCTGCGCGAGTACGCCGTCGACGTCTCCTCGCCGGGTGCCGAGCGCCCGCTCCGGAAGGTCGCGCACTTCTCGCGCGTGGAAGGCCGACGGGTCGCGCTGCGGACGACCGGCGAGATTGACGGCCGGAGGCGCTTCCGCGGGGAGCTGGTCGCGGCCGGAGAACGCACCGTGACCGTCGCCACCGGCACGGATGGCAAGGTGGACATCCCGTACGAGCAGATCGTGCGGGCGAATCTGATTGACGAGGGGTAGTGACATGAGCCAGGAGATCCTCGAAGCGGTTCGAGACATCGAGCGGGAGAAGGGAATCGAGAGCGGCACGCTGGTGACCGCGCTCGAGGACGCGCTGCTCGCTGCGTACAAGAAGACGCCAGGCGCGTCCAGGCACGCCATGGTTCAACTCGACGACAACGGCGATTTCCGCGTGTTCTCGATCGAGCTTCCGCCCGACGTCGAGGAGCGCCTGATCGAGGAGGCGCGGGAGCGTGCGATCCAGGAGCTGGAGCGGGCGGAGGCCGAGAACGGCGAGCGCTCGCACACGCTCATCAACGACGACGACCTGCAGATCGACTGGTCCGATGTCCCCCCGGAGCAGGTGAAGCGCGCCGACGTGACGCCCGACGACTTTGGGCGCATCGCCGCACAGACGGCGAAGCAGGTGATCCTGCAGCGCATCCGCGAGGCCGAGCGGGAGATGATGTACGAGGAGTACGTCGACCGTGTCGGCGAGGTCGTGACGGGCATCGTGCAGCAGGCCGGCGACCGGAACAACGTGCTCGTCGACCTGGGCAAGGTCGAGGCGCTCCTGCCCCGGTCCGAGCAGGTCGACGGCGAGCGCTACGAGCAGGGCAGCCGCATCAAGGCCGTGATCACCGAGGTTCGGTCCGGCACCAAGGGGCCGCAGGTGATCCTGTCCCGCCGCGACCCGGAGCTGATCCGGACGCTGTTCGAGCTCGAGGTGCCCGAGATCGCCGACGGTCTGGTCGAGATCCGCGCGGTCGCGCGCGAGCCCGGCTACCGCTCGAAGATCGCGGTCGAGTCGCACGCTGCTGGAGTG
>JBKPNC010000059.1:0-17287 GCA_046732435.1 Actinomycetota bacterium
CCTCGCGGTCGCCGCCCCGCCCGCGGCCGGCCTCGCGCGAGGCGCCCAGACCCTCGGTTGCACCGCCGAGACGGCGGCGCGCATCCTGGTCGCCGAGCCGTCCGTCGCCGCGGGTGACGCCCTCGTAGCCCTCGGGCATGATCTCGCCCTTGTTGATCCAGACCTTGACGCCGATACGGCCGAACGTCGTCTTCGCCTCCGTGAAGCCGTAGTCGATGTCGGCGCGGATCGTGTGCAGCGGCACGCGGCCCTCGGAGTAGGTCTCGGACCGGCTCATCTCCGTGCCGCCCAGCCGTCCGCCGCAGGTGATCTTGATCCCCTGGGCGCCCGACCGGATCGCCGACGCCAGCGCGCGCTTCATCGCTCGCCGGAAGCTCACGCGGTTCTCGAGCTGCTCGGCGATCGACTGCGCGACGAGCTTGGCGTCGAGCTCGGGGCGCTTGATCTCGTTGATGTTGATGTGGACGTTCTTGCCGGTGAGGTCGTGCAGCTCTCGCCGGAGCGCGTCGACCTCGACGCCGGACTTGCCGATCACGATGCCCGGGCGGGCGGTGTAGATGTCGACCGTGATCCGCTGCTTGTCCTTGCGGATCAGGATGTCCGACAGGCCGGCATGCGAGAGCTTGTTGTAGATGTGCTCCCGGATCCGGACGTCCTCGAGAACGTACGCGGGGAAGTCCTTCTTACCCGTGTACCAGTTCGACTTCCAGTCGTGGATGACGCCGACGCGCATCCCGCCGGGATGAACCTTCTGACCCACTAGCTCTCTCCTTCCGGTTTTTCCGGCTCTTCCGCCGCGGCGTCGGCCTCGGGCTCGGCCTTCTGGCGGCGACGGCGTGTTCTCTTGGGCTTCTCTTCCTGCTGCTCTTCCTCGGGAACAGACTCCTCCTCGGGTGCCTCCCCCACTTCGTTGACTTCCTCGGCCTCGGTGGTGGGTGTCTCATCGACCACCTCGGGCTCGGGCTCCGGAGGAGCAGGCCGTGCCAGCGGCGCTACGTCGGTCAGCGGGATCAACCGAATCGTGATGTGACAGGTGTGCTTCCGGATCCGGTGAGCGCGTCCGCGCGCCTGCGGGCGCCAGCGCTTCAGCGTCACGCCCTCGTCGACGATCGCCGTGTCGACGACGAGCTCGTCGCCGACGAGGCCGTGGTTGGCCTCGGCGTTGGCGACGGCCGACCGCAGCACCTTCTCGACCTCACGCGCGGCCGCCCGCGGCGTGAACGCGAGGATCGTGCGCGCCTCGGGCACGGTGCGACCACGGATGTGCTCCGTGACGAGCCGGGCCTTGCGCGGCGAGATGCGAACCCACTTCGCCACCGCCCGCACCGCGGGACGGGTGTTTTCCGTGACGGCCATTACCTCCGCTTCACCTGTGTCTGCCTGTCGCCTGCATGGCCGCGGAACGTCCGGGTGGGAGCGAACTCGCCGAGCTTGTGCCCGACCATCTGCTCGGTAATGAACACCGGGACGTGCTTGCGGCCGTCGTAGACGGCGATCGTGTGCCCGACCATCTCGGGGAAGATCGTCGAGGCGCGGGACCAGGTCCGGATCATCCGCTTCTCACCGGAAGCGTTCATCTGCTCGACCCGTCCCATCAGCCGCCCCTCGACGAAGGGCCCCTTCTTCGAGCTCCGGCTCACCTAGCGCCTTCCTTCCTTGCCGCGCCTGCGGGCGCGAACGATCAGCTTGTCGGACGCCTTGTGCTTGCGCCGCGTGCGCTTGCCCAGCGTCGGCACGCCCCAGGGCGTCGTCGGATGCTTGCCTTTCTGCTTGCCCTCGCCGCCGCCGTGCGGGTGGTCGACCGGGTTCATCGCCACGCCGCGCACCGACGGTCGCTTGCCGCGCCAGCGGCTGCGGCCGGCCTTGCCTCCGGAGACGTTCTCGTGGTCGACGTTCCCCACCTGTCCCACCGTGGCGCGGCAGCCGAGCGGAACGCGCCGCATCTCGCCCGACGGCAGGCGGAGCACGCCGTACCCCTCGTCCTTCGCGACGAGCTGGACGCCGGCGCCGGCGCTCCGCGCGAGCTGGCCGCCCTTGCCGGGACGGAGCTCGACGTTGTGGACGACGGTGCCGGTAGGGATGTTCCTCATAGGCAGCGCGTTCCCCGGCCTGATGTCTGCGCTCGGACCCGACTCGACGGTGGCGCCGACGCGCAGGCGCGCAGGCGCGAGGATGTACGACTTCGCGCCGTCGGCGTAGTGGAGCAGCGCGATGCGCGCCGACCGATTCGGGTCGTACTCGATCGCGGCCACCCTGGCCGGCACGCCGTCCTTCGTGCGCTTGAAGTCGATCTTCCGGTAGCGGCGCTTGTGGCCGCCGCCCTGGTGGCGCCGCGTGATCCGCCCGTAGACGTTGCGGCCCCCGGACTTCTTGAGCGGCTCGACCAGCGACTTCTCCGGCGTCGACTTCGTGACCTCGTCGAACGTCGACACGGACATGAACCGTCTGCCGGCGCTCGTCGGCTTGTACTTGCGGACGGGCATCAGGTATGCGCTCCTTCGAAGATCTCGATCGATTCGCCTTGGCGGAGCTGGACGACCGCCTTCTTCCACCCCTTCTTCGTTCCACGCGTCCAGCCGCGCCGTTTCGGCTTCGGCTGCACCTTGAGCACGTTCACGCTCTCTACATGGACGTCGAAGAGCTCCTCGACCGCCTGCCGGATCTGCGTCTTGTGCGCATCCGGATGCACCTTGAACGAGTACTTGCGCTCCTCGATGAGGCTGTAGCTCTTCTCCGAGACGACCGGGGCCAGGAGAACCTCCGTCGGGTGAAGGCTCATCGTGCCGCCCTCCGCTCGACGGTCTCGAGCGCCGACTCGCTGACGAGCACCGAGCGCGCCCAGACGAGGTCGGCAACCTCCACCTGCGAGGGCGCCACGCACGCGACGCGGTCGATGTTGCGGAACGACTTCACGATTGCCTCCTGGTCGCCGTCCGCAATGACGACGACTGGAAGCTCCCGGCCCCACCCGCCGAGCAGGTCCCACGCGCTCCGCGTGGACGGCACCTCGAAGAGGTCGTCGGGGAGCACGGCCAGGCTGCCGCGCGCAGCGTGATCCGAGAGCGCTGCTCGCAGCGCCGACCGGTACGCCTTGCGGTTGACCTTCACGTCGTAGCTGCGCGGCTGCGCGGCGAAGGCAACGCCGCCGCCCGTGAACTGCGGTGCCCGGATGGTTCCGGCCCGCGCGCGCCCCGTGCCTTTCTGGCGCCACGGCTTTCCGCGGCCGCCGGCGACCATGCCACGGCTCTTGCCGGCCTTGGTGCCCGCGCGGCGCGAGTTGAGCTCGGCGCGAACGGCCTCGTGGACGAGATGCGGCTTGATCTCGGCCGCGAAGACCGATTCCTCGAGGGTGTGGTCGCGGGCGGATTCGCCTTCGACGTTCAGCACCGGGGCAGTCGGCTTAGCCACGACGCTCCTCGCGGATCTGGACGATCGCGTTCTTCGGGCCGGGAACGGCACCCTTGACGAGCAGAAGGTTGTTCTCGGCATCCACATCCTGGACGGTGAGGCCGACCTGCGTGACGCGCTTGCCACCGAGCCGGCCGGCCATCCGGATGCCCTTGAACACCCGTGACGGCGTCGCGGACGCGCCGATCGAGCCCGGCGCCCGCACGTTGTGCGAGCCGTGGGTCTTGGGGCCGCGGCCGAAGTTGTGCCGCTTGACCGTGCCGGCGAAGCCCTTGCCGATCGAGACGCCGGAGACCTTTACGCGGTCGCCGGGCTCGAAGGCTTCTACGGTCACGGTCTCGCCGGGCGTCAGCTCGGTCTCGCCGCGGAACTCGACGAGATGCCGGTGCGGGCCGACGCCGGTCTTGGCCAGGTGGCCCCGCGCGGGCTTCGTCAGCTTGCGCTCGGCGACCGGCTCGAACGCCAGCTGCACGGACGTGTAGCCGTCGGTTTCCGGCGTCTTCACCTGGACCACGGGACACGGCCCCGCCTCGATGACGGTCACCGGCGTTGCGACGCCCGTCTCCGGGTCGAAGACGCGGGTCATGCCGAGCTTCCTGCCCACGATTCCCTTCATGCGCTCAGAGCTTTATCTCGATGTCCACACCGGCAGGCAGGTCGAGCCGCATCAGGGAGTCGATCGTCTTCGGCGTCGGGCTGTGGATGTCGATCAGCCGCTTGTGCGTCCGGATCTCGAAGTGCTCGCGGGAGTCCTTGTCCTTGAACGGGCTTCGGATCACGGTGTAGACGTTCTTCTCCGTCGGCAGGGGTACCGGACCGGTGATGGTGGCACCGGTCCGCTGCGCCGTCTCGACGATCGACTGCGCCGACCGGTCGAGCTGCGTGTGGTCGTACCCCTTGAGCCGGATGCGGATCTTCTGCTGCACTACTTGATGATGTCGGTGACCACGCCGGCGCCGACCGTGCGACCGCCCTCGCGCACTGCGAAGCGGAGCCCGGTGTCCATGGCGATCGGCTGGATCATCTCGACTTCCATGTTCGTGTTGTCGCCGGGCATGACCATCTCCTGCCCCTCGGGCAGCTTGATCGAGCCGGTCACGTCCGTCGTCCGGAAGTAGAACTGCGGCCGGTAGCCGTTGAAGAACGGCGTGTGGCGCCCGCCCTCGTCCTTCGAGAGCACGTACACCTCGGCCTTGAAGTGCGTATGCGGGGTGATGGAGCTCGGCTTCGCGAGCACCTGCCCGCGCTCGACCTCCTCGCGCTTGACGCCGCGGAGCAGCGCGCCGGCGTTGTCGCCCGCCTGCGCGTAATCGAGCGTCTTGTTGAACATCTCGAGGCCCGTGACGACGGTCTTCGAGATCTCGGGATGGATGCCCACCATCTCGACCTCGTCGCCGCTCTGGATCTTGCCCTGCTCGATCCGGCCGGTCACGACGGTGCCGCGGCCTGTGATCGTGAACACGTCCTCGATCGGCATCAGGAACGGACGGTCGACGTCCCGCTCGGGCTCCGGGATGTAGCTGTCGACGGCCTCCATCAGCTCGATGATCTTCGGCGTCCACTCGGGATCGCCGTCGAGTGCCTTCAGCGCCGAGACCTGGACGACCGGGATGTCGTCGCCGGGGAACTCGTAGTTCGACAGAAGCTCACGCACCTCCAGCTCCACGAGCTCCAGCAGCTCCGGGTCGTCGACCATGTCCGCCTTGTTGAGCGCGACCACCATGGCCGGCACGTTCACCTGGCGGGCGAGCAGCACGTGCTCGCGGGTCTGTGGCATCGGACCGTCGGCAGCGGACACGACCAGGATCGCGCCGTCCATCTGCGCGGCACCGGTGATCATGTTCTTGATGTAGTCCGCGTGCCCCGGGCAGTCGACGTGGGCGTAGTGGCGGTTCTCCGTCTCGTACTCGACGTGCGTCGTGTTGATCGTGATTCCGCGCTGGCGCTCTTCCGGCGCCTTGTCGATCGAGTCGAAGTCGCGGTACGCGGTGTTCGTCCCCTGCTCTGCGAGCACCTTCGTGATCGCCGCGGTGAGCGTCGTCTTCCCGTGGTCGATGTGACCGATCGTCCCGATGTTGACGTGCGGCTTCGTGCGCTCGAACTTCTGCTTTGCCATAGAACTCCTCCGGTGTTTCTGGCTAGGCGGTCCTAGCCGGTTGGACTCCCTCCGCTACTGGCCACGATCTCCGACGCGATTGACGCCGGGATCTCCTCGTAGCGGTCGAACTGCATCGTGAACGTGGCCCGTCCCTGCGTCGTCGACCGCAGGTCGGTCGCGTAACCGAACATCGTCGCGAGGGGTACGCGTGCGCGCACAACCTGCGCGTTGCCGCGCGGCTCGAGGCCTTCGACGCGGCCCCGTCGCGCGTTGAGATCGCCCATGACGTCGCCGAGGTATTCCTCCGGCGTCACGACCTCGACCGCCATGGTCGGCTCGAGCAGCCTGGGCTTTGCGCGCTTCATCGCTTCCTTGAAGGCGATCGACCCCGCGACCTTGAAGGCCATCTCGCTCGAGTCGACGTCGTGGTACGTGCCGTCCACAAGGGTCGCGCGGACGTCGACGACCGGGAAGCCGGCGAGGATCCCCGACTCCATCGCCTCCTGAATGCCGAGGTCGACGGCCGGGATGTACTCCCTGGGAATGGCGCCCCCGACGATCTTGTCGAGGAACTCGTAGCCCTCGCCCGGCTCGGCCGGCTCGAGATCGATGTAGACGTGGCCGTACTGGCCCCGGCCGCCGGTCTGACGGACGAACCGGCCCTCGATCTTGTGCACCGGCTTCGAGACCGTCTCGCGGTAGGCGACCTGCGGCCGTCCGACGTTCGCGTCGACGTTGAACTCGCGCGTGAGGCGGTCGACGATGATCTCCAGGTGCAGCTCGCCCATCCCCGAGATGAGCGTCTGCCCCGTCTCCTCGTCCGTGCGCACCCGGAACGTCGGGTCCTCCTCCGTCAAGCGCTGGAGGGCCGAGCCGAGCTTGTCCTGGTCGCCCTTGGTCTTCGGCTCGATCGCGACCGAGATGACGGGGTCCGGGAAGACCATCGACTCCAGGCGAATCGGCGCCGTCTCGACGGCAAGCGTGTCACCCGTCGTCGTCTGCTTCAGGCCGACGATCGCGGCGATCTCGCCCGCTCCGAGCTCCTCGCGCTCCTCGCGGTGGTTGGCGTGCATCTGCAGGATGCGGCCGATGCGCTCCGTGCGCCCGTTCGTCGTGTTGACCACGCGGTCGCCGGCCGTGAGCGCGCCGGAGTAGACGCGGATGTACGTGAGCTTGCCGACGTACGGGTCGGACATGACCTTGAAGGCGAGCGCCGCGAACGGCTCGTCCGTCGCAGGGCGGCGCGAAAGCTCGTGCTCCGTGCGCGGGTCGAGCCCGTGCACGGGCGGCACCTCGAGCGGGCTCGGCAGGTAGTCGACGACCGCGTCGAGCAGCGGCTGGACGCCCTTGTTCTTGAAGGCGGAGCCGAGCAGGACCGGCGTGACGGCGATGGCGAGCGTCGCCTTTCGCAGCGCGCGCCGGAGCATGTCCGGCGTGACCGCGGACTCGTCCGTCAGGTACGTCTCGAGCAGCTCGTCGTCGTACTCGGCCACGGCCTCGAGCAGCTGGTGGTGGTACTCCTGCGCCTGCTCGCGGAGCTCGGCGGGAATCTCCTCTTCCTCGAACTGCATCCCGAGATCGTCGAGCCAGACCTGCGCGCGCATGTCGACGAGGTCGACGACGCCGCGGAAATTCTCCTCCTGGCCGATCGGCAGCTGCACCGGGATTGGGTGGGCACCGAGCCGGTCGACCATGGACTGCACCGAGGCGAAGAAGTCGGCGCCGGTCCGGTCCATCTTGTTCATGAACGCGATCCGAGGCACGCGATAGCGGTCGGCCTGGCGCCAGACCGTCTCGGACTGAGGCTCGACGCCCGCCACCGAGTCGAACACGGCGATCGCGCCGTCGAGCACGCGCAGGCTTCGCTCCACCTCGACGGTAAAGTCCACGTGCCCGGGCGTATCGATGATGTTGACGCGGTGATCCCGCCAGAACGCCGTCGTCGCCGCCGACGTGATCGTGATGCCGCGCTCCTGCTCCTGCGCCATCCAGTCCATCGTCGCGGCGCCCTCGTGCACCTCGCCCATCCGGTGGGTTCGACCGGTGTAGTAGAGGATGCGCTCGGTCGTCGTCGTCTTGCCGGCGTCGATGTGCGCCATGATCCCGATGTTCCGGACGCGCTCGAGCGCGATCGACCCGCGCGTTCTCTCTCTCGTTGCCATCTCGACCGACCCCTTTACCACCGGTAGTGCGCGAAGGCCTTGTTGGCCTGCGCCATGCGATACATGTCGTCCTTGCGCTTGTAGGCGCCGCCCTGCTGGTTGATCGCGTCGAGAATCTCGCCCGCGATCTTCTGCGGCATGCCCTTCTCGCGGCGCTCCCGCGCGAACTGCACGAGCCAGCGCACGGCCAGCGTGCGGGCGCGGCGCGGCACGACCTCGACCGGCACCTGGTAGTTCGCGCCGCCGACGCGGCGGCTGCGGACCTCGAGGACCGGCGTCAGCGACTTGATCGCCTGCTCGAGCACCTCCACAGGCGGCTGGCCGCTGCGCTCGCCGACGATCGCCAACGCGTCGTAGACCACGTGCTCGGCAAGGCTCTTCTTGCCGTGCAACATCACGCGGTTGACGACCTGGCTCACGAGCTCCGACTCGTAGACCGGGTCCGGGACGACCGCGCGCGGCTGGATTTCGGCGCGGCGTGGCATCAACTACCTCGCTTGGCGCCGTACTTCGACCGCCCCTGGCGTCGATCGGCGACGCCGGCGGTGTCGAGCGCAGCGCGGATCACCTTGTACCGGATGCCGGGAAGGTCGGCGACGCGGCCCCCGCGGACGAGCACGACCGAGTGTTCCTGCAGGTTGTGGCCCTCTCCGGGGATGTAGGCGGTCACCTCCATGCCGTTTGTCAGCCGGACGCGCGCGACCTTGCGGAGAGCCGAGTTCGGCTTTCTGGGCGTGTGCGTGTACACACGCGTGCAGACGCCGCGCTTCTGCGGCGCGCCACGCAGGGCAGGGGTCTTCGTCCTCGACTTCTGAGGGACGCGGCCCTTGCGCACGAGCTGATTGACCGTTGGCATGTACTCCCTTCCTGACAGAACAAAAAGTCGGCACGCCGGCACGGCGGTGCCAACCACTGACCCCATGGTAGCGAAGCGAAAGCACCAGCGTCAAACCGGGTTTTTGCGCTTCCGGAGCGGGTTTTCGGCCCGTTTGCGGCGCCGGCCTAGAGGGTGACGAAGGGGAGGTAGTCGCTCAGATCGACGGCTGCCGTCTGCGGGAGATCGTCCTTGACGCAGAGCGCCCGGTTCTGCGCCCGCCGCTGCCGGCGAAGCGTCCAGGTCTCGAAGGCGGCGACGCGCTGGAGATCGCGGAGTGCGGCCACGATCGCCGGGCGCGCCGCGTCGAGGCCGACGGCGGAGAGCGGCCGCGTGCCGCCCACCGGCTTGACGCGCACGATGCCGCCCGGTGTCCAGACCGGCGTCCACTTGCCGGCACGCACGGTCATGACGGCGGGAGGAGCCGTCGTGGCGAGCGCAAGTCCCTGCTTGCGGCCGTTGAGCCACCACGGTGCCGGCTTCGCCTGTACCTCCCGCGTCGGCGTCGCGCCGTAGCTGGCGAGGTAGTCGGAGACGTCGCCCGAGGACGGGTTCCGCGCCTTCAACCCAGCCATGATCCGGTCGCGCCGGATCTCGTCGCCGATCGCGCCGCGCGCGATGTCGGCGCCGGCGTGCGCGCGGGCGAGAGCAGCCCGGTAGGACGCCTGACTGCCGTGGAAGCGCGAGCTCACGATCTCCTGCTCGGCGGCGCGAACATCGCCCTGCGAGACCTTGACGAGGCCGCTTTCGACCGACCGCTCGAAGAGGGCGCTGAAGGCGAGGTCGCGGTCACCGGTCACGCGGGCCAGTCGCGCGACGGACGAGGTCGTGATCGTCCGGCCGTCGAGCTTGCACTTGATGCTGCGAGGGAACGTGATCTGGCCGGCGGTCAGCGATGGGTCGAACCCCGGGCCGGCGGCGCGCGGGCCGTCGCAGAGCTTCTTGTTGCGCGTCCACAGATAGACGCACGCGGCGCCGGCCTTGTCGGGGTCACGCTCGGCGTCGCTGTAGGCCTCCCAGCCCCACGACCAGATCGTCCCGAGCCCCAGCTCGCGCGCCACCTCGCGCGCCGACAACGCCTGCCACTTGGTGACGTCGAACCACGCCGACGCGGGCTGGAGCCCTTCGCGGCCGCCGTTCCCGCGAGTCGTCTGGAAGCCGAGCATGAGCCCGATCTTCTGGGGCGGAATGCCGATCGCCAGCAGCTCCGAGGCACCGCGGCGGAAGTACTGCCGCAATGCGCGATTCCCGCGGAGCACCCCCTGGCGGTAGATGTTCGGCGCCGGGAAGTAGACCTCCCGGACGATGTCCCCGTAGCTGGCCGCCTGCCGCCACCAGTCGGCCGCCTCGCCGCCGGTGTACGGGTTCGTGTTGATGAGCAGGAACGGATGGCCGCCGCGCGCCGCGATCGTCTTCATGAACAGCAGCACGTCCGCCCGGTAGAGCGCGTTGCCCGGCGACCACGGCGTTGCCGTCGCCGCGCCGAACAGCTCGTTGAGCGCGATGTACGGGCGCTGGCAGCGGAGCGACGCGGACGCGTAGTCGAAGAGCTTGTTCGCACGAACGACCACCTCGTCGGGTGCGAGCGGCGCGCTCGGCGACCCGATCCGCCGGTGGAAGTTGAGGTCCATGTAGACCGTCTTCGCGCCGAGCGCGCGGATCTTCGCCGGGTAGATGAAGTTCGAAGCCGCGACGATCACGCCCGGTTTCGCGAACATCGGCCAGAACGCCGTCGACCCCTCCGCGAAGTCGATCCACAGCGGCTTCTTCTGCGGCAGCGCGCACTCGTTCTGCGCGCTCTGTGCACGCGCATGGCCGGGCAGAAACCCGGCGACGGCGACGGCCGCGACGACCCCGACGAGGACCCTCCTCACTTCGCTGCACCTTGTAGCAGAAGCCGCCGCGAGCGGAGACCGCAGCTACGCCGACGCGTCGATGATCTCGGCCGCGTGACCGTGCGACCGCGCGAGGCGGCGATCCGTCGTCACGAGAGGCAGGCGCAGGACCTCGGCGAGAGCGACGTATGCAGCGCCGTAGGGCGAATGCGTTTCGCGTAGAGCCCATACCCTCGGAGCGAGCAGTGCGGTCTCGTGCCGGCGGATGGGCGTTGCCAGCAGGTCGGAAACCGCCTCGTTTCCGCGGCGCGTACTGAGCTCGCCGCGCAGAAACTTCCCCCGCACGGCTGCGAGGACCTCCACGAAGGCCAGGTCGAGGGTATGCAGGAAGCGAGCGTGCCGCATCCGATTGGCTACCGCAGTTCCGAGCACGGGCGTGCGCAGAAGCCAGTCCGCAAGGGCCGACGCGTCGAGGACGATCACGCTCGAGCGCGCCGTCTTGCCCGTTCGCGCGCCAGCGACCGCGCCGCGGGCTCGCCCCAAACGAGCTTCCGGCCTTCGACTCGGGTGAGAATCTCGTCGAGGGACGGGAGCTCGGCGAGGTGTTCGAGCTCGACGCGGAGGTATTCCGACAGGCTCTTCCCCTCCTCGGCAGCACGCGCTTTCAGGCGGCGGTGCGCGGATTCGGAGACGCCTCGAATCTGAACCAAAGCCATGCAAACACGATAGCGCGATCCTGCATGCAAAGTGCATGCACGAGTGCGCCGAAGCTGTTTCAAAACGCAGCGAGACCCGGCGTTCGCCGGGCCTCGCGTTCCAGACTCAGCGCCGATTAGTCTTCGTCGAGCGGCGACTCGACCTCGGGGATCTCTTCCGCCTCCGGCTCCTCGAGCCTGGGCGCATCGTCGGGGCCGTACTCGGGCCCGCCGCCGAAGCCGCCCATCTCGAGCTCGGCGAGGTCGATCTCGCCGCCGCCGTCGCCGGAGCCGATCTCCTCGAGCGCCTTCAGCAAGCGCTCCTCGGTCTCGGGCTCCGTGTAGACGGCCGGCGGCATCGTCTCGGAGGGGCTGATCTCGATCGTCCGGTAGCGCTTCAGCCCCGTTGCTGCCGGGATCAGCTTGCCGATGATCACGTTCTCCTTCAGGCCGAGCAGGTTGTCCACCTTGCCCTCGATCGCGGCGTCGGTCAGCACCTTCGTCGTCTCCTGGAAGGAGGCGGCCGAGAGGAACGACTCCGTCGCGAGCGACGCCTTCGTGATCCCGAGGATCAGCGGGTCGAACGTCGCCTGCTCGCCGCCCTCGGCCGCGACGCGCGCGTTCTCGCGCTCGTACGCGACCTTGTCGACGAGCTGACCGGGCAGGAGCTCGGTGTCGCCCGCGTTGTCGACACGCACCTTCTTGAGCATCTGGCGGACGATCAGCTCGATGTGCTTGTCGTGGATCTCCACGCCCTGGGAGCGGTAGACCTTCTGTACCTCGTCGACGAGGTACAGCTCGGTCGCCGTCGCGCCCTTCAGCTCGAGCAGCTCGGCCGGGTTGAGCGAGCCCTCGTGGAGCGCGTCCCCCGGCTCGATGACCTGGCCGTCCGCGACGAGGATGCGCGTGCGGCGCGGGAGTAGGTACTCGACCGGCTCCAGCGGCTCGCCTTCCTCGTCGACGCCGTCCGGATGAACCACCACGCGCGGCCCGCGCTCGGTGTCCTCGAGCGCGACACGGCCGCCAACCTCGGCGAGCTTCGCCACGCCCTTCGGATTCCGCGCCTCGAAGATCTCGACGACGCGCGGGAGACCGTGCGTGATGTCGGCGCCGGCGACGCCGCCGGTGTGGAACGTCCGCATCGTCAGCTGCGTGCCCGGCTCGCCGATCGACTGGGCGGCCATGATCCCGACCGCGTCGCCGATCTCGCACATCGTGCCCGTGCCGAGGAACGTGCCGTAGCACGTCTGGCAGACGCCGATCTCGCTGCGGCACTTGAGCACCGAGCGGACCGGGATCGGCGTGGTGCCGGCGAACTCGCCCAGACCGTCGAGCATCTCCCTGAACAGCGCCGGCGTGATCTCGGCGCCCTTCTCGGCGAGCACGGTCTTCCCGGGCTTGCCGTCCTTGAGCGGCTTCATTACGTCCTCGGCGAGCACGCGCCCCATGACGCTCTTGTTCGGCGCCTCGTCCCGGAACATCGACAGCTCGATGGAGTCGGAGGTGCCGCAGTCGTGCTCGCGCACGATCACGTCCTGGGCGACGTCGACCAGGCGGCGGGTGAGGTAGCCGGAGTCGGCCGTCCGGAGCGCCGTGTCGGCGAGACCCTTCCGCGCGCCGTGGGTGGAGATGAAGTACTCGAGCACCGACAGGCCCTCCATGAAGTTGGCCTTGATCGGGCGCTCGATGATCTCGCCCTTCGGGTTCGCGATCAGGCCGCGCATGCCGGCCAGCTGGCGGATCTGCTTCATCGAGCCGCGGGCGCCGGAGTTGGCCATCATGAAGATCGGGTTCAGGCGACGGAGGTTGCGCTCCATGGCGTCCGCGACGGAGTCGGTCGCCTCCGTCCAGATGTTCACGATCGCCTCGTGCCGCTCGCCTTCAGTGATGAGGCCGCGCTCGTACTGGGCCTCGATCTGGCTGACCCGGTCCTCGTACTGCGCGAGGATCTCCTCCTTCTCCTGCGGGACGACGATGTCGTTCTTGGAGATGGTGATGCCGGCGTTCGTGGCGTGGTGGAAGCCGAGCGTCTTGATCGTGTCGAGCACGCCCGACAGCCGCGTGGCGCCGTGGCGGGTGATCAGGTCGGCGACGAAGTCGTCGATGTCACGCTTTGCGAGCGTGCGGTTGATGTAGGGCCCGAGCGGCTCGCCGTTCTCCGACTCGAGCGCTTCGTGCAGCGCCCGCTCGACCTCGACGTTGAAGATCACGCGGCCCGGCGTCGTCAGCAGGACGTCACCGTTGCGGCGGTACTGGATCGGCTCCTGCAGCCCGATCTGGTGCGCCTCGAGCGCGAATACGACCTCTTCCTCCGACTGGAAGCGCGGCGGTGTGGGGTCGAGGTCCTCGAGCTTCGCCCGCTCGAGATCGTGCTCGCAGTACGTCAGGTAGTAGCCGCCGAGCACGAGCTCCTGCGACGGCGTCGCGAGCGGCCGCCCGGAGGCCGGCGAGAGGATGTTGTTCGACGACAGCATCAGCACGCGCGCCTCGGCCTGTGCCTCCGCCGACAGCGGCAGGTGCACCGCCATCTGGTCGCCGTCGAAGTCCGCGTTGAAGGCGTGGCAGACGAGCGGGTGAACCTGGATCGCCTTGCCCTCGACGAGGACCGGCTCGAACGCCTGGATGCCCAGGCGATGGAGCGTCGGCGCGCGGTTCAGCAGCACCGGGTGCTCCGCGATCACCTCTTCGAGGACGTCCCAGACCTCGGGAACCATCGACTCGACGTGCTTCTTCGCTGCCTTGATGTTCTGGACGGCCTTCCGCTCGACGAGCCGGCTCATGATGAACGGCTTGAAGAGCTCGAGCGCCATCAGCTTCGGCAGTCCGCACTGGTAGAGCTTCATGTTCGGGCCCGCCACGATCACCGAGCGGCCCGAGTAGTCGACGCGCTTGCCGAGCAGGTTCTGGCGGAAGCGCCCCTGCTTGCCCTTCAGCATGTCGCTCAGGGACTTGAGCGGGCGGTTGCCTGGGCCGGTAACCGCGCGGCCGCGGCGCCCGTTGTCGAAGAGCGCGTCCACGGCCTCCTGGAGCATCCGCTTCTCGTTGTTGACGATGATCTCGGGCGCGCCGAGATCGAGCAGCCGCTTCAGTCGGTTGTTGCGGTTGATCACGCGGCGGTAGAGGTCGTTCAGGTCGCTCGTCGCGAAGCGCCCGCCGTCCAGCTGCACCATCGGCCGCAGCTCGGGCGGGATCACCGGGATGGCCTCGAGGATCATCCACTCGGGGCGGTTCTCCGACTTGATGAACGCGTTGACGACCTTCAGCCGCTTGATCGCGCGCTGCTGCTTCTGGCCCTTCGCCGTCCGGATGGTTTCCCGCAGCGACTCGGCCTCGGCGTCGAGGTCGAGGTCGCGGAGCAGGTCACGGATGGACTCGGCGCCCATTCCACCCCGGAAGTACACGCCGAACCCGTACGGTGAGCCGAAGCGGTCCTTCAGCTCGCGGAAGATCTGCTCGTCCGAGACGATCTGCTTCGGCTCGAGCACCTTGAAGGTCTCCCAGGTCTCCTCCAGCCGGCGACGTGCGTCCTCGGCGGCATCGCGCGCATCCTGGCGGCGCGCCTCGATGTCGAGATACATCTCGCGCACCTTGAGCAACCACTGGACGATTGCGTCGAGATCCTCCTTCTGGATCCGGCCGTCGGTGCGCAGGCACAGGTCGTTGGCGAGCTCCCGGAGCACCGTCTGGTCGGCCCCGATCTCCGCCTGCTCGAGCACCTCCTGGAGCAGGCCGTTGCCGAGCTCCCGCGACCGCTCGAGCTGCTTCATGTCCACGCCGGCGACGAGCTCCGCGTCTTCCTCGCCGAGCTCCCCGCCCGTGAGCAGTGCCTCCTGGATCCGGTTGATGTGCTTCGTGACCGCGCCCTTCTTTGAGCCCGACGACTTGTCGAGCTCGGCGTAGAGCGGCGCGAGCGCTTCGCGGATCTGCTGTGCCGACGCGGCAACGGACTCGAGCTCGCGCGGCGAGAGCCGGCGGTCGTCGCGAATCGCCGCATTGCGGACGAGCTCGCGGATCTTCTTCGAATCCTCGGTCGTGATGTCGCTCGCGACGTCGACGAACAGCCCACCGACGAGCTCCCGCGTGTCCTCGAGCGTGGGCAGCATCTGCTCCTCGGCCCAGTTGGAGAGCCCGCGCGCCCAGAAGTCGTCGTCCTCGTCGAAGTTGCGCTGCTTGCTCGAGGCGAAGTACTCACGGCGGCGCTTGAGCCGGTCCTCGGCCATCGCGAGCGCCTCGTCGCGGTCGACATAGATGCGCTCGTGCTCGGCCTTGACCTGGTCCTCGAGCCCGACGAGGTCCTCGGCACGCTTCTCCGTGTCGACGTGCGTGACGATCGAGGCGGCGAAGTAGAGCACCTTCTCGAGCTCCCGCGGGGCGATGTCGAGCAGGTAGCCGATGCGGCTCGGGACGCCCTTGAAGAACCAGATGTGTGAGACCGGCGCAGCCAGGTCGATGTGCCCCATGCGCTCACGGCGAACCTTCTGCCGCGTGACCTCGACGCCGCAGCGCTCGCAGATGATGCCCTTGTAGCGGACGCGCTTGTACTTGCCGCAGTAGCACTCCCAGTCCTTGGTCGGACCGAAGATGCGCTCGCAGAAGAGCCCGTCGCGCTCCGGCTTCAGCGTTCGGTAGTTGATGGTCTCGGGCTTCGTGACCTCGCCCGAGGACCAGTCACGGATCTGCTTGCTCGAGGCCAGCCCGATCCGGATCGCATCGAAATCGTTGATGTCGATCAAAGTGGCTCCGTCCTCCTTCGAACCTTCGTCCTCAGCGTCCCGTTATTCCTCGATCTCCACGTCGGCGAGGTCGGCCTCCGCGAGGGGCCCGACCTCGTCCTCGACCTCTTCGCGCGCGACCTCCGCAGGCGAGATCTCGACGTCCGCCAGGTCGCCCAGCGCCTCGTCGGCGGGCAGCGTCAGCTCGCCCGACTCGTCTTGCCGCTCCTGGCCTTCCTCGACCTCCTGCCCGGTGGGCTGGCGCGCCGTCGCGCGCAGCTGGCCCGGCGACAGGTCGATCCCGAGCTCCTCCGCCGCGCGCAGCAGCTCGTCGTCCTCCTCGCGCACCTCGACCTCGGCGCCCTCCTCGGACAGCACCTGGACGTCGAGCGCGAGCGACTGCATCTCCTTCAGCAGCACCTTGAACGACTCCGGAATCGAGGGCTCGGCGATGTTCTCGCCCTTGACGATCGCCTCGTACGCCTTCACGCGCCCGACGGTGTCGTCGGACTTGATCGTCAGCATCTCCTGCAGCGTGTACGCAGCCCCGTACGCCTCGAGCGCCCACACCTCCATCTCGCCGAAGCGCTGGCCGCCGAACTGCGCCTTGCCGCCCAGCGGCTGCTGTGTGACCAGCGAGTAGGGCCCGGTCGAGCGCGCGTGGATCTTGTCGTCCACGAGGTGGAGCAGCTTGAGGATGTACATGTAGCCGACCGTGACCTTCTGCTCGTACGGATCGCCGGTCTTCCCGTCGAAGAGGCGGGCCTTGCCCGAGCAGTGGCGCCCGGCCGGTCTGCTCTCGTCGACGACGAAGCTGACCGGTGAATCCGGGTTCTGCTTGACCCAGTCGACGAGCGCCTGGTCGACCTCGGCCGGCGTCGCGCCGTCGAACACCGGCGTCGCGACCGGGCTGGCGCCATTCTGGCCGTCCTCGCTGAAGACGCCGTGAAACGCCGCCCAGCCGAGGTGCGTCTCGAGCACCTGGCCGATATTCATCCGGCTCGGCACGCCCAGCGGGTTGAGCAGGATGTCGACGGGCCGCCCGTCCTCCAGGAAGGGCATGTCCTCCTCGGAGACGATCTTCGCGATCACGCCCTTGTTGCCGTGGCGGCCGGCGAGCTTGTCGCCCTCGGCGATCTTGCGCTTCTTCGCTACGTACACGCGGACGAGCTCGTTGACGCCCGGCGGCAGGTCGTCGCCCGCCTCACGCGAGAACGTCTTCACGTCGATGACCTTGCCACCCTCGCCGTGCGGGACCTTCAGCGACGTGTCGCGCACCTCGCGCGCCTTCTCCTTGAAGATGGCGCGGATCAGCTTCTCCTCGGCGGTCAGCTCGGTCTCGCCCTTCGGGGTCACCTTTCCGACGAGCAGGTCGCCGGATCCGACCTCGGCGCCGATGCGGACGATGCCGCGCTCGTCGAGGTCCTTCAGCGACTCCTCCGAGCGGTTCGGGATGTCGCGGGTGATCTCCTCGTCGCCCAGCTTGGTCGAGCGGGCGTCGAT
>JBKPNC010000060.1:0-20967 GCA_046732435.1 Actinomycetota bacterium
CGCGCGACTCCCGCATCGCCTCGACGAGGAACCCCGCGTCCTCGAGGGCGCGGAAGTAATCCTCGAGCGGGTAGCACCAGCCGTGGAAGGTGATCACGAACCCGTCGCGCTCGAACGTGCCCTCGAACCGTCGGCGGCCGAAGTACGAGCCCTCGATCACGAACGGCGCGTCCGCCTCGCGGCGCTCCCACCGGCCGGCATCCGCCAGCGGATGCGTGATGCAGGCGCACAGCCGCCCGCCTGGCCCGAGCACGCGCGCCGACTCGCGGACCCCTCCCGGCATGTCCTCGATGTCCATGAGCGAGTTGAATGCGACCACGAGGTCGAATGACGCGTCCTCAAAGGGCAGCGCGGCCGCGTCCGCGAGGATGTAGCGGCCGGCAGGATCGGCCTCGCGCGCGGCCGCGAGCAGGGTCGGGGATGCGTCGACGCCGGTTACTCGGTGGCCGCGAGCAGCCAAGTCGCGCGCGACGCGCCCCTCGCCGCAACCGAGCTCGAGCGTGGCCCGGCCGGCGGACGGCACCAACTCGAAGAAAGGCGGGCCCGAGTGCTCCCAGTACGAGTCGTGTCCCGGCGCCCGCGCCCAGGCGATCCAATTCCGGGCCTCGCGCTCCCAGTCCTCGTTGACCGTCACGGCCGCACGGCACGCACGTGGAGGAAGAGCGGCAACCTCGCGCCGCGCGGGTCCGAGGCGGCCTCCTGAACAGCCGACTCCGGTTCGTCGATGTCCTGAAGGGACATGAACGCCACGACGAGGTCGGTCTCGCCGTCGTCATACGGAAGCGCCGCCGCATCCGCCACCTCCGCTTCGGCCAGCTCGGACGCCGCCGCGACCATGCCCGGCGAGGAGTCGACTCCGATGACGCGATGACCCCGCCGCGCCAGCGCTGCGCCGACTCGCCCCTCGCCGCATCCGAGGTCGAGCGTCCGCCGCCCCGGCATGGGAACCAGCTCGAGGAACGCCGGGATGTTGAACTCGAGGTTGGTGACGTCACCGCGGGGGTCGCGCGCGAACCGCGTCCACTCGCCCGCCTGCGCGTCCCACGCGTCCCGCAAGGTCACTGCTTCAGTCCGCGCAGATACAGGTATACGGGCAAGCGCCCGGCGAGCCGCTTCCGGCTCGGTGGCTCCCTCAACGTCTCGACGACAACGCCGCCGTCCTCCAGCCCGCGGAAGTACTCCTCGAGCGGCCGGTGGACGCTCGGCACCTGCATGACCGGCCTGATGTGCGGCACGGTCTCAAGGTAGGAACCGCGAATCACGAACCGGTCGCACTCCTCGTCGACGTCTCCCGCCGTCCAGATCGGATGGATGATCGCAAGGCACAGCCGTCCGCCGGGTCGGAGCACCCGTCCTGCCTCGCGCAGCGCGGCACCCACGTCGTCCATGTCCTGCAGCGACATGAACGCGACGATCAGGCCGAACCCGCCGTCGTCGTACGGCAGCGCCGCGGCGTCCGCGACCTCGTACCGGCCGTCCGGATGCGCCTCGCGCGCCGCCCTGACCATCGAGCGTGACGAGTCGACGCCGACCACGTCGTAGCCGCGCGCGGCGAGCTCACGCGTCAAGCGGCCCTCGCCGCACCCGAGGTCGAGCGTCCGGCCGGGCGGCGGCAGGAGCGTGAGGAAGGCCCGCACCTCGTCGTCGATCGAGCCACACCGAACGAGCCTCACCCAACGCTCGGCCGCCGCCTCCCAGGCCGCTTTCTGGCTCATCGCGCGAGTGTATTAGCGCTGCGTATGGGAAGATTCGGGCCGTGACGGCCCAGCGCTACGTCTTCGACTTCGACGAGGAGACGCCGGGCGGTAGGGAGCTTCTGGGCGGCAAGGGCATCGGGCTCGCCGAGATGACCCAGCTCGGGATTCCCGTTCCGGCCGGCTTCACGATCACCACCGAGGCCTGCCGTGCGTACATGCGAGAGGGCGGCGTGCCGGCCGGGCTCGGCGACGAGATCGAACGGCACATCACCCGCCTCGAGGAGCGCACCGGGAAGCGGTTCGGCGACCCGCAGGCGCCCCTGCTCGTCTCCGTCCGGTCGGGCGCGGCCGTCTCGATGCCGGGGATGATGGACACGATCCTCAATCTGGGGCTCAACGACGAGGCGGTCGCCGGCATGGCCGCGGCGACGGATGACCCGCGCTTCGCGTACGACTCATATCGACGCCTGATCCAGATGTACGGCGAAGTGGTGAACGGGATCGACGCCCACCGCTTCGAGGACGCGCTCACGGCGCTCAAGCAGCAGCGCGGCGCCGCGCACGACGTCGACCTCGACGCCGGCGACCTGGAGGAACTCGTGTCGACGTTCAAGGACATCTACGCCGAGGAGACCGGCGGCGCCTTCCCGGACGATCCACGAGACCAGCTGGCGCGTGCGGTGAACGCCGTCTTCGACTCCTGGAACAACCCGAGGGCCCAGGTATACCGCCGTGCCAACGGTATCCCGGACGACCTCGGCACAGCCGTGAACGTCGTCGAGATGGTGTTCGGGAACAAGGGCCATGACTCCGGAACCGGCGTGACCTTCACGCGCGACCCCGCGACCGGCGAGCGCGGCCTCTGGGGAGAGTTCCTCGCGAACGCGCAGGGCGAGGACGTCGTCGCCGGAATCAGGACGCCTGAGCCGATCGACCGGATGCGCGACCGGCTTCCCGCGGCGTTCGACCAGCTCGTCGAGACGATGGCGCGGCTGGAGGAGCACTACCGGGACGTCCAGGACATCGAGTTCACCGTCGACGACGGGAAGCTGTACCTCCTGCAGACCCGCAGCGCGAAGCGGACGGCCACGGCTGCGCTGAAGAGCGCCCGCGACATGGTGGAGGAGGGGCTGATCGGCCGCGACGACGCGGTGGCACGGATCGATCCCGGACAGCTCGACCAGCTCCTCCATCCGAGGATCGACCCCCGAGCCGAGTTCGAGGTCGCGGCGAGGGGCCTGAACGCATCGCCGGGGGCGGCGTCGGGGCAGATCGTCCTGGAGGCGGACACGGCCGAGGAGCGGGGACGGGCCGGCGAGGACGTGATCCTCGTCCGCTGGGAGACCACCCCGGACGACATCCATGGGTTGATTCAGGCGAGCGGCATCCTCACCGCGCACGGCGGGATGACGTCACATGCCGCCGTGGTCGCGCGTGGGATGGGGAAGCCCTGCGTCGCCGGCTGCGAGGAGCTCGCGATCGACGAGCACGGCGGGACGGTGCGAATCGGCCGGCACGAGCTGCGCAAGGGAGACGTGATCACGATCGACGGGTCGACCGGCGATGTGATCGTCGGCGAGGTGGAGCTCGTGCCGCCGCAGATCAACGAAGACCTGGACACGCTCCTGTCCTGGGCGGACGAGCTCCGCCGCCTGAAGGTGCGCGCGAACGCGGACACGCCCGAGGACGCGCACAAGGCGCGCGAGTTCGGCGCGGAGGGCATCGGGCTCTGCCGCACCGAGCACATGTTCATGGCGGAGGACCGGCTCCCGATCGTCCGTAACATGATCCTCGCCGAGAGCGCGGCGGATCGGCGGGACGCACTCGACCGCCTGCTGCCCATGCAGCAGGGGGATTTCGAGGGCATCTTCGAGGCGATGGCCGGGCTTCCCGTCACGATCCGGCTTCTCGATCCGCCGCTCCACGAGTTTCTCCCGCCCGTCGAGCAGGCGACGAGCGACCGGATGCGGCAGCGAATCCGCGCCCTGCAGGAGGCGAACCCGATGCTCGGGACGCGGGGTTGCCGGCTCGGCCTCCAGTGGCCGGAGATCTACGAGACGCAGGTCCGCGCGATCGTGCGGGCTGCGCTCGCCGTTCGTGCGCGGACGGGCGAGCCGCCGCTCGTCGAGATCATGCACCCGCTCGTCGGTTTCAGCGAGGAGCTCCGCCGGCTTCGGCGGCTGACGATCGAGACCGCGGCCGAGGAGGGCGACCTCGAGTACCTCGTCGGCACGATGATCGAGCTCCCTCGCGCGTGCCTCCGCGCCGACGAGATCGCGGCGGAGGCCGACTTCTTCTCCTTCGGCACGAACGACCTGACGCAGACGGCTCTCGGCTTCTCCAGGGACGACGCCGAGGGCAAGTTCCTCACCTTCTACCTGCAGGAACGCGTCCTGCCCGACAATCCCTTCGAGACGCTCGACATCGAAGGCGTCGGTGACCTGATGCGGATCGCCGTCGAGCGGGGGAGAGGGGCGAAGGAGGAACTGAAGCTCGGGATCTGTGGCGAGCACGGCGGCGAGCCGAGGTCGGTGGCGTTCTGTCATGAGCTGGGGCTCGACTACGTGTCCTGCTCGCCCTATCGCGTGCCGCTTGCCCGGCTGGCGGCGGCCCAGGCGGCACTGGCCGAGCGCGGCGTCGAAGCCGCGGTCGCCGGCGGCTAGGAGGGGGCGAGGCGGCGCTCGAGCTCGTCGATCCGCTCGAGTACCTCGGGGATACCCGGTTCCGGCTTCTTGACGGGAGTGATCGTGCCTTCCGGCTCGATCGTGACGCTCTCGGTCGCAGGGACGCCGTCGATACCCTCACGACGAAGAGCCGATTCCAGCTCTCCGCGCGTAATCAGCTCGTGGCGCAGCGCGCGCTCGTCCAGCTGCCCGTGTTCGACGAGCTGGGTCGGCTTCCCCTGCACCAGATGCATGACTCGGTCGTGCATGAACGTCAGCCTGATCAGGACGTAGTTGCAGACGACGAGCGTCGCCGCGCCGAGGACGCCGCCGAGAAACGAGTCGTCCGGGCCGATGATCGCGTTCTGGACGACGTTCGACAGCAGGAGGAGCACGACGAGGTCGAGGGCGTTCAGCTGCGCGAGCTGTCGCTTGCCGAAGATCCGGAGCAGGGCGAGCACGGCGAGATAGACGAGCACGGTGCGGATGACCTTCTCGCCGGCGGAGACGCCGATGTGGAAGAGGTCGTGGGAGATGCCGCCCAACGCCTCCGTAGTGATACGGGGACGCCCGGACGCCAGAGATCAGCGCTCGCCCTTCGCCTCCTTGCGGGCGAGCTCGTCGAGCTCGACGCCGAGTAGGAACACGAGGCAGACCGCGAAGACGTAGCCGGTCAGCAGCAGGAAGAACGTCAGCTGCCCGGTCGCGGTCTTGAAGTTGGCGACGCTGGTAACCCACCACCAGAACGCCATCGTGGTGATCACCCAGCCCGCGACAACCGCGATCGACCCGGCGCTCGCCCAGCGCGCCTCGGGCCGCTCGGCGGGCGCGAAGCGGACGAGCAGCCCGACGGCGAGCCCGAGCAGGAAGACCGCCCCGGCCCACTTGACGACCGCGAGCAGGACGCCGGCGACGCCTCCGACGCCTACCCGTCCGAGGAGCACGGCGAGGAGGATCGCGCCGATCACGCACAGCGCAATCGCGATCGCGAGCCATGCGGCCGTTGCGAGCCGACGCCGCGTCGACCGGTGCTCCTCGACCTCGTGGATCCGGTTCAGCGCCGACATGACGACGGAGATCGCGGCGGCGACGTACCAGAAGAGCAGGATGCTTGCGAACGCGATCAGGCCCGCGGTGCCGCTCGTCAGGATCTTCTCGACGGAGGCGTTGATACCGAAGTAGACGGCGTCGGTAACCCGATCGTGAATGGCCGGCGCGAGCGTCTGGTTCCAGACGTCCTGCTTGCCGAGCGCGCCGAGCATCCCCAGCGCGAGCAGGATGAGGGGCACGAGCGCGACGAGCGCGCGGAAGGCGATCGCGCTCGTGTAGACGAACAGGCCGTGCTCCGAGAACCGAGCCGCGAGCGTCCGAACTACCTGTGCGACGCGCCTCGGATTGGCGTCGGCCGAGAGGCGGCCGAGAGCTTTCACCGGAAGCGCATCCGACCGGCGGGCACCCATACACGCCCCAGTACCCAGTTTGGCCGCAAACTAATGCGGCGGACGTGCGGTCAGACGCGCCAGTAGGCGACGGCGACGCTCAGCACGCCCACCGCGACGAGCCCGATCATCCCCGCGTACTCGGCGTGGAACGTCCGGCCCAGCCGGGACAGCGCGAGCATGCCGAGCGCACCGCCGATCAGCCCGCCGACGTGACCGCCCCAGGAGATGCCCGGGATGACGAACGAGATCACGAGGTTGAGCGCGATCAACGTGAAGGCCGGGCCGCCGATCAGCACACCGGTGTGCTGGTACTCGAGCACGGCGAGGGCGCCGAAGAGGCCGAAGATTGCGCCCGAGGCGCCGACGGTGATCGCGTTCGGGCTGACGATCAGCGCGCCCGCCGAGCCGGCGAGGCCGGAGACGAGGTAGAGCGTCAGGAACTGCAGCCGGCCGATCGCGACCTCGATCGGCCCGCCCACGAACCACAGGACGAGCATGTTCAGGCCGAGGTGCAGCGGGCCGTAGTGGAGGAAGGCCGACGTGATCAGCCGCCACCACTCGCCCTGGCCGACGCCCGCGGGCGAGCCGTCCCCGTACACGGCGTTGGCGACGAGCGCCCCGTGCTCGTAGATCCAGCCGGTGCTGGCGGAGAGCGGCGCGCCCATCCCGAGCTGGATCAGGTAGATGCCGACGTTGACGGCGATCAACGCCTTCGTGACGACCGCATCCGAGGTCGCGAGGCCCGGGGTGCGCACGCGCCGTGGCGCCCGCATCCGTGTCGTCCCCGTCACCCCAGCGTGGTCCGGGCAACGGATGCCGACGGGCGCGAAGACCATGCAGTCGGGGCAGATACCTCGTCCGCACTCGGAGCACGACACACCGGTCTCGCGGTCGGGGTGGCGGTAGCACCGCAGCGTGTCAGCCATGTCACTAGCGTATCCGTGTGGTCGTCCGCGTGGCCTTCACGCCTGCCGAGGCGCTGGCGACGCCGGTGGCCGTCGTGGTCGACGTGCTGCGCGCCACTTCGACGATGACCCAGGCGCTCGCCGCTGGCTACCGTCGAGTCCTTTGCTGTGCGGAGATCGACGACGCGAAGGCGCTGGCCGGGGAAGGCGTCGTGCTCGGCGGTGAGCGCCGGGCCAGGCGGATCCCCGGTTTCGACTTCGGAAACTCACCCGGCGAGTTCGCCGGCGAGCCGGCCGGCGACACGCTCGTCCTGACGACGACGAACGGCACGCGGCTGCTGCTCTCGGCCGCCTCGCGCTGTGAGCAGGTGCTTGTCGGCTCGCTCCTCAACCTCGGCGCCGTCGTCCGCGAGGTGCGCGCGAGCGGTAGCCCGGAGGTGGGCGTGCTGTGCGCCGGCGTGGCCGGAGAGTTCGCCCTCGACGACGCCTACGTGGCCGGCCGCCTCGCCGAGGCGCTCGACGGGCGGTCGGCCGACTCGGCGGTCGCCGCCATGCGTCTTGCGGGCACGTACGGCGACGCGAAGGAGGCGCTCGCGGCGAGCAAGAGCGCGGCGAACCTGCGCGATGCCGGATTGGGGGAGGACGTTTTCTGGTGCGCGCAGGAGAGCATCCTCGACGTCGTTCCCCGGTACCGCGGCATGGTCGAGTACGCGGCCGAGGTCACGCTCTAAGCACGCGATCCGCCGGTGTGCCGGGCCTGTGCCCGATGTGACCACTTCGTGTCGGCGGGTCCTTGCTGCTTGACAGGGGAACGTGCGTTCGTGTAGAACATACGTTCGATGATCGCCTGCATCCTCATCCCAGGGTTCGCGCTCCGGGCAGCGCTGCAGTTGCGACCGGGGCTCCAGCTCGGCCCGGTGGCGCTCGCTCCCGGACCGGGGAAGGACGCGGTCCTTGGCCCGGTGACCGCGTCTGCCGAAGCGGCGGGCATCCGGCCCGGCATGCGGCTGGGAGAGGCGCTCGCGACGTGCCCCTCGCTGACGCTCGTCGAGGAGGACCCGGCGGCGGCGGAAGACGCATGGGAGGGGATCGTCCGTCGTCTCGAGGACGCCGGAATCGCGGTCGAGCCGGCCGAGCCGGGGTGCGCGTACTTCGAGACGCGAGGAGTTGAGCGCCTGTACGGGGGTGTCGAGGCGGCGCTCCGGCGGGCGCTCGCCGCCATCGGCTCCGGCTGGGACACTCGCATCGGCGCAGCGGAGCGCCGGTTTGCGGCGCTCGCAGCCGCGAGCGTCTCCCGGCCCGGTCAGGTCGTGATCGTGTCGGATTCCCAGACCCGCGATTTCCTGGCGCCGCTTCCGCTCTCGCTGCTGCCACTCGGCCAGGAACAGCACGAGGAGCTCGAGGAGCTCGGCGTCGGCAGGCTCGGAGAGCTCGCGCGCCTGCCGGGGCCCGCGGTCGCCGAGCGGCTCGGTCAGCACGGGCACCGAGCCTGGGAGGAGGCACAGGGAGGCAAGCGGGCTCGCATCCGCGGTCGACGGCCTCCAGGGGAGATCATCGAAGGGCTCGCCTTCCCGGAGGCGGTCGCGAACGAGCTCACGTTGCGGCGGGCGCTCGGCGCGCTCGTCGAGCAGGTCCTCGCCCGTCCGGAACGGGCGGGCCGGTTCGTTCGCAAGCTTGCGCTCTCCGCCCGGCTCGTCGGCGGTGGCTCGTGGCGGCGGACGCTGACTCTGCGCGAGCCGGCGGCGGAGGTCACGCGGATCCGTACCGCGCTCGGCCCCAAGCTCGCCGAGCTGCCGGCACCGGTGCTCGAGCTCCGTCTCGAGCTCGTCGAGCTGGCGGAGGGGACGGGCAGGCAGCTCGAGCTCGTCCGGGCGGGTGGTGCAGACCTGGAATCGCGGCTCAAGGACGGTCTCCGCCAGGTGCGGGCAAGCACGGGAACTGGTTCTGTCTGCAGCGTCGTCGAGGTGGCACCGTGGTCACGGATCCCCGAAGCTCGAGCCCTGTTCGTGCCGCGGGACGAGTGAATGCCCCGCAGCCGGCACTCGTCGAGCAGGGCTTCGACGGGACACCGCGGCGGGTCAATCGAGAGGGAGTCGCCCTCGTCCGCGAGGAGTGGCGCGTGGTCGACCGCTGGTGGACGGAGGAGCCGATCAGCCGGCGCTACTTCGAGGTTGTGCTCGAAGGGGGGCGAAACGCAATCGTCTTTCGCGATCAGGAGCGGGGCGGATGGTTCAGCCAGCGCGGTGCGTGACCGGTCTGCCCGGAACGGCCCTAGGAGCCCTGCGAGGCAAGCGCGAGCTCGGCCAGGCGACGCCACTCGTCCGCCTGCGCCGCCGGCACGGCCACCCACTGCCGCATCGGGCGACGTCCCGACGGGTCGAAGGTCTCGGCGCCGGGGAGCGCGAGCGCCGCCTCCCGCTCGGCCGGATCGACGAGCTTGAACGTCATCGCGCCGGTCGCCGGCCAGAACCCGGCCTTGAGCTTGCCCGCGTGCTTCACACACGGCATGCCCATCATCTTTCCGAGCTCGACGTCGGCGTAGCGGGACGCCAGGTCGTCCGCGATCTCCTCGTAGCGCGCCTGTGGATCGGGCATTCGCCGACTCTAGCGGGGACGGACGAGGCTCTCGATGAATGATGGCTGATCGCTCGCACCGCGGACCGCGCTCGCCGGGCGCGTATGTCGAGCTCCACGCGCACTCGGCCTACTCGTTCCTCGACGGTGCGTCGCTGCCGGAGGAGCTCGCGGTCCGGGCGTCCGAGCTCGGATACGAGGCGCTTGCGCTGACCGATCACGACGGCCTCTACGGCTCGCTCGAGTTCGCGCACGCTGCGAAGGCTTTCGGCGTCCGGCCGATCACGGGCGCCGAGGTGACGCTGCAGAGCGGTGCGCACGTGACCCTCCTCGTCGAGAGCCGGCGCGGCTACTCGAACCTCTGCCGCCTGCTCACCGCCGCCCACGCGGAGACGAGGCCGCGGCTGCGCGATCCGCTGCCGCCGGCGCTTGACCAGGCGCTCCTCGAGGAGCTGAACGAGGGGCTCGTCTGCCTCTCCGGATGCGCCCGCCAGGGCCTCGGTCTGCGCGATCCCAACGCCGCCGCCCGGCTTGCGCGCGCGTTCGGCCGCGACCGCTTCTTCGTCGAGCTCCAGCGCCCGTACGAGCGCGGCGACGTCCGGCGGTGCGCCGCGCTTCGCGACCTCGCTACGACGCTCGGCCTGGAGACGGTCGTCACGGGCGATCCTCATGCCCATGGCCCGTGCCGGGCGCGGCTGCAGGACGTCCTCGTCGCGGTCTGCAGCCGTGCGCCGCTCGAGGCGTGCGAGCCGGCCCGTCGCGGCAACCACGAATCGGTGCTGCTTCCACCCGAGGAGCTCGCCGAGCGGTTCCCCGACGATCGTGAAGCGGTTGGGCGAACCGCGTCACTCGCCGAGCGCCTCCAGTTCGACCTCACCGAGGAGCTCGGCTACCGCTACCCCGACTTCTCCGACGGCGGCCAGCCGGCGATCAGGCAGCTCACGCGCATCTGCAACCGGGCGTTCGAAGAACGCTACGGCAACGCGAACGGCCACAAAAGGAAGGCCAGAGCCCGTCTGGACGAGGAGTTCGCTCTGATCGACGAGCTCGGGCTGGCCGGGTTCTTTCTCCTGCACTGGGAGGTGCTCGAACTCGCACGCGAGGTCGCCTACGAGGTGCGAGGGATCGACTCCCCGCGGGCGGTTCTGCCGCCGGGTCGCGGGCGCGGCAGCTCGGTCGGCTCGCTCGTCTGCTACCTGACCGGGCTGTCCCACGTCGACCCGGTCGCGGCCGACCTCTCGCTCGGACGGTTCCTCAACCGCGACATGGCCGCCGTCCCGGACATCGACCTTGACTTCCCGCGCGACATCCGCGAGAAGCTGATCGTCGCCGTCCACGAGCGGTACGGTCGCGACCACTCCGCGCTCGTGGCGAGCTTCTCGACGTACCACGCACGCGGCGCGATCCGCGACATCGGCAAGGCGCTCGGCCTCCCGTTCGCCGAGCTCGAACGCCTCGCCCGCCTCACCGACGGCAATCCGAAGCGCGTTGCCGACGAGCTCGCGTCGCTCCCGGATGCCGCGACGAAGCTCGCCTCACCCCGCTGGCGCGCGCTCGGCGAGCTCTGCCGCGAGATCGCCGGGCTCCCGCGGCACGTCTCGCAGCATCCCGGCGGGATGGTCATCTCGTCACGGCCGCTCGTCGAGCTCGTCCCGCTGCAGCCGGCCGCGATGGAGGGCCGTCAGCTCTGCCAGTGGGACAAGGATTCGTGCGACGACGCGCGATTCCTCAAGATCGACCTGCTCGGCCTCGGCATGCTCTCGGCGGTCGAGGACTGCGTCGACCAGATCGCCCGCGTCCGCGGCGAGTCGATCGACCTCTCCCGGATCCCGCTCGACGACGCCGGCGTCTACGCCGAGATCCAGCGTGCGGACACGGTCGGCGTCTTCCAGATCGAGAGCCGCGCGCAGATGCAGTCGCTGCTGCGGACGCGGCCGGAGAACCTCGACGACCTGACCGTGCAGGTCGCGCTCGTGCGGCCGGGACCGATCCAGGGCAAGGCTGTCCACCCGTACATCGAGCACCGCCAGCGCCTTCGTGAGGACCCGAGCTTCGTGCCGCCGGTCGACCACCCGAGCCTGCGTGAGCCGCTGTCCTCGACGCTCGGCGTGATCGTCTTCCAGGACCAGGTGCTCGAGGTGGCGATCGCGCTCGCCGGCTTCACGGTCGGCGAGGCGGAAGGACTGCGGCGCGCGATGAGCCGGAAGCGAAGCGAGGCCGCGCTCGAGGCCATGCGCACCCGCTTCGTCGCAGGCGCGCTGGAGCACGGCATCGATGCCGTGACGGCGAACGGGGTCTACGACAAGCTGGTCGGCTTCTCCGGCTTCGGATTTCCGAAGTCGCATGCCGCGGCCTTCGGCCTGCTCGCTTACCAGTCGGCATGGCTTCGTCACCACTATCCGGGCGAGTTTCTCTGCGCGCTCCTGAATGCCCAGCCGATGGGTTTCTATCCACCTTCGAGTCTCGTCCGCGACGCGCAACGGCGCGGTGTCGACGTGCGCCCGCCCGACGTCAATCGCAGCTCGGCGAAAGCTTGCCTGGAAGAGGAATCCGTCCGGGTTGGGCTCGAATACGTCGCCTCGCTCGGCGAGGACGGCGCCGAGGCAGTCGTCGCCGAGCGCGGGCGCAACGGGCCGTTCGCGACCGTCCTCGACCTTGCCCAGCGGACGTCGCTCGACGAAGGCTCGCTCGAGGCGCTCGTCGGCTCCGGGGCGTGCGACTGCTTCGGCGAACCCCGCCGCCGGCTGCTCTGGCAGCTCGGGCTCGTCCCGCGATCGCAGAGCGTGCCGGGCTCGGGTGGGGAGGAGCGGCAGCTCGCGTTGCCGCTCGCTCCGACGACCCCGATTCCCGACCTCCCCGACCAGACGGCGTGGGAGCGGATGCTCGCCGACTACCGCCACACGAGCCTCTCCGTCGGCCTGCATCCGCTCGAGCTCCTCCGCGAGCACCTCCCGTCGGGGGTGCTGTCGAGCGCCGCGCTGCGGAAGCGCCCGAACGGCTCGCTCGTCACCATCGCCGGAATGGCGGTCGCGCGCCAGCGCCCGTCGACGGCGAACGGCGTCGTCTTCATGCTGATCGAGGACGAATTCGGCCAAGCGAACCTGATCGTGCCGCCGACCGTCTACGAGCGGTTCCGGGCGATCGTTCGCGGAGAGCCGCTCATCCTCGCGCGCGGACGCTTCGAGCGAATGGGCCGCAATCAGAACGTTCTCGTCCGCGAGCTGAAGACCCTCGCGCCGCTTGCGCGCGAGGTCGCCGGGAGGCGCGTCCACTCGGCGCTCCCGCGGGCGCACCACTTCGGGCATCGCTAGGCGGTCCAGCCGGCGCTCCCCAAGTGAGGGACAAGAGAACCCCCGGGACTTACCCCGGTTGGGGCTCGCCGCCGAAATCCCATCCCCCGGATTGGGCCGTTCGGCCCATGTGGCCCCAGCGGCGCTCTGACACGCTCGAACACCTGCGCGGCGGAGGGGGCCTCGGGTCTTTCTCGCCGGAATGACATAGCGAAGGAGGACTCGTGGCGACCCCTGAACAGATTCGGCGACGAGGTCGATGGACGCTGCTAGGCGCGACAGTCGTAATCGCTGTCGTCGTGTGTGCGGTGTTCGGCAGCGGCGCGTTTGGCTCGTCCGTCAGCTCAGCCGTATTCAGCGGGGGAGCCGGGACGACCACCGTCAACGGCACGTTGTATGCAAAGACGGGCGGCGCACTGACGCTGACCGTAAGCACCTCGAACGACACGAAGTGCGTCGAGGTCACGGGCGCGTTCACGGCTCGGCAAACCTCGAGCACGGCGAAGTCCACGTGGACGTTTAGCTTCACAGCCGGCGCGGGCGACGGCGCACAGAGCGTCACTGCGGCCGCCTCCCCGAACTTCAACGCGAGCAACTGCACCGGCCAGTCGCAGAGCCCGAAGACCGCCTCCTTCACGCTCGACAACACCGGCCCCGTCGTGACCGCAGGGCTGGCGCCGTCACCGAATGCGGGCGGGTGGAGCAACGCCAACGTCGCGATTACCTGGTCGGCGACGGACGGCGGCTCCCGGCGTTCAGAGCGTCACGCCCGCGAGCGACAGCATCACTGCGAACACGGCGGGGATTACCAAGACGTCGACCGCGACCGACCCGCTTGGCAACACCGGTACCGGCTCCGTCACCGTCAAGCTCGACAAGGCAAGTCCGACAATTGCCGGCACCGCTAGTCCCGCGGCAAACGCAAACGGCTGGAACAACACGAACGTCGTCGCGAGCTTCGCGTGCTCCGACTCCGTCTCGGGCATCGTCGTGCACCGGCCCGACGACGCTCTTGAGCGAGACGACGACGGCGGGCACGTCGGTCGGCGGCACGGCCGTCGACAACGCCGACAACAGCGCCTCCGCGACGGTCGACCCGGTAAAGATCGACAAGACCGCCCCGTCGCTGTCGGGGGCGCCGACGACACCGCCGAACGGGAACGGCTGGTACCACTCCGACGTCACGATCCACTGGGCCTGCTCGGACGGGCTTTCCGGCGTCGACTCGTGCCCTGCCGACTCGACCATCTCGGGCGAGGGCACGGGGCTTTTCGACACGAAGTCGGCCACCGACAGGGCCGGCAACTCGACGAGCGCGAACTCTGCTCCGCTCGTGCGGGTCGACAAGACCGCGCCCGTCACGAACGCGTCGGCGCCGCCCGCCTGGAACAACGTCGACGTGACGGTCGACCTCGCGGGCGCCGACGGGCTCTCCGGCCTCGCGGCGACGTACTACAGCGTCGACGGTGGGAGCGTGCAGATGTACAGCTCGATCTCGAAGCCGTCGTTCAGCACCGACGGAATTCACAGCCTCGAGTGCTGGTCGGTCGACAACGCAGGCAACGAGGAGGGCCACCACACGATTCCGGTCCGGATCGACAAGTCGTCCCCGACGATCCAGGCGAACAGGTCACCGGCGCCGAACGCGAACGGCTGGAGCAACAGCACCGTCACCGTGAGCTTCGTCTGTGACGACGCGCTCTCCGGGATCGCCAGCTGCTCCCCCGACCAGGTCGTCGCCGACGAGGGCGCGGGACAGCCCGTCTCTGGGACCGCCGTCGACAACGCCGGAAACTCGGCGACCGCTCATACCGGGGTATCGATCGACAAGACGCCGCCGGCGATCCACGCGGCGGCCGACCGTGACCCGAATGCGAACGGCTGGTACAAGGCGGACGTCACGATCAGCTTCACGTGCGCGGACGCCGTGTCCGGGATCGATTCGTGCCCGGCCGCGCAGCAGCTCGGCGAAGGAGCCGACCAGTCCGCAACGGGAACCGCCCACGACAACGCCGGCAACACCGCCGACGACACGGTGAGCAACATCAACATCGACAAGACGGCGCCGTCGCTGTCCGGCGCGCCCACGACGTCGCCGAACGGGAACGGCTGGTATGCGGGTGATGTGACGATTGCGTGGTCGTGTTCGGACGGGTTGTCGGGGATTGACGGTTCCTGCCCGGCGGACGAGACGCTGACGGGTGAGGGCGATGCCCTGTCGGCAAGCGCGTCCGTCGATGACCGCGCCGGCAACACGACGAGCGCGACGGTGGACGGGATCCAGATCGACCGGACGGCACCGGTCACGAACGTGCAGCTGCCCGACCCGGTCGCGGACAACTGGTACGCCGGGCCGGTGCTCGTCAAGCTCGACGCCGCCGACAGCCTGTCCGGCGTCGACGAGACCCGGTACACGATCGACGGCGGCGCCCTGCCCCCCTACTCGGGCGCGTTCTCGTTCGCCCAGAACGGCCAGCACACGATCCGCTTCTGGTCGGTGGACAAGGCGGGCAACCTCGAGGACAAGGACGCGGCCGGCCATACGGCGACGGTCAACATCGACACGGTCAATCCGTCGATCACCGCCGCCCGCGCACCGGCGGCGAACGGGTTCGGGTGGAACAACGGCTCGGTCACGGTCAGCTTCGTCTGTGCCGACGACGACTCTGGCATTCGCATCAACCCGCCCGGATGCCCGGATCCGGTCACGCTGGCCGGCGAGGGCGCCAACCAGTCGGCCAGCGGCACCGCCTACGACCGCGTCGGCAACCACGCCTCCGCTACCGAGTCGGGTGTCAACATCGACCTGACCGCTCCCGACCTGTCCGGACAGGCGACGGCGAGCCCGAACGCGCACGGCTGGTACGCGAGCGACGTGTTCATCCACTGGACGGCCGCGGACGCGCTGTCGGGCATCGACCCGGCCACGATCCCCGCCGACTCGGTGATCATGGGCGAGGGCGACGACCTCGGCGCCGGCGCATCCGTGACCGACAAGGCCGGCAACGCCGCCTTCGCCGGCGTCACCGGCATCAAGATCGACCGAACCGCGCCCAGCATCC
The DNA here is from genome assembly GCA_046732435.1 of Actinomycetota bacterium. Classification (GTDB taxonomy): domain Bacteria; phylum Actinomycetota; class Thermoleophilia; order Gaiellales; family Gaiellaceae; genus JALZFG01. The sequence continues at coordinate 15,634 of JBKPNC010000060.1, forward strand.
ACGCCAGCGCCGACCGCGACCCGAATGCGAACGGCTGGTACAAGGCGGACGTCACGATCAGCTTCACGTGCGCGGACGCCCTGTCCGGGATCGATTCGTGCCCGGCCGCGCAGCAGCTGGGCGAAGGAGCCGACCAGTCCGCAACGGGAACCGCCCACGACAACGCCGGCAACACCGCCGGCGACACGGTCAGCAACGTCAACATCGACAAGACCGCGCCGGCGATCTCGGCCTCGGCGACGAAGGCGGACGGCTCGGCGTACTCGCCCGGAGGCTGGACGAAGCAGTCGGTGACGGTTCACTTCACGTGCTCCGACCCGCTCTCCGGCCTCGACGGGAGCTGCCCGTCCGATCAGACGGTGTCCAACTCGACCGCGGCCGCGGGCCTGACGGTTTCGGGATCCGTCTCGGACAAGGCCGGCAACCAGGGCAGCGCCGCGCTCCTCGTCAAGGTCGACAAGGACGCCCCGTCGCTGTCGGTCACGGCACCGACCGACGGCGGCACCGTCTCGACCGCGTCGGTGCAGGTCACCGGGACAGCCGGCGACTCGCTCTCGGGACTCGGCGGCGTCACGGTCAACAACGCGGCGGCGAGCGTCGCCGCGGACGGCAGCATCTCGGCGAGCGTCAATCTCAGCTGCGGCACGAACCCGATCTCGGTCGCAGCGACCGACGCCGCGGGCAACCAGACGACGCGGACGCTCGCGGTCACCCGCTCATGCCTGTGGGTCGGGCCGGTTCTGCAGCCGGTCGCCACCAGCAACGGGTCGCAGGGGAACCCGGCGGCGAGCAACCTCAGCGTGTTCAAGATCAAGAGCACGATCCCGGTCAAGTTCCGGATCTACTCCGATCAGGCGCTGACGCAGCTGGTGACGACGCCTCCTGCAGGCAGCTCGGCACAGCTCTCGATGGAGAAGTACGACAGCACGACCGACTCGAGCGACCCGGTCGACGTACTGCCGGCCGGCAACGCGAACACGGACAACCTCTTTCGCTGGACGGGGAGCCCCGACTACCAGTACATCTACAACCTCGGCACGACGGGCAAGGCCGCGGGGACGTACCGCGTCAAGCTGACCCTGTACGCAGGCGACGGCTCGGTGCTCGCGGTGTCCGCCTGGCAGTACTTCGTACTGAGGTCGTAGCTCCAGCGAAACCGGATCCGGGGGGCGCGTCCTGCGGCGCGCCTCCCGGGATCCACTCGGGGCCGGTCAGTCCTCGAGCTCAAGCGCGATACGGCGGAAACGCTTGACCGCGGCGCGCTTGAACTCGCCCTCGTAGGCCTCCGCAGCCTCCTCGTCCAGCGTCGACGCATAGTTGTCGCGAAGGGCGGCAAGCTCGCCCGCCGCCTCCCAGACAAGGTCCGCGTAGTCGCCGTAGAGCTCCTCCGCGTCGTCGCGGACTGCGCGGTCGTACGCCCGCTCCGCCTCCTTGCAGCGCCGGAGCAGATCGGCCTGCTCGCGCTGGAAGAGGTCGAGCTGGCGGCGAATCACGTCGTTGAACGGGCGGCGAAACATCAACCCGCGATCTCCTCGTAGATCCGTCTGTGCGCGGCGGCGGCCGCTTCCCACGTCAGCTCGGCGCGTGCGCGGCGTGCGCCGGCCCTGGCCTCCGCGAGCGCAGCGGGATCGTCGATCAACTCCTGCGCCGCGGTGGCCAGCGCGTCGAGATCGCCCGCAGCGACGACGCGACCCGCTGCGAAGCGCCGGACGGGCTCGGCCAGCCCGCCCACGTCGTACACCACAGCCGGGACGCCGGCGCCGAGCGCCCGCAGGAGCGCGCCGCTCTGGTCCGTTTCCGGCCGGTACGGGAACAGGGCGACCGCGGACTCCCCGAGCGCCCGGTCGATCTCGCTGTCCGGGAGGTAGCCGAGCCGCCATTCGGCGACCTCGCCCGCCTCCCGGCGAAGTGCCTCCACGGGCTCCACCGGGTCCCCCGCGACCAGCAACCGGGCGCCCTCCATCCGCTTGACTGCGGCGATCGCATCGCCGAGACCCTTGTACGGCCGGATGACGCCGAGGCAGAGAAGCGTCCGGCCGTCACCCCCGAGTGGAGGATCACTCGGAAAGACCGGATGAGGGATTACCCGCAGCTGCCGCTCGTCGACGCCGAGGTCCGCGAGCGTCCGGCGGCCGTACTCGCTGTGGACGACGACGCGCTGGAAGCGCCGGAGCAGGCGGCGCCACAGCTCCTGCTTTTCGGCCGTGCGACGCGGTAAGAGGTCGTGCGCCGTGAACACCGACGGCGACTGCGGCCGAAGCAGGCGGTTGTCGAGCTCCGGCGCGGGAAGCCACTGGAAGTGGAGCACGTCCGCCGAGAGCCGCCGGAGGCTGGCGAGCCCGACGACATGCTCGGCCGCCTTCAGCGGAAGACGGAGTCGCGACCGGTGAAAGATCCGCGTGCTGAGGGGGTAGAACAGCTCGCGCCTGGCATAGCCGTCCGCTGCGGGAGCCGTCCCGAAACGGAACGCCGAGGTCACGAGCTCCACGTCGAGGCCGCTCGCCGCGAGCGCGGCGGCGAGGGCGTGGTCGTACTGCGGCGTAAAGGCCGCCGGATCGACAAGCGCGAGGCGCACGCGCCTAGGCTAAGCGCTCGATGCTGATCCGCAGCTGGAACCTGTTCCACGGAAACACGGTGCCTCCGTCACGCCGCGACGAGCTCGAGGCCATGGTCCGCATGGTCGCCGGCGACTCGCCCGATGTCGTCTGTCTGCAGGAGGTGCCGCTCTGGGCGTTGCCTCAGCTGGAGCGCTGGAGCGGCATGCGGGTGTACCCGGCCCCCGCGGCGCCCGCGCGGGTCGGGCCGATCCCGGCGACGCCTTCGATCGGACGGGTGCTGACCCTGCACCATGGCCTGCTCGGATCCGCGTTCACGGGGCAGGCGAACGCGGTCCTCGTCGCACACGAGCTGCGTGTCCTGACCCAGCGCTTGCTCGTCCTCAACGACCGGCGGTTCCGGCGTGTGCAGGCGCGCTGGCTCGGCCTCGGAGCCGTCGCCCGGCTCGCGTGGGCGAAGGAGCGACGGGTTTGCCAGGCGCTTCGTCTGCGCCGTCCGAACGGGCCGCCGCTGCTCCTCGCCAACCTGCATGCAACCAGCGCGCCGCGGGACCCACGGCTGGCAGACGCCGAGGTCTTTCGCGCGGCAGTCTTCGCCGACGGACTTGCCGAGCCGGGCGACGCGGTCGCGGTTGTCGGCGATCTGAACGTCCGTGAGGACAGCTCGCGGACGCTCGCGGACCTGACGGGCCCCGAGTGGGGCTTCGCCCATTTCGGGCACGTCGTCGACCACCTGCTCCTTCGCGGCGCGGCGATCTCGCGCGCTCGCGTCTGGCCGGAGTCGATGCGCAGGCGTGACGGGAGACTGCTCTCGGACCACGCGCCGCTCGAGGCGGTCATCGAATGACCGTGGAGGAGGCGCGCGCCGCCTTCCCGGTGCTCGAGCGCCTCGCCTATCTGAACGCCGGCACGTTCGGACCGCTTGCGCGCTCGACGCTCGACGCGATCCGGTCGCGGCAGCGGCGCGACCTGGAGCAGGGCCGCAGCGGAGCCGACTACATCGAGGAGCTGCAAGGGCTCCGGGCCGAGCTCCGCGCCCGACTGGCCACGCTGGTCGGCGTCGACGCTCAGCGCGTCGCGCTGGTCCGCTCGACCTCCGACGGGTGTCAGGTCGTTCTCGCCGGCCTACGCCTGGAGCCTCACGACGAGATCGTGACCGTCGAAGGCGAGCATTTCGGTCTCCTCGGCCCGCTGCATGCCTCGGGCGCGAGGGTCGTTGTGGCATCGCCGCACCGCGACGCGATCCTGGCTTCGGTCGGCCGTCACACGCGGCTGCTCGCGCTCTCGGGGGTGATGTGGACGACGGGCGACGTGCTGCCGCTCCGAGAGCTGAAGGAGGAGACCGGCCTGCCGATGCTCGTTGACGGCGCGCAATCCGTCGGGGCGCTCGAGGTCGACGCGAGCCCGTTCGACTTTCACACGATCTCGGGGCAGAAGTGGCTCTGCGGCCCGGACGCGACAGGCGGGCTCTACGTCCGCGATCCCGAGGCGCTCGACGTCGCCTTGCCGAGCTACTTCTCGCAGGCCTCGTTCCGGCCGGACGGCTCGTTCGACCCGACCGAGGGAGCGGCGCGCTTCGACTCGGGCTCGATCCCGCCGGCATCGTTGGCGGGCTTGCTGACGGCGCTGGACGCAGCGCCCGAATGGCGGTTCGAGCGCACGCGCTTCATGGCGGGGCTCTGCCGCGAGGCGCTCCGCGAACGGTTCGACGTCGTCACGGGCGATGAGCACGCAGGTCTCGTGTCGTGGCGTGCAAACGGCGATGCCACGGCGGGGGTCACGAAGCTCTACGAGCGCGGCGTCATCGTGCGGGAAATCCCGGGAACGGGTCTTCTCCGCGCGTCCTGTGGCTACTGGACGAACGAGGACGACCTCGAGCGCCTGGTCGCCGGGCTCAGCGCCTAGCCAAGCGGGGCGAACAGGTCGACGCCGTTGCCGTCGGGATCGCGGACCTGCGCGTACCGCTGACCCCAGAAGGCGTCCCACGGGTCCTTGTGGCCCTCGTACCCGGCGGCAACGAGGTCGCGATACGTCTCGTCCACATCCGCCGGCGTGTCGCACTTGAACGCGAGCGCGATGCGGGCGCCGCCGCTCGGCGGCTGCCAGTCCAGATCGAAGCTTCGGATCACGTCGACCGAGTCCCACGCGAGGCGCAGCCCCCCGGAGAGCTCGAGCTCGACGTGACCGTGCTCGGACGATTCCGCTCCCTCGGGAATCGGCAGCCCGAGCCGCCGGTAGAAGGCGAGCGAGGCCGACAGATCCTCGACGACGAGCCCGATCAGGTCGAGCCGCGTCACGCGCCGGCCGCAGCCGCTGTTCTGAGCCCGAGCTCCGGGGCGATCGGCCGCAACGCTCCGATCACGAACGCGATGTGCTGATCGAGGTCGACCCCGAGCAACTCGGCGCCTTCGTACACGTCGTCACGCGAGACGCCCGAGGCGAACGACGGCTGCTTCAGCTTCTTGCGGACGGACTTTGGCTCGAGCGTGTCGATCCCGTCCGGACGAACGAGCCCGCACGCGTGGACGAAACCGGAGAGCTCGTCACACGCGAAAAGCGTTCGTTTGAGCGGCGTGTCGCGCGGGACATCGAGGTGGTTCGCATGCGAGAGGATGGCGTCGATCACGTCCTCCGGGTACCCCTCCTCGCGGAGGATCGCCGCGCCGTCCTGAGGATGCTTGTCGAGCGTGGGGTGGATCTCGTAATCGAAGTCGTGGAGCAGCGCGACGACCCCCCAGCGCTCCTCATCCTCGCCGAAGTGCCTCGCATAGGCCCGCAC
>JBKPNC010000061.1:0-16589 GCA_046732435.1 Actinomycetota bacterium
GGACACGATTTGCTCCTCGACACGAGAGTACGCATGGCCGTCGTACGGGGGCCGCTCGACCCTCGAGAGCGGCACAGCGACCGCTCGATCGAGCTCGGCGGCACGGCGGCTCAACGGCGGCCGCTTCCGGGGTTCCACGCGGCGCTCTCGGCGACTTCGGCCTTGGGTGGAGCCAGAGCCGGGGCTGGGGTGCCGTCGTACACCTGTTTTCCGGGCTCGAGGATCTCCGCTGCGTCGCAGATGTGGGCTCCCGCGCTGATTCGTCGCACCAGCAGCCACTCGTCGCCTGTTGCGACCTGGACGGCTCCGCCAATAGCACGCCCGATCGTTCCTGGTGGCTGCGACGTCGGAGCGTACGTGAGCGATGCTTTCAGGATCGAGATTGCCCTGCCGCAGGCTCGCGCGGCGGGACTCCCCCACGGCGACGGAAAGGGGAAGTAGTCGCATGCGCGGACGAAGTCGTGCACCCTTCGCGCGGGAAGGCCCCACGAGATGGCGCCGTTCTGGGGAACCTCTTTGCCGAAGTAGGTCCGTCTGTTCAGCTCTTGCTCTATATGCGGGATCGAGCCCCGACCCTTCTCGGCGGCGTCGAGGAGTTTCGAGACGAGTTGGAGCCCGTACCGTGTGCACTTAGCGCTGACGATCAAGCCCGAATCGCCCGCGTCGATCGCGAAAGAGCGTCGATACGCGACCGGACCGGTGTCGATTCCCGCGTCCATCCAGTGAAGCGTCACGCCGTGTTCGGTTTCGCCGTTGTAGATCGCCCAGCTGGGTGCATTAAGGCCGGCGTAGCGGGGAAGCGGGCCCGGATGAACGTTGAAGCTACCGATGGCGGGAGCGCCGACGACAGCAGCATCGGCGATGAACAGCGAGTGCGCGTTGATGAGCAAGTCGACCCCCTTCCTGCGTATCCAGCTCGCGAAATCCGGATCCGCCACGGCCTCAGCAGGAAGCGTCGGAATCCGGAGCTCCGACGCCGCAACGCGAAGCTGGCGCGAGAGGTCCGCCCGCGCGCTTGCCTCGGGCTCCGGCCGTGCCGTCATGACGCCGACAACGTCGTGCCCCCTGTTTGTCAGGCTCTTCAGCAGCTGGACGCCAACCGCGCCCTCCGCGACGACGAGGACGTTGAGCAACGGTCTAGCCATGCGGCGGAGGTGCGGACACCCCTTCTCCGCTGGCTGCGCCTCTACCGGGGCTCGTCATGTCGCGAGGCGAGCCGCCAAGCCGACGAGCAACGAGGTCGGAAATCCGCTCGACTGTGCGAAAGTTCTCGATTTCGAGCTCGTCGAATTCGAGATCGATCCCGAATCTCTGCTCGATCTCGAACAACAACTCCACGAGCGCGAGGGAATCCAGCAACCCGCTCCCAATCAGATCCGCCTCGACCGACGGCACTTCGATCATTAGCACCTCTCGGAAGAGGTCCACGATCGCACCGCAGAGGTTTTCCGGAGGCGTCACGCACTCAGGCGGATCCGCCCAAGCCGGCGCGTCCCGAGCTGTCCGCAGGGGCGCCGGACCGAGAGAAGAGCTCGCGGAGCCTCCTGCGATCGATCTTGCCGTTCGCATTTTTCGGCAGCTCTGGCAACACCATCCACCTGGTCGGGAGCATGTAGGTCGGGAGGACCTCGCGGAGCCTCGTCTTGACTTCGAGCGCGTCGCCGGGTCCGTCTACCGGAGCGAACGCGCAGGCGATCGAGATTCCTTCGAACCCGACGCTCGGAAGTCCGATCACCGCACATTCGCGGACCGCCTGCAGCGCCATCAGGGCCGTCTCGATCTCGCCCAGCTCGATTCGGTACCCGCGGCTCTTGATCTGAGTGTCCGCCCGGCCGACGAAGTGGATGAGCCCCGCTTCGTCGATGGACGCCAGATCGCCCGTTTTGTAGATCCGGGCGCCGCGGCCCGAGACGCGTGGGTCGGGCACAAAGGCCACTCGAGTCTTATCCTCGTCGCGCCAGTAACCCGGACTCAACCCAAGCCCGGCGATATAGAGATCGCCTACGGTTCCAGGGGGGACAGGCTCGAGGTTCGGGTCGAGGACGAGCAGTTCCTCGCCGGGGCAAGCCGTTCCGATCGGAATCGGCTCGGTCTCGTCGACCGGAATGCGCGGCACGGTGTAGTAGCTGCTCGCGATCGTCGCCTCCGTCGGGCCGTAGAGATTCGTGAAGCGGGCGTGTGTGACCCGCTCCATCCAGTGGACGAGGATAGGTGTCGGAAGGACTTCACCGCACCACACGACGCGCTTCAGCGACGGGAAGTCGTCGTAGACGATCACCCCGAACTTCGCCATGTACGTCATCGTCGATGGAACGGAGAACCACTGGGTGAGCTCTGCGGAGCGGATGAGTCGCGCCAGTTGTCCCGGGATGAGGCTCATCTCGGCCGGCACGAGATGCAGTTCGGCGCCGGCGGCCACCGCACCATAGATGTCGAACGTCGAAAGGTCGAAGTGAAGCGGCGGGTGACCCGAGACCCGGTCGGACGGAGCGATTCCGAAATAACTCACCGCCCACTCGATGAACGCGATCACGTTCGCGTGCGTAATCACGACAGCTTTCGGTGTCCCGGTCGAGCCGGACGTGAAGAGCAAGTGCGCGGCGTCCGAGGGCTCGCACTGACGGACGACAGCGTCCGGTGCGAATGCCTCCCAGTCGCTCCGCGCGAAGCGGCACCGGAAGCTGCGGCCAGCGATAGGCTCGGTGTCCATCGACCCGAACACGACCGAACTTCCCAAGGCGTCGTGGGCGAGGACGTTGTCGAGCAGACTCTGTGTCGATCCCGTCAGGAGGACGACGTGCGGGTCGGCCGCACGCACGATCTTCGCCACGCGTGGTGCGGGGGAGCTGACGTCGATCGGAACATAAAGACAGCCCGCCTTGAGCGCCGCGATCATCGCAACGATGCTTGTCGGAGCTTTCGGGACGAGCAGGCAGACGCGGTCGCCCTTCTGGCACCCGCTCGCCTCGAGCAAACGAGCCAGACGGTTGCTCCAGTCCTCCAGGTCTGCGTAGCCGATCCGCTCGTGGTCCATAACGAGCGCTGCCGCCTCCGGACGCATTTCTGCCTGACGCCTCACGTACTCCTGGAGCAGCTCGGTCACTGCCGGGCGGTGGTGGCCGCTTCGAAGGCGACGGCCGTGTGCTCGAGCTCCTCGGGCGAGGCAGGAACGTCGAGGATGAACGATCCGAAGCCCTTAGCGATGTACCGCCCGAGCTCGGAGCCGACCCGTTCGTAGCTTCCCACGAGGTAGGGGCAGAACGTCTTGTAGTTCTGGAATGGCCCGAGCCAGTACGGGTTCTCGTCCGAGACGGGCTTCTCGCCGAGCTTGGAGAGCTGCCTGTGCCACTGAGAGTCGGAAACTGTCATGGCGAGCCCGTGCGTGAGCTGGCCTTTGCGATCTTCGGGGAACCGCTGGTGAGCGACTCTCCAGGCCTCGGCATCGGTGTCGCGTGCGATCACGCCAAGCCGAATCCCCGACTCGACGCCGCCCCCTTCTTGCTCGTTCTCCTCGGCCGGAGGCTCGGGGTACTTGACGGCGACGGCGCCGAGCGCGCGGGCCGCTGCGAGCCCCGCCGGCGAGGATCCCGAGACAAATACTCGCGGAACCAGGTCGGGAGCGATCGGCGGCGTCATCTTCAACGCGGCGACGCTGTAGTACTTGCCCTCGAAATCGATAGGAGCCCTGCCTTCGAGCAACGCCTTCACGATGAGCGTGTACTCGATCAGCCTCGAGTACCGCTCATCGTGCGAGGCGGGATCGCCGAGGGCTATCAGGTCCCTTCTGAAGCCGCCCGCGACCATGTTCAAGTAGATGCGCCGGCCATACAAGAACGCTAGCGAAGCGACCATCTTCGCGACCGCGTACGGGTGCATGTATGCGGGCTGGACCGCCACGAGGGGGCAGAACCGGGTTGTCGACCGGATGACCGCCTCGGCCACGAGCCAAGGATCGACGAGTGCGTTGTCTGTGTAAATCAACGCCCCCTGGTAGCCGGCATCCTCGCTCCAGCATGCGATCTCCTGGACGCAGCGGACGTATGCCTCCGGCGCAAAGTCCTTCGACTGCGGGCAAGTCGTGAGCACCGTGATTCCTGATGGGGGCTTCGGCGCCCCTGATGGGGACTTTCGGGGGACCTGCCCGGGCGCAGCGCCGTCAGTCTTCACGGCCGCGAGGTTCTGCCGTGCGGGGCTCGCCCACGTGGGCACCGGTCGTGCTCCTTGGCTCCGTCTGCGTATCGGGCCTGAGACAGTGCCGCGGGAACCGAGATGGGTCAAGGTGCGTGCTCATTACTGACTCGTACTCAGAGCTGTCGGCGCATTTGGTGGGCGTTACTCATCCTCGTCCAGATTGTCGTGCTCCTCGGGCTTCTGCGCTCGGAGTACCCGCGTGGTCAAACGCGTGAACGAAGCTCAAACTTCGAGCCGTCCTCTTTCCGCAATAAGGGCATCAACCACCGAGTCTAGGCACTTCGTCTCTGGTGCGGGCAACAGATTCACCGGGCCCGGCCTGTCGACTGGGCCGAGGGTGGTCTGAGCGATTCTTGATCCCAAAGTCGCAGGTTGGAGTCCTGGCCGGCCCATACGAGCCGCCTCGCTGCGCGGCATCGCTTGCGAAGCCGTTCCCCCGGCAGAATGCTGCCAGCAGCGTGAGCCAGGCCCGTCATTGAACCCTGCGATGAGAACAGGCGACGAGTAGCCTGCAGCGTACGGAGCAGCCGCAGCAACCGTCAGGCCGAACATCCGCAGCATCTCCACACTACCGGCGAGAAACGGAGGTTAAGGAGAACGTTCGCAACGTCAGCGGATGACGGCAGAGCCGTACCGCGCCTGCTCTGGACGATGGCCACCATGACCTCCGCCAGGAAGATCGCCTAGATCGTCCAGTTCGAAACCCGCGATATCCGCAGCGTCTCGCTCGCGTCGGACTCCCGCTCGCAACGGGACCACGAGTGTCGCCGCCGTGAGCACGCCAATCGAAGCGAGGCGGCCACCGCTCGCTGCGCTGTCCGTCTGCTGAGGGTTCGACGCGAGTCGCGAGTCCCGCTCAGCAACGCGTCGGGCACGTCGCGCGGGTAAACGCGCGTGACGCCGACCGACGAATCGGCATGCCCTAAGAGCCTGTCCCGTCCCCACACCGGGACAGACTGACGTTGAGCGAAACGTAAGGAAAGCAGCTGCGGCGGTGCTTGCCCCCTCGGCCTTGAGCAGCGGAGCGCCCGGAGCAGGGACGGGGATCAGACTGTCGCTCGCCGGTCGGAACGGCGATGCCTGGGAACCATCCCGAGCTGGCTCGGTCTAAGAACGCGGGTCACCGGAACGTGATGCCGCCTAGAGCTCTTCGAGAGTTCTCTGGCGAGACGCATCGGCTGCTGGAGGCAGCGTCGGCCGGCCGGTGATCAGCTCGTTCGCAGTAGTTGGTCTGTGCAGAACGCGCAGAGCCCCGAGGACGTCCACGAGTCAGGTGTGTGTGGCTAAGTAGTGGTACCTACTTGCACATAAACTTGTGTTTACTTGACTTTTTTTGCAATAGCGGTTACACATGGAGGCTGTTCGTCCCCCGTTTGGGCTACCGCCTTGAAGGAGATCGATATGCCGCCCCGCCGCTTGCCTTCCGTCGCGCGTCTGCCACGGACACTCATCTTTGCTGTCGTCGTCGCCGTCGTGCTTGCCGGCGCCGTCGGCGCTCATGCACAAACGTTCGGCGGTACCGAGGGGTTCAGTTGGAATCCGACCGCCCCCAGCTTCAGCGGCGGCCTCTCGGTGACGAGCGTTGGCACGACCAGCATCGGGCTGCGATGGAGCGCGGCGACCGACGATGTGTGGCTGGCGGGTTACCGGCTGTATCGCGAGGGTGCTTACGTAGCGAAGACGGCGGGCGCGGGCTACACCTTTACCGGGCTTAGATGCGGCCAGAGCTACGGCCTCGGGGTAGAAGCGTACGATTGGCTCGGGAAAACGTCGACCCGTTACACGATCACCGCCGGGACTAGTGCATGCTCAACCGTCGATACGCAGCCGCCGACGGTTCCGACGGGCCTGGCTGTCTCGGGAGCCGCCGAGACGAGCCTTTCGCTTTCGTGGTCTGCGTCGACTGACAACGTTGGCATTGCCGGCTATGCCATGTATCTCAATGGCTCAAAAGTCGGTTCCACGCCACAAACGAGTTACTTGTTCGGCAGCCTGACCTGCGGAACCAGCTATACGCTTGCCGTCGACGCGTACGACGCCGCGGGGAACCGGTCGAGCCAGGCATCGGTCGACGGTTCCACGGCCGCGTGCTCATCTGGCGACTCCACGACCTCGGGATCCGGATGGACGACGGTGGTCAACGACGAGTTCACCGACGACGGTGTTCTGCCGTCGCATTGGAAGTCATACAATGACTTCTACTCGTCGCATCCGTACGGGAGCGCGACACCGAACTGCGTCAGCCCGCAGCAGGAGAGCGTCAACGGTGGGTACCTGCATCTGAAGATGCAGTGGAAGACTGGCACCTGCCGCAGCTGGAAACCGGTCACGTTCACCGGCTGGTGGAGCGCTGCAGTGAGCCTCAACCCGAACAAGGTGCCGATGAGCGATGACGGCCGCGTGACGATCCGCTGGCGCGTGGTCAACAACGGCGTCGTCTCCCACCGGATCATTCCGATGCGCTGGCCCGGCGTCGACATTCCCGGCCAGACCTGTGGCGGCCAGCCCGGCTGCGGCGAACAAGACCTGTGCGAAGGCCACTCGCTCACCGGCTGCACGTCGTTCGTTCACTACGGCTACCCGCGCAACAACTTCATTAGCCACCCGTACACCGTCGACCTGACGCAGTGGCACACGTGGCAGTTCACACAGCTGAACCACACGCTCACCACGACGGTTGACGGGGATGTCGCCTGGACGTGCAACGCGTCGACGGCGCCACCGTGTAACTCGACAGCCGTGATGCCGACGCTGAAACGCGTCGTCTTGCAGCAGGAATGCGCCAACATGTCGTCGCGGTGCCCGGAGCAGTCGACCGGCACAGAGGACATCCAGGTGGACTGGATCAAGGTCGAGAACCCGACCTGAACCCTCCCACCAGACCCCCATGATGCAGCAGCGCATGAGGCACGGCGACATCGAATGCTGCCGCAGCGACGGCAGTTGGAGAGGGATAACCATGCCGTCTCGAGGTACCGGCTCTAGCGGAACGACGCATAAGTGGGTCCACCTCGAGCACCGCTTCGTGGTCGTCGCCCTGCTCGTCGCCGGGAAGGTGCGGCTGCTCTTGAACCTGCTTTTCCGCGCGTTCATCATCCAGGCGCGATGCGCTCAGCTGTCGGGCGGGTTGCAGCGCGCGGGATCCTGCGAGCTGTCGGCGCTCCGCTGCACTACGTCGCGTTCGCGGCGATCACGCTCTCGTGCCTTGGTTCATCGTGCCGCATGCGCTGCATGAACTAGAGAGACGTGATCGGCAACGTCCAGACGTCACGCGCCGAGCTTCGACCGGTGTACGCCGCGGAATCCTGTAGCGGCTCAGCAGCGGCTCTCGCGTCCGCTGTCGTTACCGAGCGTCGGCCACGCCGCCGATCTTCGCTGACGACGAAGCGCTGGAGCCACCTCGAGCGGTTCACCACCGCAGCCACCGCCCGAGGCCGCCAAACGTGTCTAAGTCGGTGTTGGGTGCGCCGCGCGGACGAGTGTAGCTGCGGGCAGCCGACGATCATCGTCCGCGCCGAGTAGCGGGGTAGGCGGTGACGAGATGGCCCTCCGAATCAGCCTCGACGTTGAACTCAACGAGGGTGCGCGCACCCGGTACGTGGGCTCGAGGCCCCGGGTGCGGGGCCTAGACTCGTGGGGCAGAGCCCACGGTCGTTGGTCAGGTGCACGTTGACCAGTCGAGGTCGGGTCGGTGAGCGCTTTCGCGTCCCAGCGTTCGACGCCGCACGCTGCACTTGTGTGCGGTCGTGGCGGCAGCGGTATCGGCGCGACGTTCGCCGCCCGAGACAGAGTCCCGCCAGCAGAACCGCGACGCGCCGCAGGTGCCAGCACGCCCCGACATCCACCCGCCCGTCCCTGGCGAAGACACGCCGCGTGCCGGTGACGGCGAAGCGGGTCGCGTCATTCTCTTCCTGGCTAGTCTAGGTTCGTCGTTCGACGACGATCCAGTCGACCTGAATTTGCTCCTTCCCGCTGCTCTTCGGCGGGCATGGGCTGGTTGTGTTCGCGCATTCCTGCTGCAAGACGACGCGTTTCAGTGTCGGCATCACGGTCGTCGAGTTGCACGCCGGCACCGTCGACGCGTTGCACGCCCAGGCGACATTTCCGTCCACCGTCGTGGTCAGCGTGTGGTTCAACTGCGTGAACTGCCACGTGTGCCACTGCGTCAGGTCGACACGGTACCGATGGCTGATGAAGTGATTGCGCGGGTGACCGTAGTGAATGAACGACGTGCAGCCGGTGAGCGAGTGGCCTTCGCACAGGTCTTGTTCGCCGCAGCCGGGCTGGCCGCCACAGGTCTGGCCGGGAATGTCGACGCCGGGCCAGCGCATCGGGATGACCCGGTGGGAGACGACGCCATCGTCGACGACGCGCCAGCGGATCGTGACACGAGCATCATTACTCGAGCGAACGACCCTAGGCCGTAACGAAATGCCCGCCGAGTACCAGCCGGCGAAACCGCACGAGCCCGTGTCCTTCCACTGCATCGTCAGCCGCAAATAGCCGCCTGCAACCGTCGCCTGCCCGGGGGAGGCGCAGTTCGTTCTTGGGTGGGTCGAGTACCCGCCCTGGTACCGGTGCCAGTGAGCTGGTAGGCCACCCGAGTTGAACTGATCGTTGACGACCGTCACCCAGCCCGACGGCGGAGGAGGGGGCGGCGGTGACGGTGGAGGCGGTGGAGGAGGAGGCCCCGGGTCGTAGGTGACGGTGCAAGCGGCGGCGCGCTTCAGCGCCCGCAGCTTCGCCCGCTGCCGTCTCACAAACGCGCGACGCGCCTTCGCGCTGTGGTGCGATCGAAAGTACGCTCGCCGCCGCGCCGACATCTTCCGCCTGAAGGCCTTGAGCACCCGGATGCGCCGCGCCTTCTGGGCCAGCGTGCATGCCGCTGCAGCAGTTCGTACGCCCTTCACCCGGGTCGTGTCGCCCCCGGCCGCGGGCGAGAGCCCGCCGAAGACCATTAGCCCGGCGAGCGCTGCTGCTAAGAGCGCGACGCAGAGCACGACCCGTTGACGACCCCACTCCGTCACGCGCATCGCAGTATGCCAGCGGCATGTGAAGTCTCTGTCAGCCGCTTGTGAAGAAATTACGTCCCGGTTCTGGGATCCCGTAACGGCGAGGGAGCGAGCCAGCATCTTCGGGGGCTTTGGACGTCGTCGGCGGGATGCGCATCACGGCGGCGACCGCCAGCTGCGACTCGCTGCTCGCGTCTTTGCCAAAGCGCTTGGCCGGCTGACGAAAGCGGGCCCCCGGCGACCGCGCGTGTACTCCTGCCGGCGAGCGTGCCGGGCCGCGGGAAGTCGATGCCGCGGAAGCAGCGCAGGCGGGCGCCGGTGGGCCACCACTTGCCCTCGCGAGCGAGGCTAAAGGAGCCGCTCGTCGAGCGCGGCTTTGGGGGCGGCGGGACCGTCAGCGGCGGCGAGCGTGTCGAGATGGCAAACTCGTTGAGCGAAGCGCTGCGGGGCGAGCCACTGGCGGTGGGTCTCCATCCACACGCCCCGCTCGTAGACACGCCCGCCGAGCAGCAGCAGCATGTCGACAGCGCATCAGGTCGCGGCCGCACCTGCTCGGCGCGGCAGAGATCGCGCCCCGCCTCCCCGCCGAGCTGGGCACGGCGTCGGCCCTCGGCTAGCCGCAAGCAGGAGGCGGGCGAGCAGTTCAGTGTCTTTGCGGTCGCTCTTGATCCACCCGCCGGATGCACGCGGCCCTTCTGGGACGACCACCTCCATGCGCACGCCGGCCGCCTCGGCTGCCCGGTAGAGCGCGAAGCCGGTCAGCCCTGCCTCGTAGCACGCTCGCAACGGGAGGGGGAGCTGCTGCAGCAAAGCAATCACCTCCGCCGTGCAAGCGTCGAAGCGCCGCTGCAGCTCGCCTGCGGTCTCAGTTGGCGGCTCGCGACCACAGAGGACGACCGGGACAGGCTAAGAGCTCAGCGGGTCGATCGCACCACACGAATCGATAGGCGGCAACGAGGTGTGCAAGCGGACGGCGGCTCACCGCGCCCACTGCACCGCCGATATTGAGACGTACCGAAGGGACGGCTGAACTAACGCTCACCTATGGAGTTGGCATCGTCGGCGCTCCTGCAAGGCTCGAGAAGCGCACCCGTCTCGCGAATCGCGAATGAATTGCTGAAGATCACTCGACGGGATCGCTGCCACGGGTGCGCAACAATGCGATGAGGGGTGCTTCGCTTGCCGGCCCGGACGGCGAACAGGTGGTGTCGGCATTACGCGTCTGCGCAACCGCCGGCGCCATCACCGCAGGCGCAGCGGCTCATGCGCGGGCGTATGGCCGACCAAGGGTCGGCGGCGATCGCCGCCCGCGTCCATCAATCGCCCTGGGCCACCGAGATGTGACAGCGCAGGCGGTTCAGTTGCCCAGATTCGGCGATGGCCGCGCCGCAGACGGCTGCATCATCACAATATCGCACGCCGACTTAACCGTCTGTATCTGCAATTGTGCGCGCGCGGCACGATCGAACGCTCGCGCAGCCTGGAACCGCCGCGACCTCCCGCGAAACACCTTGGACGTGCCGGCACGCGCGCGAAACCAATGCGGTATGTCAACCGTGGTGCGCGTCGGTTCGGACGAGCCTAGCTCGTGATGATCTGACCGTCCTGCCCACGTTCTCGCAGGAGGCCGTGAGGACATGAATTGGGAAATCTCGGGCGGTCCTTCTCGGCCGCGAAGGAAGGAGACCCGACGATAGACGCTTTGCGCGCCTATGCCCCCGGCAGGAATCGAACCTGCGCACGCGGTTTAGGAAACCGCTGCTCTGTCCACTGAGCTACGGGGGCTACGGGGACCCAGCGTAGCGTCGGCGCGTTTCCGGAGCGCTTTCCGCGGTAAGACGAGAGCGTGGCTGCGGCGATCGTCACCGCGTCCGACTCCGGCATCGGCAAGGCGACGGCTGTTGCGCTCGCGCGCGACGGCTTCGACCTCGGCATCACGTGGCACGAGGACGAGGAGGGCGCCGAGTCGACAGCGCAGGAGGTGCGAGCGCTCGGCCGAACCGCGCACATCCGGGGCCTCGACCTGCTGCGGCTACGCGAGGCCGCCGACGTAATCGACGAGCTGATCGGGGAGCTCGGCGGCCTGGACGTCTTCGTCAACAACGCCGGTACGTCGCGGCCTGCGCCCTTCCTCGATCTCCGCTGGGACGACTGGCGCGAGACCCTCGCAGTCGACCTCGACGGCGCGTTCCTGTGCATGCAGCGGGCGGCGCGGGCGTTGGCGGCAGCGGGCCACGGCGGCCGGATCGTCGCCGTCACGTCCGTTCACGAGCACGTCCCGCTGCCGCGGTCGTCGGCATACACGGCCGCCAAGCACGGGCTCGGAGGCCTCGTCAAGCAGATGGCGCTCGAGCTCGCCGAGCACGGAATCACGGTCAACGCCGTCGCGCCGGGCGAGATCTCCACGCCGATGACGGGCCAGGAGGACGTCGACCCGACCGAGCAGCAGCGAGACGGCATCCCGCTGGGCCGCCCCGGCTCGGCGCACGAGATCGCGTCGCTCGTCGCCTGGCTCGCATCGCCCGCCGCGGCGTACGCGACCGGACACTCGTTCGTCGTCGACGGCGGGCTTCTGCTCATGGCCGCCGTGCGCAACCAGTAACCGCGATATCGTCACGCGCGCCCGTGTGCCACGAACCGGACTCGCAGCCGCCGATCGCCGTCATCCGGGGAGCCGCCGTCTCGCACGACGACGTCGTGCTCGAAGCGGAAGACGGCAACCGGTTCGCCGCCTTTGCCGCGCACCCGGAAGAGCCGAGCGGCGCCGCCGTCGTGATCCTGCCCGACGTTCGGGGCCTCCACCGTTTCTACGAGGAGCTCGCCCTCCGCTTCGCCGAACGCGGGTACGAGGCGGTGGCGATCGACTACTTCGGCCGCACCGCCGGCGTCGCCAAGCGGGGAGAGGACTTCGAGTACAGCGAGCACGTGGCGCAGACGACACCGGAGGGCATCCAGGCGGACGTCGGCGCGGCGGTAAGGCAGCTCCGAGACGGAGCCGACGTGATCTTCACGGTTGGATTCTGCTTCGGCGGCCGTCACTCCTGGCTGGCGGCGGCGTCGGGGCACGGGCTCGCCGGCGCGATCGGCTTCTACGGCCGGCCCGGTCGTGGACAGGACGGCTTGCCGGGGCCGATCGACCGCGCCGGAGCGATGACCGCTCCGATCCTCGCGCTGATTGGCGGCGCCGACCAGGCGATCTCGGCCGGGGACATCGCCGCCTTCGACGCGGCGCTCACCGAGGCCGGCGTCGAGCACGAGATCGTCACGTACGAGGGTGCTCCCCACAGCTACTTCGATCGCAAGCAGGAGCAGTTCGCCGACGCCTCCGCCGACGCCTGGAGCCGTGTGCTCGGCTTCATCGCCGGCCACACGGCGCCGGCCACGGTCGGCTAGACCGCCGCGCGGCGTTCGCCGCTACAAGCGTGCGCCCACGCCTCGGCAAGCGCGACGAGCTTCCCCTCGAGGCGCGCGGCCTCGATGACGTCGCTGGGAACTCCCTCCTGGGGAACGGCGATCCGGACCTGATGAACCGAGGCCTCGACCTGGTCGCTGACCTCGTGGCGACGTTCGCTGACGATCGAGACGCGCTCGACGGCACCGAGAATCCTGCGCGCCAGCTCGTCGATCTCCGCGGGCGTCGCCTCACGGCCGGCCAGTAGGCCGAAGTTCACGCGGACTTCCACGCCGGAGTCGGGGTCTGCCGGGACGGCGAACGCAACATATGGCTCGACTACGTCCACGAGCGGCTGGTGCCCACCGATCGCAAACGCGTAACGCGTGAACCGTCTACCGGCTCTCGGCCGGCTCCCAGTGGAACTTCCGGATCGCCACGGCGAGGCCCACGATGCCCCAGGCGGCGACGGCGACGACCGACGGCCACACCGACCAGATCGGGTCCCCGTGCAGCATCACGTCGCGCACGATGCGGATGAAGTACGTCAATGGGAGGACGTCCGCGAGAGCGCGGAGGAAGCTCGGAAACGAGTGCGGGGAGAAGAAAGCGCCGGAGAGGAAGGCCATCGGCAGATAGATGGCGTTGACGACCGCCGAGGATCCCTCTGCGCTGCGAACGAGCGCGGCGAGCCCGATCCCGAGTGCCGCAAACGCCGCGGCGCCGAGCAGGAGGCCGGCAAGAAGCGAGAGTGGGCGGTCGGGGAGGGGGACGTCGAAGAGGAAGCGGGCGAGCAGAACCAGGCAAAGCACCTCGAGCCCGAATGCGAGCAGGAACGTGCAGAGCATCGCGGCGATGTACGTCGGCGCCGGCAGCGGCGTCGCCCGCAGGCGCTTGAGGACGCCTGACTCCCGGCGGATCACGAGCACGATCGAGAGGCCGGCGAAGACGGTCGCAACGACGCCGTAGCCGAGCATCCCCGCGAGGAGATACCGCGAGCCCTTGACGCCCTCGATCGTGTCCTCCCCGTACACGGAGCCCAGGAGGATGAAGATGATCACCGGTAGCAGAAACGTGAAGAAGGCGAGCTCCCGGCTCCGCAGGTAGAGCCGCACCTGGTTGTGGAACTCGTGCGGAAACAGCGTCATGCTTCCTCCTCCGTGAGCGAGAGGTAGACCTCCTCGAGCGTCGGCCGTCGAACGGTCAGCCCTTCGAGCTCGAATCCCTGAGCGAGCGCCGACCCGGTGAGCTCGTGCAGGATGCGGGTTGGATCCTCGGTGTGCAGGACGACCTCCTCGCCGTTCCGGCGGTACCGGATCTCGGTCGCCGGCGCCCCGCCGGTGAGCTCGGCAGGCGTGCCGATGGCGACGACTCGTCCATCGCGCAGCACGGCGACGCGGTCGGCGAGCTGTTCGGCCTCGTCGAGGTAGTGGGTGGTCAGCAGGATCGTCTTGCCGAGCTCCCGAAGCGAGCGGATCATTTCCCAGGCGGCGCGCCGCGCAGCCGGGTCGAAGCCGGTAGTCGGCTCGTCGAGAAAGAGGAGCTCGGGATCGCCCGCGAGCGCGACGGCAAGGTCGAGGCGCCGCTTCTGGCCGCCTGACAGGCCGCGGACTCTGGCAGCGCGCTTCTCGTCGAGCCCGACGAGACGAACGACGTCGGTCACGTCCCGCGGCCGCTCGTAGTAGCCGGCGAAGAGCCCGACCATCTCCTCGACGGTCAGGTTCGGGTACAGCTCGGACTGCTGCAGCACCACGCCGATCCGCTGGCGCCAGGCGCCGCCGGCGCGTTCGGGATCGACCCCCAGCACCTCGGCGTTCCCCGCATCGCGTCGCCGATACCCCTCGAGGATCTCGACGGTCGTCGTCTTGCCTGCGCCGTTCGGCCCGAGCAGCGAGAAGACCTCTCCCGAGCGGATCTCGAAGCTCACGCCCCGCAGCGCCTCGGTCGCTCCGTAGGCCTTCGTGATCTCTTCGACGATGACTGCGTTCATCTATCGGGCAGATATGTTACATATATCGGGTAGATATGCAAGGCCTCACCCCCACCGCCCGCGTCATCCTCGGCGTGCTCGGTCTCGGCCCCCGCAGCGGCTACGACATCAAGAAGCTGACCGACTACTCGACGCGCTTCTTCTGGGGCGCCAGCTACGGGCAGATCTACCCGGAGCTCCGGCGGCTCGAGGCGGCCGGCCTCATCGAGGCGGAGGCGCCGTCCGGCGCGCGGCGTCGCCGTGCCTACCGGCTGACGGATGCGGGTCGAGCCGCGCTTCACGACTGGCTCGCAGGCGATGGACTGCTCACGTTCGAGTATCGGGACGAGGGCCTGCTCAAGCTCTTCTTCGGCGATCTCCTCGCACCGGCAGAGATCCTCGAGCACGTTCAGAGGATGCGGGCACAGTTCGACGAGATCCTGACGAATTTCCGCGGGCTCGCCGCCGACCTTGCAAGCGAGCGCGAGGAAGACCCGGCGCGATTTCCGTATCTCGCGCTGGACTACGGGATCGAGTTCGTGGAGTGGATCGGCGGCTGGTGGGAACGCCTGGAGGAGGAGCTCAGGCGCTCTCCTCCGCCGGCGCCTCCTCGATGACCGTACGAGGGCGAAGATGGAGCCGGCCGCCCACGAAGAACACGGCGACCAGGAGGCCGATGAAGGCGAGGATCGTGCAGAGCCAGAACACGTCCTGGAAGCCGGCGACGAAGGCGTCATGGACGAACGATCGGATCTGGGTCTGCACCTGGGTAGGGAAGTGCGAGAGCGCGTCCTTGGCCGAGTCGGTGCCGGCGAGGATGCCCTGCGCCGCGTCGCTCTCGCTGTCGTCGACCTTCAGACCGGCGCCCGCGATCTTCGAGTCGAGCTTGTGCTCGGACGCGGTCGTGAAGACCGTCGTCGCGAGCCCTAGCCCGACGGCGCCGCCCGCGATCTGGAACATGTACGTCAGGCCGCCGGCAAGGCTCTGGCGCGAGGCCTTGACGGCCGTGACGGCGGCAGTCGTCGCCGAGGGATAGAAGATCCCGACGCCGGCGCCGAGCACGACCATGCCGGCGATCAGCTCGCGGTAGCCCGACGAGTCGTCGACGAAGGTCAGCAGGAACCCGCCGACCGTGAGCCCCGCGACGCCCAGTGAGACGATCAGCTTGGCTCCGAGACGGTTGTACAGCGGTCCGGCGATGAACGCGAGCACGGCAAACGGGACGAACAACGGCAGCATGCCCAGGCCCGCACGCACCGGCGAGTAGTCGAGGATCTTCTGCATGTACTGCGGCAGGTAGAGCATCGACGCGAAGAACAGGGCCGAGAGCAGCCCGACGCACACGCACGGCCAGATGAACCCTCCACGCCGCGCGAGGTCGCCGGGGACGAGCGCGTTCGTCCCCATCCGCCGCTCGATCACGACGAACACGGCGAGCAGCACGCCGCAAACGATCAGGCACGCGACGATCATCCAGTTCCCCCAGCCCCAGTCGGTTGCCTGGTCGAGGGCGAACAGGAGGGCGAGCAGCGCCAGCGAGAGCGCGGCCATGCCGCCGTAGTCGAGGCGTTCCCCGGGCGCGTGCTCCTCCGCCTGGTGGATCTCGAGCCAGACGATCGTCATCGCGAAGGCGGCGATCGGCACGTTCACAATCAGGACGGCGCGCCAGCTGACGTACTCCGTCAGGATCCCTCCCGTGAGCGGGCCGATCGCCTGGCCGATGCCGGCTGCTCCCAGGATCAGACCGCCGGCGAGGCCGGCCTTGTCCTTCGGCACTGCTGCATAGGTCATGCCGAGAATCGCGGGCCACATCAGCGCGCCGCCGACGCCCATGATGGCGCGCGCCGCGATCAGGAGGTACTCGTTGGGGGCGAGGCCGCCGAACAGCGAGAAGAGGGCGAAGATCGTCGCCCCGATCATGAAGACGCGCTTGCGTCCGAAGAGGTCGGCGAGGCGACCACCGCTGACGATCAGCACGCCGAAGACGAGGGCATAGGCGTTGATCACCCACTGCACGGTGCTGACG
>JBKPNC010000062.1:0-11805 GCA_046732435.1 Actinomycetota bacterium
ATCGAGTCTTGGTGGACCGACGCGAGGGACGACTTCGCCGTCGTTCTTGCCAGGCCCGGTAGCTGAAGCTCAGGGAAAGGAGAAGAGATGTCTTCGAACCCGGTTTGCACCCACCTCGACCAGATCGAGATCACGGCGTTACCGGAGGAGATCGAGGGCTGTGAGGAATGCCTGAAGATCGGCAGCGGCTGGGTCCACCTCCGCATGTGCATGAAGTGCGGCAAGATCGGCTGCTGCGACTCGTCGCCGAACCGGCATGCGACCGCGCATGCAGGCGAGAGCGGCCATCCGATCATCCGTTCGGCCGAACCCGGTGAGGACTGGAGCTGGTGCTACATCGACGAGGTGGCGTTCGCGGTCGCCCGGTAGTAGGAGCCGCAGCCGCCTACCCGAGTCCATCACACGGGGCAGTCGCTCACCTCTGTCACCGTCGAGGCTCGAGCCCGATGAATCTGAGCGAGACTTGGGAGCTGAGCCGGTGAGCGAGCACTCCCATCCAGAAACACCAGCGTCCTCGCACGTCTGGCAGCGGCCGATCGTCGTCGCCAAGAAGCTCAGCCATGCCGTCCCGGACGCGGTCGAGCGGTTCTTCGCGGACGAGTGTCCGCAGCAGGCGGCTGGAATCGCGTATCGCGTGTTGTTCTCGATCGCACCGCTGGCGATCGTGCTCGTCTCGATCTTCGGGCTCGTGCTCCAGGACGACAGCGTCCGCCAGGACGTCGTGAACACGATCGTGGATGCGCTCCCGGTGTCCCCGGCCGGGAGGCAGGACGTCGAGCGTGCGCTCACCGATATTGCAACACCGGCCAGCGCCGCCGGGCTGCTGAGCCTGCTCGTGTTCACCTGGGCGGCGAGCGGGATGATGACTGCCATTCGACAGGGGCTCGAGCGTTCGCTGGACGTTACCGAGACGCGACCGCCGGCGCGCGGGAAGCTCGTCGACCTCATTCTGGTTCTGGGCACGGCCGTCCTCGTGCTCGTCACGGCCGGAATCACCGTGCTCGGCAACCTCGTGCAGCGAACCTCGGGAATGCTGGGCGAGTCGATCGGCGTCGGAGCCGGCACCCTGGCCGGCGGCCTCGTGCATACGGCCTCGTTTCTGCTCTCGATCGTCGTCGTACTGCTGCTCTACCGCTTCGTCCCGTCGCGCGGCCTCCGCTTCCGCGATGGACTCGTGGGGGCGATCGTCACCGCCCTGCTCCTCCGGCTGATCGCGCTCGCCTCGGGCTTGATCTACGAGAGGACGACCAGGCTCAGCATCGTCTACGGCTCGCTCACGTCGGCGCTCGTCTTCCTCTACTCGATGTATCTCTACGCCTCCGCCCTGCTCCTCGGCGCCGAGATATCGGCCGCATGGCTCCGGCCGGAGCATGCGGACGGCGGGCCGATCCTCGCTCAGCTCAAACGCGGCCTGCTCGGACTCTTCGTCAGGGAGAAGTAGTCGATCCCGGCCCGCGCAATACCGCGGTCGATGGTCGATACTCGGCCCAGGCGGCGGAGGTGGGAAGGTGACGACCACGGGCGTGACTCGAGCAGAGCCGGCAGAACACGCTGAGCGTTCGTGGACCGTTCGCCTGCTGACCGACACGGAGCCCGGTCGCCGCAATCGCAGAACGATCGATTCGGTTGTCCTGGCCGCTGCAGCGGTAGTGGTCGGGCTTTCGGCGGTGATCGCCTCGTCGGCGCCGAAGCAGGACGACGAGGTCGCGCAGGCGCTGGCGACCGTGCTCGGGTGGGCCGGAGGGCTCTGGCGGACGTTGTTCTTGTGTGCGCTCGGGCTCGCGCTGGCCGTAGTCATCGACGCGCTGGTGCGGCGCCGCTGGGATCTCGCTCGCGACCTGATCGTCGGCGCCCTTGTCCTCCTAGCAGCCGCTCCACTTCTGGGCGGCGTGGTCGAGTCGGACTGGCTTCCGGTGGAGGCCCACGTGCTGTCCCAGTGGGGCTACCCGGAGTTGAGGCTTGCAGGGGCGAGCGCCGTCTTCGCGGTGGCCGGGCCGGAGCTTGTTCGGCCGGTGCGCCTGCTGGCGGCGTGGCTCGTTCCGCTGGCGTCGCTGGGTGCGGTCGTGTTCGCCGCCGCCAAGCCGTCAGCCGTGCTCGGTGCCTTGGCGCTCGGCCTCGGCACCGGCGCGCTGGTGCGGCTGGCGTTCGGAACTGCGGCGGCCGTCCCGCCGACGGCGCAGATCAGGAGCGACCTCAGTGCGCTCGGGGTCGAAGCGGTCGAGCTCGCGCCCGTTCGCAGGCAGCACATCGGCGCAGCGGAGTACGTCGGCCGCGACAAGCGCGGGAGGCGGCTGAGCGTGCGGGTGCTCGGCCGCGATGCCCAAGACACCCAGCGCCTGGCTCGTCGCTGGCGCACGCTTGCCTACCGCGACCCACCGAGAAGCGTGGCGCCTGGACGGCTCGAGCAGGTCGAGCACGAGGCGCTGGCCACCGTGCTGGCCGCCCAGACGGGAGTCCGCGTCCCCGAGGTTGTCACGGCGGCTCTCGGCGAGGGCGGCGACGCGCTCCTCGTCACGCGGCAGCCTGAGCTCCAGCCGCTCGAGACCGTCTCGGCGGATCAGGTGAGCGACGAGACGCTCGCGAGCCTCTGCGAGCAGGTCGCGAAGCTCCACGCGGCCGGCATCTCCCACGGAAGGCTGAACGCAAGCAACGTGCTCGTCACCGGCGACGGGCCG
The DNA here is from genome assembly GCA_046732435.1 of Actinomycetota bacterium. Lineage (GTDB taxonomy): Bacteria > Actinomycetota > Thermoleophilia > Gaiellales > Gaiellaceae > JALZFG01. The sequence continues at coordinate 2,676 of JBKPNC010000062.1, forward strand.
ATGCTCGTCGACTTCTCGGCAGCGACTCTCGGCGCTCCGCAGACGGCGCTGGACATCGACGTTGCCGAGCTGCTCGTCGCGTGCACGATCCTCGTCGGACCTGAGCGGACCCTCGACAAGGCCGTCGACGCCGGCTGGGGAAACGCAATCGGCCGCGCTCTTCCGTACCTGCAGCGCGCCGCCCTGACTCCGCACCTGCGGGACCTCGCGCGCACGCACGAGGTCGATCTCAAGGACCTGCGAGAGGCGGCCGCGGCCGCGGCCGGCCAGAAGGTTCCCGACATCGCGCCGATGCGCCGCGTTCGGCCGAAGGACGTGATCCTGACGGTCGCGCTCATCTTCGGCGCCTACCTGCTGATCAGCAAGCTCGCCGCAATCGGCTTCGCCACGATCGCCCACCAGGTCGGCCAGGCGAATATCGCCTGGGTCGTGGTCGCCCTGCTCCTTGCCCAGTGCACGTTCATCGCGTCGGGCGTGTCGATTCGCGGCGCCGTGCTGACGCCGCTCGCGCTGCTGCCGTGCGTCGTGCTGCAATCCGCGATCAAGTTCATCAACCTGACCGTCCCGAGCTCGGCTGGGCGACTCGGGATGAACATCCGCTTCCTCCAGCGAATGGGTACACCGCTGCCGGAAGCCGTGGCCGCAGGGGCGATCGACCACGCGTCTGAGCGGGTCGTGCAGGTCGCGCTGTTTCTGCTCGTTCTTCCGTTCGTCCACGGCAGCCTCGACACGAGCCAGTTTCACGCGGCCGGCCCCAATCGGCGCCTCGTCGCGGCGATTGCGGTGGCCATCGCGGCCAGCGTGGTCTGCATGCTCGCCGTCCCGAAGCTTCGCGCGAGGGTCGTCCCGCCGCTACGTGAAGCCCTTGCAGGGCTAGGGCGCGTCGCGCGGATCCGCCAGAAGCGGCTGGAGCTCTTCGGCGGCAACCTCGCGTCCGAACTGCTCTACGCGATCGCGCTCGGCGCGACGTGCCTTGCGTACGGGGTCCACCTGAACCTGGCGGAGCTCATCTTCGTCAACACCGCCGCCTCCGTGTTGTCGAGCCTGATCCCGGTGCCCGGGGGAATCGGTGCGGCCGAGGCGAGCATGTCGGCCGGGCTGATCGCAATAGGGGTCGATCAATCGACTGCCTTCGCGATCGCCATCACGCAGCGGCTCTGCACGTTCTACCTGCCGCCGATCTGGGGATTCCTCTCGCTGCGGTGGCTGACGCACAAGGGCTACGTCTAGAGCGGGGGGGATGGCATTGCTGGCGGTCGCGGTTTACGATCGACGGCGATAGCGACCGGGAGGAGCCTGTCCATGTCGACCGAGCACCTACTCCGATGATTACTGCAGCAACGGCCCAGCGCACGCTCGCCCGAGCCTTGCCCCCCTGGTGGCTCGCGCTGATCACGGGCATCGGCTGGATCCTCGTGGGGCTGATCGTCCTGCGCTTCGACTACACGTCGGTGAGCGCGATCTCGATCCTCTTCGGGATCGTTGCGATCATGGCCGGCGTGATGGAGATCGTGGCGCTCCTGATCGCCGGCGGGTGGTGGAAGCTGCTCCACATCTTGCTTGCGCTCGTGTTCTTCGTCGCGGGGATCGTCGCGTTCATCCACCCGGGAAACACGTTCGCGTCGCTGGCTGCCGTCTTCAGCTTCTTCCTGATCTTTGCGGGGACGTTCGACATCATCATGTCGATCTCCACCCGGCACGAGATCGAGGTCTGGTGGCTGCAGCTGATCGGCGGGATCATCGAGCTCCTGCTGGGCTTCTGGGCAGCGGGTTACTACGGCCGCAGCGCCGTGCTCTTGATCGCCTGGGTGGCGGCTTTCACCCTGATCCGAGGCGTCCGCGACATCGTGCTCGCGTTTCGCATCCGTGAGGTCCAGCACACGGCTTCCCCCTGATCGTTCGGTAGTGCCAGCCCAGGTGAGCGCCAACCCTCCGGAAAGGGAGGTCAGACCATGCATAGACCGGTCCTGCTTCAACGCCTGCACCACCTCCCGCAAGAGCCGAATCCAGCGCTCGTCGAGCACGCCGAACAGCGGGCGAGAAGCGTCCAAGACCGGATCGCGGATCAGATCACGGCTTTTGCCGGCTCGATGTGGTTCGTCTACATCCACATCGTCTGGTTCAGCTGCTGGATCGGACTAGGCGCTGAGAAGTACCCGTACGGTCTCCTGACGATGATCGTCTCGCTCGAGGCGATCTTCCTTTCGACCTTCGTGATGATCAGCCAGAACCGCGCCGATGCAAAGCGTCAGGTGATTGCGAACTTGGAGTGGAAGACGGTCCAGGAAGAGGACCGGCAGAACGAGGAACTGCTCAACCTCTCGCACCAAATCCTTGATCTGACGAAGGCCATCCACTCTTCGACTGGCGCGCCGCCAGGCACGGCCAAGCGCACCTGACGCTGTCCAACCAAGTCGTTGGCGACATCGCGTCCGGTTCACCCACACAAGCTGCACCGATTCGGTCAGGTCTCTATCCGAGGTAGACGCCGACAGAAGCGAGAAAGCGGACGCCGGATCACTGGCGAGCGCATAGTTCGGCGGCACAGCGCGTCACGACATGCCGCCCGCTGTCCGCCGCCGGTCTCGCGATCCGAGAGCTGCGGACGCGGGCTCGATTGCCGCCTCCACTCCCGATCGGGGGGATGCTGCGGGCTGGCCCCGCAGGATGACGAGCTCGATCGGATCGAGTCCTAGCGACTCGCGTGGTCGGCGGCGCTCTCGGAAAGGAGGCGGATCAAGACTGAACCGGCCCGCACGTTAAAGAAACTGCCGCTTCTTGCCGATTCTCGGGCGATGAAGGGCGGCTCGTCACTATCCGCACCTGCCGCCACGCGGTGGATCGACCGCTGGCTCGATGCGTGCAGCGATCTCGCGGACCTCTCACGCTCGAACCCGATGACCGACGCGGTGATCGACGAGATCGACGGGCGCATGATTCGCATTGGCGACGCCTGGCTCGCGGACTTTGCCTCCTGCAACTACCTCGGCTTCGACCTGGAGCGCGAGATCATCGACGCGGTTCCCGAATACCTCGACCGCTGGGGGACACACCCGAGCTGGTCGCGCCTCCTCGGCAGCCCGGTGCTCTATGAGCAGATCGAAGAGCGGCTCACCGAGCTGCTCGGCGCCGAGGACACCCTTGTGCTGCCGACGATCACGCTGATCCACATGTCCGTGATCCCCGTGCTCGCGGGCAACGGGACGATCTTCCTCGAGAAGCGCTCCCACAAGACGATCTACGACGGTTGCGAACTGGCCCGTGTGCACGGCGCGACCGTCAAGCGTTTTGCCTTCGAGGACGTCGACGACCTCGAGCGCCTGCTGGGTGAGGGCAGCAAGGCGCCGCGCCTGATCTGCATCGACGGCGTCAACAGCATGACCGGGAACGCCGCGGACGTACCGGCGTTCGCTTGCCTCGCGCGCAAGTACGACGCGCTCCTGTACGTCGACGACGCGCATGGGTTCGGCGTCATCGGCGAGCGGGCCGAGGACGAGCTCAGTCCCTACGGCAAGCGCGGCAACGGGATCATGCGCTACTTCGACGAGGGCTACGACCACGTCGTGCTCGTGGCGGGTCTCTCGAAGTCGTACTCGTCGCTGGCCGCGTTCCTCGCGTGCCCGCCGGAGCTGAAGAACCTGTTGAAGACGGCGGCGCCCCCGTACCTCTACTCAGGCCCCTCCCCGGTTGCCTCGCTCGCGACCACGCTCGCGGGCTTCGAGGTCAATGACCGCCGTGGCGACGCGATCCGGGCCGACCTCTGGAAGAAGACGACCGACGTGCTCGATTGCCTCGACCGGATCGGCGCCCACACGCCCAATCGCTCCGGGTTCCCGATCATCGAGGTACCGCTCGCGCGACACGAGGACATCGACGCAGCCGGCCGCTTCTTGTTCGAGAACGGCATCTACGTGACGCTCGCCGCGTACCCGCTCGTCCCGCGCGACGAGGTCGGCTTTCGCATCCAGCTCACCGCTGCGAACACCACGGCTCAGGTCGAGCAGCTCACTGATGTTCTCGGCCGCCTCGCCAGCCGGTTCGATCTCCAGCCGGTGCGGGCGAAGGTGAGGGCCGCATGACGTCGCTGCGCGCCTGGCGTCGGAACGTGTGGTTGTGGTACGTCGCCACCGCGTCCGTCCTCGCCGGCCTCTACATGTTCGTGCCGCCGTTCAAGGGCCAGGGGCCGCTGTTGAACGCGGTCGGCTTCTCGGGCGTGGTCGCGATCGTCGCCGGAATCCGGGCCCACAAGCCGCGAGCACGAGCGGCGTGGTGGCTGTTCGCCGCCGGACAGTTCCTCTTCTTCAGCGGCGACGTCTACACCTACAGCAACCCAAACGCACCGTTCCCCTCTCCGGGCGATGCGCTCTACCTCGCCGTGTATCCGGTGCTGATGGCCGGCCTGTTCGTGCTCGTCAAGCGGCGGAACCCGCGCCGCGACCCGGCGGCCTTGATCGACGCGCTGATCCTGACGATCGGCATCGGCCTCCTTGCGTGGGTGTTCCTGATCGCGCCGAACATCCACCTCACCGACATCTCCTGGCTGGGGAAGGCGGTGTCGATCGCCTACCCGCTCGGCGACGTCCTCCTGCTCGCCGCTGCGATCCGCCTCGCGGTCGACGCGGGCAAGCGCGCGCCGGCCTTCTATCTCCTCGCCGGGAGCATCGTCTGCCTGCTCGCGACCGACTCCGCGTACAACCTGGCGCTCTTGAAGGGCACGTACAACCACAGCCAGCTGATCTACGACCTCGGCTGGATGATGTACTACATCCTCTGGGGGGCTGCGGCGCTCCACCCGTCGATGCGGGTGCTCGAGGAGCCCGCGACCGACTCGCGTGCTCGCCTGACCTCGATGCGGCTCGCGCTGCTCGGCGCCGCGTGCCTGATCGCTCCCTCGATCCGCTTCGTCCAGTCGCTCGGCAACCCCGACGTCGTGGTGCTGATCGTCGCCTCGGCGGTCCTCTTCCTCCTCGTCGTCATCAGGATGGCCGGGCTCGTCCGGCAGGAGGAGCGGATCGTCTCGCGTGAGCGCACGCTCCGCGCGGCCGGCGCCGAGCTCGTGGGTGCCGCGGGCTCCGAGCAGATCAACCACGCCGCAATCGCGGGAGTGCGGCGGCTGCTCGGCGAGTCGACCTGCGTTCACCTGACGCTGCTGCGGGACGGCACGCCGTTCGTCGCAGCGTCCTCCGAGGACGGCGAGTGGGGGCTCACCGAGTCGACGTTCGATTGGCTGCGGGAACATGCTCGCGACGCGCGGTTCTCGTACATGGAGCTCCCTCGAGAGGTCCGGAACGAGCTTCGCTTCGAGGGCGGCACCAGCGTCCTCCTCGCGCCGCTCGCGATCCGCTCGGAAGTCCGCGGCCTGCTCGTCGCCAACTCCCTTCGCGAGGTCTCGGAGGAGGTCGCAAACTCCTTCCAGGCCCTCGGCCTGCAGGTCTCGCTAGCCGTTGAGGGCGCGTCCCTCGCGGCCGATCTGCACCGACGGCAGAGCGAGGCGCGGTTCCGTTCGCTCGTCGCCCACTCGAGCGACCTGATCACCGTCCTCGACGCCAACGGCGTCGTCACGTATCAGAGCCCGTCGATCGAGCGGGTGCTCGGCTACCGCGCCGACGAGGTCGAGGGCACGCAGTTCGACTGGCTCCTGAGCGAGGCCGACCGGCCACGGCTTCGGGAGCTGATCGCCGGCGACGGCTCGGGGAGCACGGATGCCCACACGCTCGAGTGCTCGCTCGCGCACAAGGACGGCACGAGCCTGCGCTTCGAGGTTCAGCACACCGACCTGCTGCACGACGAGCACGTCCACGGCATCGTCCTGAACAGCCGCGACGTCAGCGAGCGGAAGGAGTTCGAGGACCAGCTGCAGCACCAGGCCTTCCACGACCCGGTCACGAACCTCGCCAACCGCGCGCTCTTCGCGGACCGCGTCGAGCACGCGCTGATGCGCTCGCAGCGCGGCTTCCCGGACATCGCCGTCGTCTTCATCGACCTCGACGACTTCAAGACCGTCAACGACAGCCTCGGCCACGCGGCCGGAGACGAAGTGCTGAAGGAGGTCGCGCGCCGGCTGCGGATCGCGGTCCGCCCGACCGATACCGTGGCCCGCTTCGGCGGCGACGAGTTCGCCGTCCTGCTCGAGAGCGTGAACGACTCCGCGCAGGCCGCGGACGCCGCGGCCAGGATCCTGCACGCGCTGGAGCTCCCCTACGAGATCGACGGCAAGCAGGTCTTCCCCCGCGCGAGCATCGGGATCTGCCTCATCGATCGCGAATCAAACGTGCCGGAGGCGGCCGAGCTGCTGCGGAACGCCGACGTTGCGATGTACATGGCGAAGCGCGACAGCAAGGGCAGCTACCGGGTCTTCGAGCCGGCGATGCACGAGCGGGTCGTCGAACGGCTGGAGCTTCGCGCAGAGCTCCAGCAGGCAATCGAGCTCGACCAGCTCGAGCTCTACTACCAGCCGGTCGTGCGCCTCTCGGGCCACCAGATTCTCGGCGTGGAGGCGCTCCTGCGCTGGCAGCACCCCACACGCGGCACGATCCCGCCGGACCAGTTCATCCCGCTTGCCGAGGAGACCGGGCTGATCATCTCGATGGGCCGCTGGGTGCTGAGCGAGGCCTGCCGTGAGGGTGTCGAGCTGCACAAGCGCTTCGCGCGCAAGGAACCGCTCGCGATCAGCGTCAACCTCTCCGTCCGCCAGCTGCAGTCGGACTCGATCGTGAGCGACGTGCGCGTCGCGCTCGAGACGAGCGGGCTGCCGCCGAAGTCGCTCGTGCTCGAGATCACCGAGTCGGTGATGATGTCCGACACCGACTTTGCGGTCCAGCGGCTGAGCGACCTCAAGGCGCTCGGCGTGCGGCTCGCAATGGACGACTTCGGCACCGGCTACTCGTCGCTCAGCTACCTGAGCCGGTTCCCGGTCGACATCCTCAAGATGGACCGTTCCTTCGTGGCCTCGGGCGAGAACGTCGCGCTCCAGTCCGCGATCATCGCGCTCGGCGCGAGCCTCGACCTCGACGTCGTCGCCGAGGGGATCGAACTCGAGGAGCAGGAGCGCTCGTTGCACGACCTCGGCTGCGAGATCGGGCAGGGATTCCTCTTCGCGCGCCCGATGCCCAGCTCGGATCTCGCCACGTTCCTCGGGGGCCGGCCCGAGTGGTCGGACCTCGACGCGGCGACGAATGCAGCATAGTCACGAGGCGCTCGACCGACCCGGCGGGTTCGAGCGGGCGCGGCTCCTCGCGCCGATTCGCCACCGCGACTTTCGCGTGCTGTGGATGGGCATGGCGATCTCGCTGCTCGGCGACGGAATCTTCCTGATCGCGATCGCCTGGGAGGCCTACGCCCTTTGGAACGCGCCCGCCGCGCTCTCGATCGTCGGGATCGGCATGACTGTGCCGACGGTCGTCTTCCTGCTGATCGGCGGCGTCCTCAGCGACCGGCACGACCGGCGGCTGCTGATGCTGTGGAGTGATCTCGTCCGCGCGGGGGCGGTCGGCTGCCTCGCGGTGCTCGTGTTCACGGGCTCGCTGCAGCTCTGGCAGCTCGTCGCGCTGGTGGCCGTCTACGGCTGCGGAACGGCGTTCTTCACGCCCGCGTTCGAGGCGATCATTCCCGACCTGTTGCCGGCGAAAGACCTTCCCGCCGCGAACTCGCTCGACCAGCTCGTGCGCCCGATCGCGCTTCGGCTGCTCGGGCCGCTGCTCGGCGGCGTGCTGGTGGCGGCGGGCGCCGGGCTCGCGTTCGCCGTGGACGCGGCTTCGTTCGGCGCCTCTGCGGTGGCGGTACTCATGCTGCGCCCGCGTGCGATGCCGAGCGCCAAGCGCGTGTCGCACGGCGCGGCGATGCGCGAGGGGTTCGCCTTTATCCGCCGCCGTGCCTGGCTCTGGGGCACGCTCGTCGCCGCGGCCGCCGCCTACCTCGTCTTCCTCGGCCCGAGCGAGGTCCTCCTCCCATACATGGTCAAGAACGAGCTCCACGCCTCGGCCCGAGACCTCGGCCTCGTCTTCGCGGCGGGGGGTGCCGGCGCGATCGGCGCCGCCGTCTTGATGGGCCAGCGCGGGCACCCGCGGCGCGACGTGACCGTCATGTACGCGACGTGGACGCTCGCAACGTTGGCGATCGCGGTGTACGGCATCGCGACAGCGGCGTGGCAGCTGATGCTCGCCTGCCTGGTCTTCAACGCCCTCGAGACCGCAGGAACGATCGTTTGGGCGACGATCAAGCAGCGACACGTCCCGAGCAGGATGCTCGGCCGCGTGTCCAGCCTCGACTGGCTGATATCGATCGGGTTGCTGCCGATCTCCTTCGCCCTCACCGCACCCGTCGCTAGCGTGATCGGGGTGCGCGCGACGCTTGTCGGGGCCGGCCTGATCGGCGCGGCGATCACGCTGGCGGCGCTGTTCCTGCCCGGGATGCGCGCCATCGAGGAGACCGGCAGCCGCGCGGGAGGCGCTGTCCGCCCGCTCGCCGAGTCCACCGCGCGCTAGGTCGCCGCACTTCCGCGGGTCAACGGCGGGCTAGGATCGCCGCCTCCATCCTCGCCCAACTTCCGACCCGCCTTCTCACGTGCGCACGACGAGTTCGGACTCGTAGGCAGCGCACGCTCGGAGCCAGTCTGACCTCCAGTGGCCCTGTTCGTCCGACAGGATGTCTTCGAGGACGGCTGCCCGATCCGTCGGAGTGACGGGCGCGACAGCTGCGAGCTGCTGGAGCCGAAGAGGAAGCGGAAGGTCCGTCCGAACGAGCGGCAGCGCGAGGACTGCATCCGCCGGCGTAAGCGTCACGTCGAGCGTCTCTGCCGCCAGGCTGCGGCGGTCGTCCGTGTCGCAATCGAGCCTGTTGGCGACCGCGCCGATCTCCTCCGCCCCGTACCGCACGGCGAGGAGTGCGAGGACGCGCCGGCGCAGGAGCTCGAGCTCGTCGCCGAGCGCGTGCGCGAGCTCCGAGCCGGCACCCACCACCTGCCTGGCCGCCGCGCAGCGGGCGAAATGCTCGGCGTCGGCCCGAAGCGTCCGATCAAGCGCCGCGGCGATCGGCGCGGGGTCGGCGCCCGCCGCAGCGAGCGCCGTGAGCACCGCGAGCCCGAGCTCCCGGTCGCGATGCTCGATGTACGGGAAGAGACACATCGCCGCCT
>JBKPNC010000063.1:0-13540 GCA_046732435.1 Actinomycetota bacterium
GCTCTACTGCGCGCTGCGCGCCCCTCGCGAGGCCGGCGCGCGCGCGGCCGAGCCCCGCGCGAAGCTCCGCGGCGTCCGGGACGACGAGCCGGGCGGCGGCGGTGGGGGTCGAGGCACGAAGGTCGGCGGCGAGGTCGCAGAGCGGCGTGTCCTGCTCGTGCCCGACCGCGGACACGATCGGCACACGGCAAGCCGCGACCGCACGGACAAGGCGCTCGTCGCTGAATGGCAGCAGGTCCTCGAAGCTGCCGCCGCCGCGGGCGAGGACGACGACGTCGACGTCGGGCTCGGCGCAAATGTCCTTCAGGGCCGTGACGAGGGCCGGGGCCGCCCGCTGCCCCTGGACGTAGGTCTCTGCGACGACGATGCGGGCGGGCGGGAAGCGTGCGGCGATCGCGGCGAGTAGGTCGCGCTTCGCGGCTGCGTCGTTGCCGGTCACGAGCCCGACGCGGCGCGGGAACCGAGGGAGCGGGCGCTTGCGCTCAGCGGCGAACAGGCCCTCGGCCGCGAGCCGCTTCCGCAAGCGCTCGATGGCGGCGAGGTGATCCCCGAGGCCGAAGCGCTCGATCGTGAGCGCCCGCAGCCTGAAGTCGCCGCGGGCTTCGAACAGCTCGGGCCGACCGTAGACGTGGACGCGGTCCCCGTCGGCGAGCTCCAGCCGCAGCCCGTCGAACTGCCCTCGCGGCATCGAGACGGCAAGGCAGGCGCCGGCGGCCGGATCCTTGAGCGTGAAGAAGACGCTTTGCCACCGCTGCTGGCGGCGGAGCTCCGTCACCTCTCCTTCGACCCAGACAGTCGGGAGGCGCCCGAGCCACTCGGCAACGCCGCGGTTGAAGGCAGCCACGGTGTAGACCTTGCGGTCGCCGTACTCGATCGGCTCGACCTTCGCCATTTCCGCAGGCTAGCGCTGGACGTCGCGACGGTTTTGGCGCCGGGCCCGCCGGGAGTCGCGTGCTTGTGCCGATGCTGTGTCGGAACTGTGGCGTCGACTCACTGGTCCGCTTCGCGGACAGGCCGCTCCGCGCCGGCGTCGCCGGCGTTCCGCGGTCGGGCCTGACCCCGGTTTGCGACGACCTCTCAGCGTTGCGCCGAAGGCGCTAGAGGAGGATCTCGGCGGCGGTCTCTGCGCGGCATCCGCGCTCGAGCAGCTCGACCGCCGTGTGGAGGTCGACGCTCGAGCCGGCGAGGCGTTCCGCCAGGGGGAGTGGGTACCCGGCTTCGATCAGCACGTGCAGACGCCAGCTCTCGACCTTGGCGCGCTCGCTCTCGAGCTGCAGCTCCTGCGTCATCTCGCTCATCGCCCGGAACGTTCGTGCTGTCGGAGACGAACCCTGCCGGCCGGTGTTCAGGTTCCGGCGGTCTGTCGCGCGGTCTGAGCGACCAGGTCGAGCCGGTGCGCGAGCTCCTGCAGCCTCGCCTCCAGGACGGCCCGCTCGGCGTCGAGGTCGGTGACGATCGAGTCGAGACGGCGACGCAGCTCGACCTCCACCTCGGAGACGCGCCGCTCGAGGTCCGTGACGAACTCGTCGCTCTGACGCTCGAGGTCGGAAACCCGCTGCGAGATTCGCTTCTCGACGCGCTGAGCTCCCGCGTCCGCGACCTGCGACAGCTTCTCCCCCAGGACGCTCTCGGCCTGCTGAGCAAACGACGCGACTCCGCGGTCCAGCTCTCGGGCGAGCCGCCTCGCCGCTTCCTCACGGGCGTGTTTGATCGCATCGTCGAAGCGTCGCTCGGCTGCCTCCGCGTACCGCGCGGCCGCGCGGTCGACCAACCGCTGGAGCTGCTCGACCTGCCGGCGCTCGACGTCCGCGAACCGGGTCTGAATCCGCTGGATCGCCTCCGCCTCCTCGCGATCGATCTGATCGCGAAGCTCCCGCTCGCGTCGCCGGAGGCGGTCCGCCACCTCGTGCAGCGCCCGCCGGCGCTCGGCGGCGTGGGCCTCGAGATCCGTCGACGCGGACGCGATCGCCTCCTGCGCCGTCCGCTCGAGATCCTCCCGCAGCCGAAGAATCGACCCGCGCTGCTCCTCGACCGTTTGCTCGATCGCCTTCGTGTCCTCGGTGAGGCGCCCCTCAGCGGCGCGGAGAAGGTCTCCCTGCCGCCGCTCGAGATCGGCGACGCGTGCGCCCAGCGACTGCTGCGCACGGTCGAGATCCTCGGTCCAGGACGCCAGCCGCTGCTCCACCCGCTGCCGGATTCCGGCGAGCGCTCGCGCGAACTCCTCGCTCGTGCTCTGCTCCGATGCGGTGAGCGACCTGCGCCGCTCCTCCCCGAGCCGCCGCTCCTCGTCGGCGAGCATGGAGATCGACTCCGCCCGAGCGCGCGTAAGCGTGCGCTCGAGCTCGGCTGCCCGCTCGCTCGTCTCCCGCGCCACAACCGCTTCCAGGTGCGCCTCCGCGCGCGCGAGCTGATCGTCGAGGCGCTGCTGCCGCGTCACCGCGTCCCGGAGCAGGATCGCCGGCAGCTGCAGCAACGCGCAAACCGTCAGACCGCCCGCTGCAACCGCGAGGCCGGGGTCGATATCGAATGCGAACGCGACCCACGCGCCGGCAGCCCCGGCAGCGAGCAAACCCCCAAGCACCGGGTAGACCGCCCGCGGCATCCGTGCGGTTGCCGCGCCGGCGAACGACGCGATCGTCGCGACCGCACCCGCCGCGAACGCGATCGCGAAGGCCGTCTCGCTCGTCACGCGCGCCATCGTAGTCCTCTCAGATGCGGGAGAGGACGAGCGCGGTGGCCAGAAGCGGCGTCGCGACACTGAGAACACGAAGAGCCGTCTCGGGCGCCTCCAGCAAAGTCTCACGCGTGAGCGGCTCGCGCGAGCCGTCCTCCAGCTCGATCGACCCGGCGACGGACCGAACCCGACGCCGGATCTGACGGACAGGTGTCGAGAGCCGTCGCTGCGCGAGGCTGAGCAACATCGCGAAGCCTGCGGCGACGACGGCGGCGGTGCGGATCCGTTCCGTCTGGGCGAAGTAGCCGGTCAGCACCGGAAAGGCGCCCCACGCGAGCGAGAACCAGAACGCGTCGTGAACGCGGCCGCCGAAGAGCTCGAGGTTGTAGGCGATGACGGCGAATGCGCCGAAGGCGATGAACAGCGCGAGCCAGCCGCTGATCCAGAAGCACGACACGATGCCGATGGCAACTGCCGCCGCCAGCGTGACCGCCGCCACGGCGACGAGCACTGCCGAGCCGATCCGCGTCCCGAGCGGCCTGCCGTGGAGCTCGTCGAGCGCGTGGGCGGCGACGCCCATCGCGAGAAAGAAGGCGGCCAGCGTGGCGCCGAGGCGGCCGAAGTCGATTGCGGACGCCAGCGCTGCGCCGATCGCGACGTAGCTGAGATGCCAGAGCGTGTACGGGACGTGGAGCAGCGTCACATAGTCACGCCACCCGCCCGCGGCGAGCGCGTAGAAGGCCGGCCGTCGCGGCGTGCGCCCGGCCAGCGTGCGTGTCACCGGCGCGTTCCCGAGACCACGACTCCCCCGCCGAGGCTCAGGCGCCTCGCCTGCGTGCATTCGATCCCGGAGTCGTGCCAGGCCCGGAGGAGCGCAGGAAGGGGATACCGCCGATAGAGGTCGGTGATGCTGCCGCGCAGGAAGCGCCCGACGCGCCACCATTCGCGGCCGAACGCGAGTCCGGCGGCGGGCAGGCCGGCCCGGACGTAGAGTTCCCATGCCGCTCGCGGCCCAGCCCTCGGGGGCACGCCGAACTCGAGCATCGCGACCGTTCCTCCGGGACGCACGACGCGGGCGAGCTCGCGCATCGTCGCCGGGACGTCCTCCACGTAGCGGAGCAGGTAGGTGAAGGTCAGGTGGTCGAAGGCCGCGTCATCGAACGGGAGCTGCTCCGCGCGCCCTTCGACGAGCCGGATGCGGTCCGTGAGCGCAGCGAGGCGAAGGCGTTCCCGGGCGGTCGCCAGCATCTCGGGGCTCTGGTCGACGCCGACGACTGTGCAGGCGCAGCTGCGCACGAGCTCGATTGCGACCGCGGCGGTTCCCGTGGCGACGTCGAGAACGGTCTCGCGCGGACGGGCCGGAACCCGGGAGACCAGGAAGCGGCGCCAGCGCGGGTCCTGGCCGAGAGACAGGACGGTGGCGGCGCGGTCGTAGCTCGGCCCGAGCGGGGCGAACAGGCCGCGCGCAAGCCGGTTCTGGGCGGTAACGACCGCGGGCACAGGCCGAGTCTATGCTTGCGACGTGGCGCTCACGGACGACCTTCGTCGCGTGGCCGACGCGGCGATCAGGTACGCAGATGTCGGCGAGGACCTCAGCGGCATCGTCGCCGCCGAGCCCGACGTCCGGCGGCGCGTCTACCTCTGTTCGTACACGCTGAACGGCCATCGGAGCTGGCTGGCGCTCGACGACGAACGACGACCCGTCGAGCGCCGCTCGGTCGTTCGCGACGCGGCGTCGATTGCCGCTCTGTGCGAGATCGCGGAAGAGGCGGCGGGTGGCGAGGGGCTCGACGAGCTTGCGGCGCAGCTCGCGGCGATACGAGAACGCGACGCGCCGGAGGGCGTCGCGGAGGCGGAACAGGCTCTCGAGGGACTCACGCGCGCGTTGGAATCCGAGCCGCTGGTCGCATCGCGCGCCCGCCTCGACGAGCTCGGCGCGGCAACCCGTCGCCTCGAGCTCGCCCTCGGAGAGACCGGCTCGCCGTTCGCCGAAGCCATGCGCGCCGGGATGTCGTCGGTCGACGCGTTGACGGACGACGTGGAACGGCACTACAAGCGGCCACTCGACCAGTGACCGACCGGCCGGTTGTTCGCGCGTCCGATGCGGAGCGCGAGCAGGCCGTCGCCTCCTTGCGCGAGAGCCGTGCGGCTGGACGACTGACCCTGGAGGAGTTCATGGCGCGGGTCGACGAGGCGTATGCCGCCCGAACGCTCGACGAGCTCGAGAGCGTTCTCCGCGAGCTGCCGCGCGAGTCGCCGCCGCCTGCCGCCCGGCGGCGACGGAGGCGGTTGACCTTCGCAGCCTTCGGCAGAGTCATTCGCAGAGGGCGTTGGCGGGTTCCGAGGCGGATGCTCACAGTGAGCGTCTTCGGCGACGTCGATCTCGATCTCCGCCAGGCAGAGGTGGAGGATCCGGTCGTCAGCGTCAACGCGCTCGCCCTCTTCGGGAACGTCGACATCTACGTGCCCGAGGGGACCGAGGTGGACGTCGGCGGCATCGTCATCTTCGGCCACCGGCGCGAGTGGGGCCGCGACGAGCCGCGGCCCGGCGCGCCGCTGTTGCGTGTCAGCGTGATCTCGTTCTTCGGCACGGCCGACGTCTGGCGCGTGCCGCCGGGCATGAGCGGCGACTACCGCGAGCTGATCAAGGGCGTTCGGCGGCAACAAGACGAGCTCGGCGCATAGGGTTCCGGCGTGACCGAGGATCTGCCCGCGCCGCGGATCGCCGACCACGATCGCGATCGCGTCCTCGTCGACCTCAGAGAGCACTGCGTCGCCGGTCGTCTCACGCTCGAGGAGTTCGCGCAACGAACCGACCACGTGATCGCGGCTCGGACGGCGAACGACCTTGACGCGATCACTCGTGATCTGCAGTCCGAGCAAGCGCCGGCCGAGCCGAAGCTCGGCTCGAAGACGCGACTGGTGCTGATCGGAGGGATCAGCCGGCGAGGTCGGTGGCGGGTTCCGGAGCGGCTGCGCCTCTTCGGCCTGATCGGTGGGGTCGAGCTGGATATGACCGAGGCCGTAATCGAGAACGACGAGCCGGTCATCGAGGCATGGCTCGTGATCGGCGGACTGGAGATCGAGGTTCCCGAGGGGATCGAGGTCGACGTGGAGGGCCTAACTGTTCTCGGCGGGAGCGAGAACGAGTCGCCGGGCAGGCACGCAGCCGGCGGGCCGCGCGTCCGTGTCCGGCATTTCTCCTTGATCGGCGGCTCGGAGATCAAGGTCCGGCGCCACTAGGCATTGCCGCTCGCCGACGTCAACGGCGCCCGCCTGTTCTACGAGCTGGCCGGTGAGGGACCGACGGTCGCCTTCGTCCACCACGGCATTGCCGACTCGCGTGTTTGGGATCCGCAGTGGGAGGCGTTCGCAGCCCGGTATCGCGTTCTTCGCTACGACCTGCGCGGCTTCGGCCGGTCGTCGCTGCCGGGTGGGGCGTACGCGGATGTAGACGACCTCCGGGCGCTGCTGCGCGCGGTCGGGATCGAGCGGACGGCGCTCGTCGCGGCGTCGATGGGATCGCGGGTCGCGTTCGAGCTCGCGTTGACCGATCCCGGCCGCGTCGCCGCGCTGGTGATCGCGCCGCCCGGGGGATACGGCGCCGCCGAGTCCGAGGAGGTGCGCCGGTATGCCGAGGCTGAGGACGAGGCGCTCAACCGCGGGGACGTCGACGCGGCCGTCGAGCTGAATGTCGACTTCTGGGCGGCCGGGCCGAGACGCACGCTCGCGGACGTGGAGCCGGAGGTCGCCCGCCGGGTCGCCGAGATGCAACGGCAAGCGTTCGAGATCCAGCTTCCGGCCGACGCGGCGGAGGACGCGCCGCAAGCGGAAAGACCGTTTCCCGAGGCTTTGAGTGATCGCCTCGCCGAGGTGCGATCACCCACGCTCGTCATCGTCGGCGACGAGGATGCGTCGGTCATCACCGAGACCGCCGATCGAATCGCCGCCGAGGTCACCGGAGCGGAGGTCGTGGAGCTGCACGGAACCGCGCACCTCCCGAATCTCGAGCGCCCCGAAGAGTTCAACCGCCACGCGCTCGGCTTCCTCGACCGGGTGCTCCGGCCGGAGCTGGCACACTAGCGGCATGGAAGGTGGAGGCGGCTTCGGGTTTCCGTTCGGCGGTGACCCCGAGGAGCTGATGCGCGGGCTGCGAGAATTTGCCGCGCAGCAGGCGGAGTCCGTTCAGGAGCAGCAACGCGAGCAGTTCGCGACGTTGACGTTGAACACGGCGGTCGACCTCACGGCCGCCGCGCTGCGCCGGATCACGGTGCAGGGCGGCCCCGACGAGCAGGCGATTGCCTTGCGAGACGCAATGCGGGTCCTCTTCCCGGAGGCCGTCGCGCTCGTCAGCGCGGCGCGGCAAGGCTTCATGCGTGAGCAGGGCTGACCGCCGAGCAATCGGCACGATTTCAGCACAGCGACGTACGAACATCGCCGGTAGCATCGGAGCCGGGAGGCGGGCGGAACCCACCATCCCCACCCCGAATGGGAGGGGTAGGTGCTTGTGGGTGGGTGATCCGCTTGCCGGTGGCGGCGCTGGGTTTGGCGGATGCGTGCCGCCGCCGGGGTTGGCTGCACCGATCCGGGCAGGCGGGTTCGCGGCGCCTTGTTCCCTAGAATCCCGCCGCCGGTGACGAATCTGCTCGACCGCGCGATCGTCCGCCTGCTGCCGGCCGTTCCCAGACCGGTGGTCAGGCGGATCGCGAACCGCTACGTCGCCGGGCCCCGGCTCTCGGATGCCTGTCACGTCGTTCGCCGGCTGAACGCCGCCGGGAAGCTCGCAACCATCGACGTTCTCGGCGAGGAGATCACGCGGCGCGAGGATTCGCTCGCCATCGCCGAGGCCTACGGCGACGTTTCCGAGGCCATCCGCCAGGAGCGGCTCGACTCCAACCTCAGCGTCAAGCTGACGGCGCTCGGGCTCAAGCTCGATTACGAGTTCTGCCTCGAGAACATGGAATCGGTGCTGGAACACGCCGACGACTTCGTCCGCATCGACATGGAGGACTCGAGCTGCACCGACGACACGCTCAGCCTGTACCGCGAGCTCCGCGGACGGGGACGCGAGCGCGTCGGCATCGTCCTCCAGGCCTGCCTACGGCGCACGCTGGCGGACATCGAGGCGCTTCGGGAGCTCACGCCGAACGTTCGCCTGTGCAAGGGGATCTACGTCGAGCCCCGCGAGATTGCGTTCCAGGCCCCGGACGAGGTGCGCGAGAGCTTCGTGGCGGCGCTCGACCTGCTGCTCGAGCAGGGCTCATACGTCGCGATCGCGACCCACGACGAGCGGCTGATCGGAGAGTCGCTGCGGCTGCTCGAGCGCCACGGCCGCGCGACCGGTGACTACGAGTTCCAGATGCTGCTCGGCGTCCGGCCCGCTCGCGCGAGCGAGCTCGTCGCCGCAGGACATCGGCTTCGGGTCTATGTCCCGTTCGGCGAGCGCTGGTATGCGTACTCGCTGCGCCGGTTGCAGGAGAACCCGAAGATCGCCGGCTACATCGCCGCCGACACGTTCGGCCGGCTCGTTCCCGGCCGCGACGGCCGCCGATGACCGAGGCGCGCCGAGGCAGTCCTCCACCGTGTTCATGAACGCCTGGACGCGGGCCGAAGGGTGCCGCGTCTGGGACAGCAGCGGTCGGGAGTATCTCGACCTTTCGGCCGGGTTCGGTGTCGCAGCGCTCGGCCACCGAGCGCCGCCGGTGCAAGAGGCAATCGCGTCGCAGCAGGTCGCCCACGCCCTCGGCGATCTCGCCGAGGCGGCCGTCACGCAGGAGCTTCGCACCCGGCTCCCGCGGCCGGCGCGGTTCGGTGTCACCGGAGAGGATGCCGTCGAGATCGCCCTGCGCACGGCGCTCTTGCAGACGGGAAAGCCCGGGATCGTCGCCTTCGACGGCGCGTACCACGGGACCGGCCTGCTGGCGCTGGCGGCAACCGGATTCGAACGCTTTCGCACGCCGTTCGCCCGCTGGCTCCCTGGGCCGGTCCACCGGCGTCCGTACGGGGAGGACCCCGGCGTGCTTCCGGCCGATGCCGGCTGCGTGATCGTCGAGCCCGTGCAAGGCCGCGCCGGCGCACGCGTTCCGCCGGCCGGATTCCTGGACCTACTGCGTACCCGCTGCGACGAAGCGGGTGCGCTACTGATTGCGGACGAGATCTACTGCGGCCTCGGTCGCACGGGCGAGATGTGGGCCTCGGGCGACCTTGCGGACGTCATCTGCACCGGCAAGGCGCTCGGCCACGGCCTCCCCATCTCGGCCGCGCTCTTCCGCCCTGGTCTCGACCGCGTCTGGGACCTCGGCCCGGAAGACGTCTACACGCACACCCATGCCGGCAACCCGCTCGCCTGTGCGGCGGCGCTCGTCGTCCTCCAGCAGGTGCCGCGGCTGCTATCCGACGTTCGCCGGGCGGGCGAACGGTTCGAGACCGCGGGATGGCACGGGGCCGGTCTGCTCCGCGCGCGGCCGGGCGATGCGGCCGAGGCCCTTCGTCGCGGTGTCATCGTCATTCCCGCCGGCCTGGACGGCTCGCTGATCTCCGCGACTCCACCGCTGACGATCGCGGATGCCGAGATCGACGAGGCGCTCGAGCGACTTGCCGGCGTTTAGTACGGCGGAGCTTCTGGCGGAGCTTGCTCTTCCTCCACGACGCGCTGACGCCGGCCGTAGCCGCGGCGGCGCGCGTACGGGTCCCGCCCGGACGGATCCCCTTCCACGTACCGGGTTCTACGCCAGTAGCCGGGTCCCCACCACGAGCTCCAGAAGGCGAGGGTCAGGAGCAGCCCGACGAGGCCGACGGCCATCAGGATCCACCCGACGACGTCGACGTCCACACCCTTCGGCTGGTTGTTGACCGCGAACGCCAGCACGGCGCCGACGGCGATCACGATCAGGCTGATTGCGATGCCCACGGAGCGATGGTTACCCACGCCGCGGCCGCGGGAAACGTCTCGCCTCAGACCGGCAGCGAGAAGCCGCCGTCGACGACGAGTGTCTGCCCGCGCACCATCTCGGCATCCGGAGAGCAGAGGAACGTCACCGCGGCCGCGACATCCTGCGGGACGACCATCCGGCCCGCGGGGGTTCGCTTGCGGGCCGCGGCGAGCATCGCGTCTCGATTCGGGAAGTGCTGGAGCGCGTCCGTCTCGATGACGCTTGCGGACACCGCATTGACCCGGATGCCCCGCGGCGCAAGCTCCACGGCGAGGTAGCGGACGAGTGACTCGAGAGCAGCCTTCGAGGTCCCGACGAGGATGTAGTTCTCGAGCACCCGCGTCGCCCCGAGGCTCGAGACTGCGACCAGCGAAGACCCACTCGGCATCGCGGGCGCCGCCGTCCGGGCGAGGGCGAGGAACGCCCTGGCGTTTGCCGCCATCGTCCAATCCCAGTGGCGGTCCTCGGTCTCGAGCGCGGGGCGGATCACCCCGGTCGCGGCGTTGTGGACGAGCACGTCGAGCGGGCCAAGCGCCTCAACCTCCGCCAGCATGCGTGCGCTGCCGGCGTTTCCGCGCACGAGGATCGGCTCCGCACCGTGGCCGGCCAGATCCCGGGCCGTCTCCTCGGCTGCGCGGTCGTTCCGGAGGTATCCGACAGCCACGCGGGCCGCGCCGAGCTCGGCGAAGCGAAGGGCAATCGCTCGACCGATCCCGCGCGAGCCGCCGGTGACGAGAACGGACGCTCCTGCGAACGTCACGCCTGCCGGCGCGGCAACGGCTCGTCGGCCGGCGCCGAGCTCGGAATCTCGTCCCAGCCCGGGACGTCCCGCGGCTCGCGCGGGCCCTCCTCCGCCCTGGAGGACGCGTGCCCGAGGCGGTCGAGGAGCGCGATCTTCTCCTCCCCGTAGCGACGGACGGGATGGTCCTCGGCGAGGTCGGCGATCAGCTGGCGAACGCGTGCACGGAGCTGGTATGCGAAGTGCGGCGTCGCAGGCCCGACGAGCGCGTCGACGTCGTCCTTCGTTGGCTCGGCCATCGGCGGGAAGCGTAGTGGAGAAGCTGACGACGGTTCCATGCGCAAGCTTCCGACGTAAGATGCGGCCATGAGCGCGCAGGACTTCATGCCACTCAAGGGCTGGGACCACATCGAGCTCTGGGTGGGCAACGCCAAGCAGGCTGCGTACTTCTACGAGCGCGCGTTCGGGTTTCACCGGATTGCGTATGCGGGCCCGGAGACCGGTGTCCGCGACCGTGCCTCGTACGTGCTCCAGCAGCACGACATCCGCCTCGTCCTGACGAGCGGGCTACGGCCTGACAGCGAGGTCAACCGCTTCGCCTGCGCACACGGCGACGGCGTCAAAGACGTCGCGCTTCAGGTGCCGAGCGCCGAGGACGCGTATCGCAACGCGGTGCAGCGCGGCGCGATCGGCGTCGCCGAGCCGCACTGGGTCGAGGACGAGTTCGGCCGCATCGAGCTCGCCGCGATTGGGACCTACGGCGAGAACATCCACACGTTCGTCAATCGGGACGACTACATCGGTCCCTTCCTGCCCGGATACAAGTGGGTCAGCGAGGACGGCGTTCCCCCGCGCGGACTGGGGCTGCAGACGATCGACCATGTCGTCGGAAACGTCGAGCTCGGCCGGATGGAGCACTGGGTGCAGTACTACGAGCGCTGCCTGGGCTTCACCGAGCTCATCCACTTCTCGGACGAGGCCATTCACACCGAGTACTCGGCGCTGATGTCGAAGGTGATGATGGGCGGCGAGGGCAAGATCAAGTTCCCCATCAACGAGCCGGCCGAAGGCAAGCGCAAGAGCCAGATCGAGGAGTACCTCGACTTCTACGGCGGGCCGGGAGTGCAGCACGTCGCGCTGCTCAGCGAGGACATCGTCGGCACGGTGGAGGAGCTGCAGGATCGCGGCGTCGTCTTCCTCGCGACCCCCGACGCCTACTACGACGACCTCGAGGAGCGCGTCGGCGAGATCGACAAGGACTACGAAGAGCTGCGCCGACTCCGGATTCTCGCCGACCGAGACGAGGAGGGCTATCTGCTCCAGATCTTCACGAAGCCGGCGCAGGATCGGCCGACGCTCTTCTTCGAGGTGATCGAGCGGCACGGCTCGCGCGGCTTCGGCGAGGGCAACTTCAAGGCGCTCTTCGAGTCGATCGAGCGCGAGCAGGCGCTCCGCGGAAACCTCTGAAGCCCTGGCGCGGCGGCGTGCCGCGATCAGCCCGGCGTACGATTCGGCAGTGGAGCCCGAGAGCCACGTCGTCGACCGGCAGGTCCAGGCCTACAACCAGCGCGATATCGACGCGTTCGTCGCCTGCTACGCGGCAGAGGCCGTCATTGAGGACGCTCGCGGCAATGTCCTGATGGAGGGACGTGACGCGATTCGCGCGGCGTACTCGCGCTTCTTCGAGGCGTCGCCGACGCTCCACGGCGAGGTCCCGACGCGGATCGAGCTCGGGGAGTACGTCGTTGACGAGGAGCGGATCTCCGGCACGCCGGACGGGGAGGTCCACGCCGTGGTCGTCTACCACGTCACCGACGACGTGATCGACCACGTTCGCATCATCGGCGGCGCCTGAGCCCCTAGCCTTGTTCTCATGACCGCGCAGCGCCGGACGGCACTCGTCTCGGTGGCGGCCGCGGTGGCGCTCATCGCCCTGAAGCTCGCGGCCGGCCTCGCGAGCGGCAGCCTCGGTCTCCTCTCGGAGGCCCTCCATTCTGGGACCGACCTCGTCGCGGCGCTGCTCACGTTCTTCGCCGTCGGCGTGGCCGTCCGCCCTGCAGATCCATCGCACCAGTACGGGCATGGCAAGGCCGAGCACCTGTCCGCCCTCGCCGAAGGCGCGATCCTCGTCGTCGCGAGCCTGCTGATCGCCGCACGAGCGCTCCAGCACCTCGTCGGCGCGTCGGAGCCGAACGTGGACGCGGCCTGGTACACGCTCGCGGTGATCGGAATCGTGATGGTGATCGACGCCGGGCGGGCGATCGTCTCCGCGCGCGCCGCGGACCGCTTCGCGAGCGCCGCGCTCGCCGCGAGCTCCCTGCACTTCCTGAGCGACCTCGCGGGCTCGACGGCCGTCCTCGCCGGCCTACTGCTCGTCCGGGCCGGCTACCAGCGGGCGGACTCGGCCGCGGCCCTCTTCGTCGCGTGTCTCGTTCTCGTCGCCGCCGGCCGCCTGATGAGACGGAACGTCGACGTGCTGATGGACCGCGCGCCGCCCGACGCCGAGGATGCAGCGAGACTCGCCATCGCCGGGATCCGCCCTCCGGTCCAGCTGCGCAGGCTGCGCATGCGACAGGCGGCGGGCAAGCAGTTCGCGGACGTCGTCATAGGCATCGCGCCCGACGCCGCGGTCGGCCAGGGGCACGCCGTGGCCGACGCCGTCGAGGACGCCGTCCACCGGGCGCTTCCGCAGAGCGACATCGTCGTCCACGTCGAACCGGCCACCGACGAGGCCGCCCTGCGGGAACGCGTGCACGCGTCGGCGGCCGAAGTCCCCCGCGTGCGAGAGATCCACAACATCGCGATCGTCTCGACCGACCACGGCATCGAGGTCTCGCTGCACCTGAAGCTGCCGGGTGAGCTGTCGCTCGCCGAGGCACACGAGGTCGCCTCGGACGTCGAGCGCGCGATCCACCGGGCCGTCCCGGAGATCGGCTCCGTCCAGACGCATCTCGAGCCGCTCGCCGAGGAGACGGCTGCCCGTTTGGCCGGCGATGTCGGATCCGAACGGGACGTGATTCTGCGTATCGTCGACGAGGCGACCGGACGGCCTCCGCGGGAGCTGCGCTTCCTCCGCACGGACGACGGGCTGGTGGCGTTCCTGACGCTTGGGCTCGATCCGGACCGGCCCCTCGCCGAGGCGCATGCCCGCGCGAGCGAGATCGAGGAACGCGTCCGCAACGAGCAGCCTGGCAT
>JBKPNC010000064.1:0-16729 GCA_046732435.1 Actinomycetota bacterium
CGGCCGGGCTTCGCTCGACCTCGGGCGGGAGGCAGGCGAGCCGCAGGCGCTGTACCCGGCGCTTGCCTTCGCCGCGCGCACCCTGCTCGTCGCCGGCCGTTCCGAGGAAGCGACGGCGCTGCTCGAGGAGCTCCTGCACGAGGTACGCGCGCACCGAAGGCTGCCAACGGGTTACGCCTGGCTGCGGAGCGCGGCCTTCTCGCTGCACGAGCTTGGGCGAGGCGCGGAGTTCGTCGAGGCGACGGCGGCGTCGCCGAAGCGCACACCGTGGCTCGACGCAGCTACTGCGATCGCAGGCGGCGAGTCGAAGCTCGCGGCCGAGCGCTATGCCGCGCTCGGCGCCAGGGCGGACGAGGCGTTCGCGCGCCTTGCGCATGCGGAGGCACTGGCTGCCGAGACGAGGCGTGCCGAGGCGGCCAGCACGGTCGGGGCGGCGATCGAGTTCTTCCGCTCGGTCGGGGCCTCGGGGCTGCTCGCGCGGGCGGAACGCCTCCTCGCCGAGTCCGCCTGACCCTCCGAGCCGAATAGCATTGAGACTGTGACGGATTCCTTCTTCCGGCCGGCACTCGGCGATCTCGTGCCGTATGAGCCCGGAAAGCCGATCGAGGAAGTCCAGCGGGAGCTCGGCCTCGACCGCGTGGTCAAGCTCGCCTCGAACGAGGGGCCGTACGGCCCGTTTCCGGCCGCGCTCGAGGCGCTGGTCGCGGCCCATGACGAGCTGAACCGCTATCCCGACGGCGGCGCGTACCGGCTCCGCACCGCCCTCGCGGAGCGGCACGGGGTCGAGTTCGACGAGGTCGCGATCGGCGCGGGCGCCGACGGGGTGATCGACGTCATCTCGCAGGCCGTCCTCGACCCCGGCGACGAGCTCGTCTGCGCATGGCCGTCCTTTCCGAGCTACGCGATCTACGCCACGAAGATGGGCGCGACGGTCCGCAAAGTCGCGCTGCAGGACCACCGCCACGACCTCGAAGCCATGCTCGCCGCGATCACGCCGGCGACGAAGCTCGCCTACATCTGCCACCCGAACAACCCGACCGGCACGATCAACGCGCGCGAGGAGCTCGACGCTTGGTTCGAGGCGGTTCCCGAGCACGTGCACACGGTCGTCGACCAGGCGTACTTCGAGTACGTCGCCGATCCCGACTACCCGGATGCGATCGAGGAGTACCTGAAACGCGGGCGCCGCGTGACAGTGATGCGGACGTTCTCGAAGATCTACGGCCTCGCGGGCCTGCGGGTCGGCTATGCGATCACCGACGACCGCCTCGTCGAGGCGGCGAGCAAGAGCCGCCGGGCGTTCGACATCACGTCGGCCGCGCAGGTGGCCGCCGTCGCCAGCCTCGAGAGCCCGGACGCGGCGGCGGAGCTCGAGCGCCGCCGGCGGCTGAACGCCGCAGGGCTTCGCGAGCTGACGGCGATTCTCCGCGCTCACGGACTCGACCCGGTGACCCCGTCGTTCGGCAACTTCCTGTTCGTTGAGGTGGGCGAGGACGCCCAACCGATGTTCGAGGCGCTGCTTCGCGAAGGCGTCATCGTGCGCCCGCTGCGGGGGTTCGGCGCCCCGGGCGCGATCCGGATCACGGTCGGCACCCCCGAGGAGCACGCGTTCTTCGCCGAAGCTCTGGGGCGCGTCGTAAGCCGCACCCCGGCCTAGCTAGTGCCCTGTCCGGGGAATACGGCGCGTTCTGCCGGCTGCAAAGCGGCGCCATGCCGCGCCTCTTTCAACGGTCGCCCCAAGACTGTTCAAGTATTGGGGCTCCCTGCGTCCTTGCCTGGCTTGCTTTTCGCGCGGCAGAATCATCACCGTACCCCCCGGACAGGGCACTAGTGCCCCGCGAATGGACGCGAGAGTCGCTGGCCGCGGGCGTCCGCGGCGGCGACCGGCGCGCGCTCGCGCGTGCGATCACGCTCGTGGAAAATTCCGAGCCGCTGGCGTACGAGCTCGTCCGCGAGCTCTATCCGGAGACGGGCCGCGCGTATGCCGTCGGGATCACCGGGCCGCCGGGCGTCGGCAAGTCGACGCTGATCAGCGCGCTCGTCCGGCACGTGCGTGGGCTCGACCGCACGGTCGGGGTGGTCTCCGTCGACCCGTCGAGCCCGTTCTCGAACGGCGCGCTCCTCGGCGACCGGATCCGGCTCGCCGACCACTTCCTGGATCCCGGCGTCTTCATCCGGTCGATGGGCACACGCGGTCATCTCGGCGGGGTGGCCGAGGCGACACTGCAGGCCATGCTCGTCCTCGACGCGTCCGGCAAGGACGTGCTCTTCCTGGAGACGGTCGGCGCGGGGCAGAGCGAGGTCGAGGTGATCTCGATCGCGGATACGGTGGTGCTCGTGCTCATGCCCGGGTCGGGCGACTCCATCCAGGCGCTGAAGGCGGGGATCATGGAGATTCCGGACGTGATCGTCGTCAACAAGATGGATCATCCGGCCGCGAAGACGATGGTGAACGAGGTGCGCTCGATCCTCTCGCTCGACCGCGATCGGGCCTGGCGCCCCCCGATCGTCCTGGCCGAGGCGAGCCGGGGCGAGGGCGTTCCCGAGCTCTGGAGCAAGATCGACGAGCATCGGGCGTTCCTCGACCGTGAAGGGGAGCTTGAGGAGCGGCGCCGCCGCAACCTCGCCGGGGAGGTGTTTGCCGTCGCGTCGAGCCGGGCGAAATCGCACCTCGAGCATGCGGTGGCGGATGATCCCGAGCTGCGGCGGCTTCTCGACCAGGTGCAGAGCCGGAAGCTCGACCCGCTGACGGCCGTGCGAGAGATCATGGAGAAGGTGTTCAAGGTCGATGGCGCGTAACGCCGTCAGCGCTCCTCCGACGCTCGCGCAGATCGAGGCCGCGAGGCTGCGGATCGCCGAGCACGCACGCGTCACCCCCGTCTACCCGTCGGAGACGCTCTCGCGGATCGTCGGACGCGCGGTCTTCCTGAAGGCGGAGAACCTCCAGAGAACGGGCGCGTTCAAGGTGCGGGGGGCGGTCAACAAGATCGCGACGATGACGGCCGAGGAGCGCGCGAGAGGCGTCGTCGTCGCGAGTGCCGGCAACCATGGCCAGGCGGTCGCGTGGGCGGCGCGCGAGGAAGGCACCGAGGCAACCGTCTTCATGCCCGTGGAGACCCCGATGGCGAAGGTGGAGGCGACCCTCAACTATGGCGGCCGGGTGGAACGGGTGGGCGACCACTTCGACGATGCGCTGGCGGCCGCCCTAGCGTTCGTGGAGGAGAGTGGCGCCACGTTCGTCCACCCGTTCGAGGACGAGCAGATCATGGCCGGCCAGGGAACGCTCGGGCTCGAGCTCGCCGAGCAACTGGAGGACGTCGCCGAGGTCGTCGTGCCCGTCGGCGGCGGCGGTCTCGCCTCGGGGATCGCGCTGGCGCTTCGCGCCGTGCGCCCCGGTGTCCGCATCGTCGGCGTGCAGGCGGCGAAGTGCGCGCCGTTCGCCGGATCCACCGAGCACGGCTTCACGATCGCCGAGGGGATCATGGTCAAGGAGCCGGGCGAGTTCACGCGTGGCCTGCTCGACGAGCTGCTCGACGACATCGTCACCGTCACCGACGAGGAGATCAGCCAGGCGATCGTGCTCCTCCTCGAGCGGGGGAAGCTCGTCGTTGAGGGTGCCGGCGCGGCGCCCGTCGCGGCCCTCCTCTCTGGACGCGTCCGCGGGACGGGGCCCGCCGTCGCAGTGCTGTCCGGCGGCAACATCGACGCGACGCTCCTGATCTCGGTGATGCGGCACGGGCTGACGCTCGCCGGCCGCTACCTCGTCGTGCGCACGAGGCTCGCGGACCGTCCAGGCGAGCTGATCAAGCTGCTGTCGCTTGTCGCCGAGGAGCGGGGGAACGTGATCTCTGTGGAGCACCACCGGGAGGGGATGGAGGTGCCGGTCTCCGAGAGCGAGGTGGAGCTCACGCTCGCCATGCGCGACCAGGAGCACTGCCGGGCGCTGATCGCAGCGATGGAGCGCCGGGGCTACACCGTCGAGCGCCTGAAGTAGTCATAGACTCGGCGGGGTGAGCGCGGACATCCAGCGCGAGCGCAAGGTCATCACGGTCCTGTTCTGCGACCTTGTGGGCTTCACCGCGCAGGCGGAGTCGCTCGATCCCGAGGACGTGGAGGCGGTGCTGCGTCCCTACCACGAGCGTGTGCGGGGCGAGCTCGAGCGCCACGGCGGCACGGTCGAGAAGTTCGCCGGCGACGCCGTTCTGGCGCTGTTCGGCGCTCCGCGTGCGCACGAGGACGATCCCGAGCGGGCGGTGCGGGCGGCGCTCGCGATCCGCGACTGGGCGCGCGAGGAGGAAAGCCTCCAGGTCCGGATCGGCATCACGACCGGCGAGGCGCTCGTCACACTTGGGGCTCGTCCGGAGGCGGGGGAAGCGATGGCCTCCGGCGACGTCGTCAACACCGCGGCGCGGCTGCAGACCGCCGCACCGGAGAACGGGATCCTGGTCGACCAAGCGACGTATCGGGCGACCGAGCAGCAAGTGGTCTTCGAGGCGGCGCCGGCGGTGGAGGCGAAGGGCAAGGCACTGCCTGTGGCCGTGTACAAGGCGGTCGGGGCGCGTTCGCGCTTCGGGGTGGACGTGGACGAAGCGCCGCGCACGTCGCTCGTCGGCCGGGAGCGCGAGCTCGAGCTCCTCACCGGCGCGCTTGCCCGCGCCCGCGAGTCTCGCGCGCCGCAGCTCATCACCATCGTCGGGGTCCCCGGGATCGGCAAGTCACGGCTCGTCCTCGAGCTGCTGCGCGCAGTCGACGCGGATCCCGAGCTGATCACGTGGCGCCAGGGGCGCTGCCTGCCCTACGGCGACGGCGTCGCGTACTGGGCGGTCGGGGAGATGGTGAAGGCTCAGGCCGACATCCTCGACACCGATTCGACGGATAGAGCGGTCTCGAAACTCGGGCGCGCCGTTCGGGACCTCGTCGAAGAGGACCCCGACTGGGTGCTCTCGCACATGAAGTCGCTGATCGGCCTCTCCGACGAGCAGCAGCTCGAGGAGAGTCGCGTGGAAGCCTTCGCGGCATGGCGCCGCTTCTTCGAGTCGCTGGCAGAGGTTCGTCCGCTCGTGCTCGTGTTCGAGGACCTGCACTGGGCCGATGACGGTCTGCTCGACTTCGTCGACCATCTCGTCGAGTGGGCGTCTGATGTACCGATCCTCGTCGTCGCAACCGCGCGGCCGGAGCTCCTCGACCGTCGGCCGGCATGGGGCGGCGGGAAGCTGAACGCCGCAACACTCGGGCTGTCCCCGCTCTCCGACAGCGATGCTGCCCAGCTCGTGGCTCAGCTGATCGGAAGTGCCGTCCTCCCGGCGGAGACACAGACGGCACTCCTCGCGCGTGCGGGCGGCAACCCCCTCTACGCCGAGCAGTACGCCAGGCTCTTCGTCGAAGGAGGCTCGGCGAAGGACCTGGCGTTGCCGGAGACTGTGCAGGGCATCATCGCGGCGCGGCTCGACTCCCTCCCGGCTGACGAGAAGACCGCGCTCCAGCATGCCGCGGTCGTCGGGAAGGTGTTCTGGCCCGCTGCACTCGCCGCGCTCGGCTCCAATGGCTCGCTGCCCGAGCTGCTCCACTCGCTGGAGCGACGGGAATTCATCCGGCGTGAACGCCGCTCGACCGTCGCGGGCGAAATGGAGTACGCCTTCCGCCACGCGCTCGTGCGGGATGTCGCCTACGGGCAGATACCGCGGCGGCGTCGGGGCGAGAACCATCGGCGCACCGCAGAGTGGATCGAAGAAGTGAGCGAGCGGTCGGACGACTTCGCCGAGCTACTCGCACATCACTACTCATCGGCGCTCGAGCTGATCACCGCTGCGGGTGGGGACCCGGGAGACATCGCCGACCGCGCGCGTCTTGCGCTGCGCCGAGCGGCGCAGCGGGCCGCCGCACTCGGTGCGATCCCGGCCGCGGCCCGCTTCTACGCCGCCGCGCTCGAGCTCTGGCCGCGCGACGATCCAGACCGGCCGGCGCTCCAGCTCGCGCTGGGGCGGATCCTTCGCGTGCTGGTGCGGGACGAGCAGGCGCTCGACCTCCTGGTCGAGGCACGCGACGGCTTGCTTGCGCAGGGCGCGCGGTCGGCGGCCGCCGAGGCCGAGGTCGAGCTCGGGTTCCTCCGGTGGAACGAAGGACAGCTCGCCCTCGCGCAATCTCACTGGGACACGGTTCCCGGCCTGCTCGCGAACGCGGAGCCGTCCCGATCGAGTGCCAACGCGTACGCGCAAATGGCGATGCAGGCCATGGTCGCGGGCAAGTGGGAGGAGGGGATCGAGCGCGCTCGAGCGGCGCTCGAGATCGCCGGGTCACACGAGCTCGAAGACATCCGCGCTCACGCGCTTCTCACTCTCGCTGTGTGCCGGTTCGGTCTCGGCGAGGAGGGCTGGCTCCCGGAGATGGAGGAAAGTCTCGCGATCAGCGAACGGCTGAGTTGGGTCCCCGGCGTGGTTCGCGTCTGCAAGAACCTCGGCGACACGTTCGTGCGTGACGGTCAGCTGCAAGCGGGTTTCGCGCTCCAAGCGCGGGGCCTCGAGACGGCGTTGCGGTTCGGCGATGCGTACCACGTCCGCTGGTTCCGGGGCGAGCGCGCGTACGAGTGCTACCTGCTCGGGCGGTGGGACGAGGCCGACGCGCTCGCGAGCGAGGTCATCGCGGCCGCCGAGGCGGGAACTCCGCATTACATCGAGGCTACGTGCCGGGACGCGCGGAGCCTGATCCGGCTCGCACGGGGCGATGACGACGGCGCCCTCGACGACAGCCGGCTTCCCTTCGAGGCTGAGAGCCGGGACCCGCAAGTCCGGCTTCCGGCGCTCGGGGCACGGGCACGCGTGCTCGTGGAGCTCGGCCGTCGCCGGGAGGTCGGCTTGCTTCTGGTCGAGGCCCGTGGAATCACCGACTACGATGGGCCCGGCCTCACCGACATCGCGCTCGCCGCGGTGGACATCGGTGATCGCAACGCCGACTGGGTTTCCGGTATCCGACCCTGGGCCGATGCAGCTCGTGCGGTTCTGAGCGGCGACCTCGCGGCGGCTGCCGACATCTGCGCGGCCATGGGGTCGCTCGTGGACGAGGCTGATGCTCGCCTGCGCGCCGCGCGCGCGCTCGTCGAGGCCGGCAGGCGCGCCGAGGCGGACGCACACCTACAGCGGGCGCTCGCCTTCTACCGCTCGGTCGGGGCGACGCGCTACCTCCGGCAGGGCGAGGCCCTGCTCGCCGCGTCCGCGTAGGCTCAGCCGCCGCAGCGGCGGAACGAGACGAGCGGCTTGCCCTGCGCCCGCCAGTCGTCGATGCCCGCGTCCAGAACGGGGCGGGCATCGACGCCTTCGTGCCTGAGGGCGCTTGCCGCGATTGCCGCACGCGCGCCGGTCTCGCAGATCGTGACGACGGGGCGCCCATCGAGCTCTTCCGCGCACGCCCGCGCCTGGCGGTACGGCAGATGCCGGCTCTCGGGGATGTAGCCCTCGTCGCGCTCGTCCTTCTCACGCACGTCGACGAGCTGCACGTCACCGTCCGCGAGCAGCCGCTCGAGCTGCTCGAGGTCGACCGGTTCGGTCCGCTCGCTCGCGTCCGGCCGCAGGAGGTAGCCGGCGAGGTCGAGGAATCCGACCGAGCGGAGCCCGCGAGCCGCCTCTTGGTCCTCGTCCTGGGACGAGGCGTGCACCGCGATCCGCTCGTCGAGGCCGATCAGGAACCCGGCCTTCGTGGCGAAGCTCGTCCCGGACACCGGGACGTTGAGCGCGCCCGGGACGTGCCCCTCGACGAAGGTGCGCTCGCTCCGGACGTCGAGGACAAGGGCGCCGTTCGGCGAGTCGAGCGGCCGGATCGGCTCCGGCGCGCCGAGGAAGGGGCCCCGGTTGAGCTCCACCACGCGATCCATGGTCGGCGGGCGCGGCGTCGAAACGCGCATGCGCTCGTTGACGAACTCCGCCACGTCCGTGAAGGCGAGCGCGGGGTTGAACCGTCGCTCGAAGCCGATCGTCGACGAGGCCTTCGAGCTCATACCGGCGCCGCAGAGCGATCCGGCGACGTGGCCCGGATACAGCTCGACAGCGTCCCCGAGCTCGACCAGCCGCCGGAGGCTGTGGAACAGCCCTTCCGCGCCTTCTCGCGCGCCGACTGCGAGGTCGGGCCGCGCGGCGTCGCCGATGAAGAGCGAATCACCCGTCAGGACGAGCCACGGCTCGTCGGCGCGTGCCCGGTCCGCCACTACGAAGCAGCAGTGCTCGGGACGGTGTCCGGGCGTGTGGAGGACGCGGATGGCCACCGCTCCGACCTCGACGACGTCATCGTCCTCGATCGGCTCGAACGGGTACTCCGGCTCCGCCGCGGGATGGATGGCGACCGGAAGGCCGTGCTCGAGTGCGAGACGCCCGTGGCCGGAAACATGGTCGGCGTGCGTGTGCGTCTCGAGGACGCGGCCGAGGCGGGCGTACCGCCGTTCCGCCTCCGCGAGATACGGCGCGATCTCGTACGCGGGGTCGACGACCACCGCCTCGCCGGTGCCCTCGTCGCCGATCAGGTAGGACGCGCAGCCGAGGTCGTCGTCGACGAACTGCTGGAACAGCACGTTTTCGAGGCTAACAGCGGACCCCGCTGTATTTCTGGAAGTTCACGAGCCGGCGCGAAGCTCGGGGAGCACCTCCTCCGCGAGCCGCTCGAGCAAGCCGGGCTCGACTCGGGTCTTCCGGCCCCACTCCTCCGCCGGGTAGTAGAAGAGGAACTCGTCGATGCCAACGGCGCGGTAGCGCTCGACGAAGTCTCGGAAGGCAGCCTCGGACGCGAACGGCTCGTCTGCGATCCAGGACTCGTGCAGGAGCAGCGAGCGCCGGAGCCAGGCCGGGTCGCGGCCGACCGCCTCGCACGCCTCGTCGAGCCGGCGGCTCTGACGGCGGACCGCCTCGAGTCCTTGCGCGGCGTCGAGGCCGAGACCGCCCATGGTGTTCCAGGCGTCGGCGACCTCCGCCGCGAGCCGGATGTTCCGCGGGCTCCACGCGGCGACGGTCAGCGGCGGGCGCGGCGCCTGCACCGGTCGCGGCTGCACGGCGACATCGGCCACGCGGTAGTACCGCCCTTCGAATCCTCCTGGCTCGTCGCGCAGAAGCCGCTCGAGCGCCTGCACGTACTCCCGAAAGCGGTCGGTCCGCTCGCGCGGCGTCCACGGCTGCTCGCCGAGGAGCTCGTGGTCGAGAACCGACCCGCCTGCGCCGACACCGAGCTCGAGCCTGCCGCCGGAAAGGTGGTCGATCGTCACCGCCTGCTTGGCCATCACCGCCGGCGCGCGGAGGGCGATCGACCCGACGAGCGTCCCGATCCGGATCGTGGCGGTCTCACGCGCCATCGCCGCGAGCGCCGTCCAGCCCTCGAACCACGGCCAGTCGGGCCGAGCTGTGCTCCCGAGCTGATCCGCCACCCACAGGCTGTCGAAGCCCAGCGCCTCCACGCGCCGCCACGCACGCACCAGCTCGTCGACGGGGCGGTTCTGGAGGACGATGCAGCCGAAGCGAAGGCCGCGGCTCACTCCGCGAGCAGGTGACGGGCGATGACCATGCGCTGCACCTCGTTCGTCCCCTCGCCGATCTCGAGGATCTTCTGGTCGCGGTAGAAGCGCGAGATGGCGAACTCGTCCATGTACCCGTACCCGCCGTGGATCTGGAGTGCATGGTTCGCGACCCGGTGCGAGAGCTCGCCCGTGTAGAGCTTCGCCATCGCCGCCTCCTGGGCGAACGGCCGGGCCGCGTCCTTCAGCCACGCGGCCTTGTAGACGAGCTGCCGCCCGGCCTCGATCTCGGTCGCCATGTCCGCGAGCTTGAACTGAATCGCCTGGAAGTCGGCGATCCGGCGCCCGAACTGCCGGCGCTCGCGCGCATAGCCGAGTGCGAGGTCGTAGGCGCCCTGGGCCAGGCCGACGCCCATCGCCGCCACCGAGATGCGGCCGCCGTCGAGGATCTCGAGGAACTGGCGGAACCCCTCGCCCCGCGGGCCGAGGAGATTTCCCTCCGGAACCGTGCAGTCGTGGAACGACAGCTCGCGCGTGTCGGACGCGCGCCAGCCGAGCTTTTCCATCGGCTCCGAGATCGCGTAGCCCGGGGTCTTGTTCGGAACGACGATGTTCGAGACCTCGTCCTCGCCGGTGCGCGCGGTGATCGTCACGCACGCGGTGATTTCGGTGCCCGCGTTAGTGATGAAGATCTTCGAGCCGTTGACGATCCAGCTGCCGTTACGCAGCTCGGCGGTCGTCCGCGTCGCCCCCGCGTCGGAGCCGGCCTCAGGCTCCGTGAGCCCGAAGGCGGCGAGGCGGCGGCCCGACGCGAGGTCCGGCAGCCACTCGCGCTTCTGCTCCTCGCTGCCGAAGAGGTAGATGGGCATCGTGCCCAGCGAATGGTGGGCGGCCATCGTGATCGCGACTGACGAGTCGATTCGGGTCAGCTCCTCGACCGCGATCGCGTACGAGAGCGTGTCGGCGCCCGCTCCGCCGTACTCCTCGGGCACCGTCATGCCCATGAGGCCGAGCTCCCCCATCTCCCCGACGAGCTCGTAGGGGAAGCGGTGGTCGCGATCGAGCTCCGCGGCGATCGGCGCCACCCGCTCGAGCGCGAACTCGCGCACGGTGGCGCGCACGAGCTCGTGCTCTTCCGAGAGGTCGAAATCCATCGGGCTAGCGGGCGGCGAGCCGCTCGGCGAGCTCGACGATGAGCCGGACGCCGTAGCCCGTTCCGCCGCGCTGGCTCAGGTAGTCGCCGCGATCGAAGCGGAAGAAGGCGGGCCCCGCGAGGTCGATGTGCGCCCAGGGGCCGTCGCCGGCGAACTCCTCCAGGAACGCAGCCGCGAGCGTCGGCGACGCCTGCCTGATGACGGTCGCGTTCTTCATGTCCGCGAAGGCGGAGTCGATGTAGCGGCGGTAGCGCGGATGCATCGGGAACGGCCAGAGGTGGTCGCCGCTCGCCTCGCCGGCGTCGACGATCGCCGAGCGCCACTCGTCGTCGTTCGCGTACACGCCCGCGTAGAGGTCCCCGAGCGCCAGCTCCATCGCCCCGGTCAGGGTGGCGAGGTCGAGCAGGTGCGTCGCGCCCTGCTGCCGCGCGTAGGTGAGCGCGTCGGCGAGCACGAGCCGGCCCTCGGCGTCGGTGTTGATGACCTCGATCGTCTTGCCGTTCAGGGCATGGAGGATGTCGCCCGGCCGGTAGGCGCCTCCGCCCGGCATGTTCTCCGTGGCCGCGACAACCGAGAGGGCGCGAAGCGGCACCTCGAGGTCGGCGATCGCGCCGGTCGCCTCGACGACCGCGCCTCCGCCGGACATGTCGCCCTTCATGTCCTCCATGTACAGGCCCGGCTTGAGCGAGATCCCGCCGGTATCGAACGTGATTGCCTTGCCGACGAGCCCGAGGACGATGTCGTCGCGCGCTCCCGGCGGATCGTAGCGCATGATGATCAACCTCGGCGGGTTGTGACTTCCCTGCGCCACCGCGGCGAACGCGCCCATGCCCAGATCGCGGACCTCGTCGAGCCCGAGCGCGTGCGCCTGGAGATGCTCGCTCCCGGAGGCAATCTCCTCGGCCCTGGCGGCGAGCCGCTGCGGCGTGAGCTCGTTCGGCGGCATGTTCGAGAGGTCGCGGGCACGGTTCGTCCACGCGGAGACGCGCGCTGCGCGGCCGACGGTCTCCTCCAGGCCCTCGCCGATGACGACGACCCGGCCGATTCCTTGCCGGCCGCCGTCCGTCTTGTACAGGCCCGGGTCGTACGCGCCGAGAAGCGTTCCCTCGACGAGCGCGCGCGCCTGCTCGTCCGCCGCGAGCGGCAACGATGGATCCACGAGCCAGCCGACGGACGCGCCGAACTCGCGCGCCTTGCGCGCGACTGCGCCGCCGGCGGTACGGAACGCGTCGGCGTCGAGGCGTTCTGCGGGCCCGAGGCCGGCAAGCGCGACTCGCCGGGCCGGGACCTGGCCGTTCGTGTGGACGACGACCGCGCTGTTGAACGTGCCGCGGAACTCGCCGTCGGCAGCCGCGCGGCTGAGCATGCCCTGGAGCGCGGTGTCGAGCTCGCGAGCCGGTCCGCTCAGATCACCGGCCGGCTCGAGCAACGCGACCGCGAGCAGGTCTACCGTCACATCTGCCGAATCCGTTGCCGAGACGTCAACTTCCGCCATGTCGGCGCCCGATGCTATCCGACCCCCGCCGTAGGTTCGTGCTACCTCGCGTTCTCGACAAACCAGGTCTTCGCTTTGTCGTCACAAGAGAGATGAGCGCGACAGCGGTTCACGATCTCCGCGACCGAGTTGCCCGCCGGCGCCGGCGGTCGAGCGACTCGCTCCAGCGCGAGTTGGGCGAGCTCGTCAAGCGACGGCAGGATCTGCGTGCCCGGGGGGCCAGCGCTGCACGCCTCGAGCGCAACCGGCGGAAGATCGTGCGCCTGCAGCATCGCCTGACGCACGCGCTGATCGCCAAGCACCTGAGGTCCGTCGACCAGACGGCGGCATGAGCTTGCTCGACCGACTCCGTTCGTGGTGGAGCAAGGACACGCGCGAGGCCGCCGAGGATGAGGGGCGGCTGACGCAGGCCGAGCGCGACGTGGCCGAAGAGGACTACGAGGGACGCAAGGACGACGTAGCGACGCGCAGCGACTACCCCTACGCCGACGGCGCCCCCGCGGACTTCGAGCGCGACTCCGAGCCCCCGCCCGACGACGAGTCGCGGTAGCGCGCTAGGTTGGCCGCGTGCGCGCGGCGATCGACAGGCGGGCGATGGCGGCGCTCTCGAGCGGGCACTTCGCGACTGATTTCGCGAACGGGGCGCTGCCCGCGCTGCTGCCGTTCCTGGTCGACCGCTTCGACCTCTCATATGCGCTCGCCGGCGGGCTGATCCTGGCTTCGGCGTTCTCCTCGTCGATCGTTCAGCCGCTGTTCGGACTGTGGTCCGACCGTCGCGGGGCAACCTGGCTCATCCCGGCGGGGGTCGCGCTCGCAGGGATCGGAATCGCGCTCGCGGCGGATGCGCCGTCGTATCCGCTCGTCGCGCTGTGCGTCGTGCTCTCGGGTCTGGGCGTCGCGGCCTTTCACCCCGAGGGCTCGAAGTTCGCGGCCTACACCAGCGGACGGAGGCGGGCGAGCGGCATGTCGCTGTTCTCGATCGGCGGGAACCTCGGCTACGGGCTCGGGCCGACGCTGACGACCCCGCTGATCCTGGCGCTGGGGCTGAGCGGCGGCTGGCTGCTCGCGGCTCCGGGAATCGCCGTGGCAGCAGTGCTGCTCGCGCTCGTTCCCTACCTCGAGGGCTTCGTACCCGCGCCGGCGACACCGGACAGAAGCGTCGACGCGCCGGACCGGCCGGGCGCGATCGCGTTGCTCCTCGGCGTCGTTGCCTTCCGGAGCGTGGCCTGGTTCGGGCTGATCACCTTCGTTCCGCTCTGGGAGGTCTCGCTCGGCCACTCGAAGGCGTACGGGAATCACCTGCTCTCGCTGATGCTCCTCGCCGGCGGGGCGGGGACGCTGCTCGCAGGTCCCCTCGCCGACCGGGTCGGTCGTCGGCCGATCCAGCTCGTCAGCGTGCTTGCGCTGCCGCCGCTGATCCTGACCTACGTGATCGTCGGCGGCGTTCCGGGCGCGATCGCGCTGGCCGGCGTCGGCATCGGCGTCATCGGGACGTTCGGCGTCACCATGGTGATGAGCCAGGAGTACCTGCCGCGGCACGTGGGCATGGCGTCGGGCCTTTCGATCGGCCTGTCGATCGGGCTCGGCGGGATCGCCGCCGTCGTGCTCGGCGGGATCGCGGACGCCATCGATCTCCGAGCGGCGCTCTACGTCGCGGCCGTCGCGCCGATCCCGGCAATCGCGCTGGCGGCCCTCTTGCCGCCGACTCGGTCGCGGCGCCCGCTCGAGCTCGAGCCGGCGTAACTCGGCTAGGCTCGTGGCCTTCCTCAGGACCAAGGAGGCGTGGTGTCCGAGACCGTGAAACAGTTCTTCGCAGAGCTCGAGAGCAAGGTCGATCCGGCCAAAACGGCCGGCATGAACAACTCCTACGTATTCGATGTCGACGGCGCCGGTCAGTGGACCGTGCGCGTGAACGACGGGCAGGTCAAGGTCAGCGAGGGTGCCGAGCAGGCGGACGTGACCATCTCGGCGTCCGCGGACACGTTCGAGCGGATCGCAAACGGCCAGCAGAACCCGACGACGGCCTACATGACCGGCAAGCTCAAGGTGAAGGGGGACATGGGCGCCGCGATGAAGCTCCAGAAGCTGTTCTAAGAGCGGGGGAAACCAGGTTTCCGCCACGGACTCCTTACCACTTTTGCGCGCACTCATCGCGAGTTCGTCAACCGTTTGCGGAGCGCGAACCAGGTCGGCCGGTCGTAACCGTCGTGCCGGTGCGTTCCCTCGACCTCGTAACCGAGGCTCCGGAAGAACGCGAGGTTGTCCGAAAGGGCGATGCGGACGCCGAGCGAAATCCCGGGGCAGCCGCGGCGCGTGGCCTCCCGCTCGGCCCAGGCCATCAGCCCTCGTCCGATGCCGCTCCGCCGGCATCGCGGCTCCACCGCCACCCGCCTGACGTGGAGGTCCCCGGCCGGCGTCAGCTGCCAGCGCAGGCAACCAACCGGCTGGTCGCCGAGCTCTGCGATGGCGCCGCCGCCGGCCTGAAGGTCGTCGCGGACGCGCTCCGGCGTCTCCCTGAGCGCACCTGAGGGCGGATCGAGACGACCGTGCTGCTGGAATGCTCGCTGTGTCAGCTCGTGAACTTCCCCGGCCCGCTCCGCACCGCAGGGCACGATTCGCACCGTCTCGTCCGTCATGAGCGTTGCCGGTACAGCTCGGTTCGCACCCAGGCCAGCCGCCCTTGCGTGACCGAAGCCGTCACGAAGACGCCCGTACCGAGCGCCTTCTCGTCGAAGAGCTTCAGGCGTCGCGGGCGGAGCCGGTAGAAGCGGTACGCGCCGAGCTCCGACTCCCGGTACGCGGGAAACCGGGCCGCGTAGACTCGCCCGGCCTCGCGTGCGGCGGCTCCGCGCAGCTCGCGGCCCGCGCCGAAGAGCTGGATGCCGCGATCGGGCCGGCCCCACGACTGGCTCGAGTCATAGACCGCCGCCGCGACGCTGCCGTTCGCGCGCACGTTCCGGGAGTGCGTCGCGTTCGGTTCCGAGAGCCAGACCAGGTCGAATCGCTCCGACCACGCGAAGTAGGCGGTGTTGGCGTGTGCCCTGCCGCCGGGCGTGACGGTCGCGAGCGCAACCAGCTTCGATGCGTCCAGGAGGCTGCGGGCGATCGCGTCCAGGCGCGCCGCCGACATCCGCCGCCGCGAACGCCCGATCGGCATCAGGCACGAGTTTAGGATCGCACCGTGGCCGAAGCGGCAGCGAAACGCGATTCCGAGCCGATTCCGGCGTGGAGCCTCCCGGCGGGCGAGGTCGACCGGATCGCCCTCCCGTCCGAGTGGCCCGAGCGGGTCACCCGGGCATGGGCGCTCGACGGCGCGACCGGGGACGGGGTGCGCGTGTGCATCCTCGACAGCGGCGTCGAGGCGGGACACGAGCTCGTCGGCGACATCGATCAGGCGGTGGTCGTCTCCATCGGCGAGGACGGGGAGCCGGTCGTCGACGAGGACGTCGAAGGCGACGTCTGCGGTCATGGCACCGCTTGCGCCGGCATCGTGCGCGAGCTGGCGCCGGATGCCCGGGTGTTCAGCGTACGCGTCCTCGGCGCCGGCTTCACGGGCACGGGCGCCGCCCTGCTCGCAGGCCTCCGCTGGGCGGTCGATCAGGGCTTCGACCTGATCAACATGAGCCTCTCCACGACGAAGCGGAACTTCGCCGAGATCCTCCACGAGCTGGCCGATCGTGCGTACTTCCGCCGCACCGTCGTCGTCGCGTCGGCGCACAACATGCCGGTCGAGAGCTACCCGTGGCGGTTCTCGTCCGTGATCTCGGTCGGGAGCCACGAGCAACCCGACCCGCTCGTCTACTACTACAACCCGGATCCGCCGGTCGAGTTCTTCGCGCGCGGCGTGGGCGTCGAGGTCGCCTGGATCGGCGGCTCGCGGCTGCGGGCGACGGGCAACAGCTTCGCCACGCCGCATATGACGGCGATCTGCGCTCGGATCCTGAGCAAGCACCCCGAGCTGACCCCGTTCCAGCTCAAGAGCGTCCTCTACCTGACGGCCGACAATGTGGGAGGAAGGCAGTGAACGAGGATCGGTTCCGGGCCGCGGTCGCCGCCGGCGTCCTCGCGGCCGAGGAGCAGCACCGCGCCCTCCTGCGCTCGATCGTCGAGGTCGCGCGCTCGATGTTCGCGGCTGCTGCCTCGTCGATCGTCCTCCTCGACGAGGAGACCGATGAGCTGGTCTTCGAGGCCGTGGCCGGCGAAGGCGAGGACACACTGGTCGGGCAACGCTTTCCGTCAGGGAAGGGCATCAGCGGCTGGGTGCTGAACACGCGCCAGCCCCTCGTGATCGACGACGTCAGCCACGACCCGCGGCATGCCCGCGACGTCGCGGAGCAGACCGGCTACGTGCCCGAAGGGCTGATGGCGGTGCCGCTCCTCCACGAGGAGCGCGCGCTCGGGGTGCTCTCGGTCCTCGACCGCCAGACCGCCTTCAGCCTCGCCGAGATGGACCTGCTCGGGATGTTCGCGAATCAGGCCGCGATCGCGCTCGACCTGCTTCTCCGCGCGCGGCGGGCGAAGTCGGCGCTCGACGGGGCCGGGCCGGACGCGGCCCGCGTCGCGGCGGTCGCCGCCGCGCTGGACGCGCTCGAGGGG
>JBKPNC010000065.1:0-12221 GCA_046732435.1 Actinomycetota bacterium
CACCTCCTGCGCGCCGGCCAGCGCCAGGAGATCGACGAGATCCGTGTACGTGCCGACGAGGTTGCCGACGATCGTCAGCTCCGAAGCGACGAGCTCGATCGCCGGGATCGACACGATCCCGCCGTACCCGATGACCGCGTAGACACCGCCCCGGCGCACAAGGGCCAGCCCAGCCGCGATCGCGTCGTCGTCGCCCACGAAATCGAGGACCGCCGCGCCGCCGCCGGCGGTGAGCTCGCGCACGGCCTCGACGTGTCGCCCGTCAGCCAATACGGTCTCGTCGGCCCCGACCTCGCGGGCGAGCTCGAGGGCGTGCTCCGACGTGTCGATCGCGATGACTCGGGCCGGCGTGAGCGCCTTCAGGCACTGCACGCCGAGATGACCGAGCCCGCCCGCGCCGATGACCACGGCACTCGCGCCGGGCGAGAGCCACCCCGCGGCTCGCTTCGCGGCGTGGACGGCCGCGAGGCCGGCGTCGGCGAGGGGGGCTACGGCCGCCGGCTCGAGCCCGGAAGGCAGCGGGAGAACGGCACGGTCGTTCGTCTTCACCAGCTCGGCGAAGCCGCCGTCGGCCGTCAGTCCCGGAAAGCTGTGGTCGGCGCAGTGCATGTCGTTGCCGGCCCGACATTCCGGACAGCGGCCGCACGTCGCCAGCGGATGGAGGATGACCGGATCGCCGACGGCGATGCCCGAGACGGCCGGGCCGACCTCGTGTACCCAGCCCGCGTTCTCGTGCCCGAGGACGTATGGAAGATCGCCGACGGCATCGCCCAGGCGGCCCTCGATGATGTGCAGATCGGTGCGGCAGAGACCGGCACCGCCGACACGGACGACGACGTCGTGTTCCGCGGTGGCGGCCGGCTCGTCGACCGCATCGAGGCAGAGCTTTCTCGAGCCGTAGGCGTGTAATCGCGCGGCCTTCATCGAATCCGCGCGCATCATGCGCGAAACTCCGTCCGTGCACCACGAGACGCGCTATGCGCGGAGCGGCGACGTCAACATCGCCTACCAGGTGCTCGGCGAGGGGCCGCGCGACCTCGTCTATGTCAGCGGCTGGGTCTCGCACCTCGAATACCTCTGGGAGGAGCCCGGCTATGCGGCATTCCTCGAGCGGCTGGCCTCGTTCTCGCGCCTGATCCTCTTCGACAAGCGAGGAACCGGCATGTCCGACCGCGTTCCCAGCGAGCAGCTGCCGACGCTCGAGCAGCGGATGGACGACGTGCGCGCCGTCATGGACGCCGTCGGCTCCGAGCGGGCGGCTCTGCTCGGCGTCTCGGAAGGCGGGCCGATGTGCTTGCTCTTCGGTGCCACCTATCCGGAGCGGACCACGGCACTCGTCGTCTTCGGCGGCTACGCGCGGCGGCTCTGGGCGCCGGACTACGCCTTCGGACAGCGACCGGAGGACTACGACGCCTTCACCGAGCGGCTTGCGGTCGAGTGGGGAGGCCCGGTCGGACTCGCCGTGCGGGCGCCCAGTCGCGACGGGGACGAGGCGTTCGCCCGCTGGTGGTCGACGTTCCTCCGGATGAGCGCAAGCCCTGGGGCCGCTGTGACCTTGACGCGCATGAACGGCGAGATCGACGTCCGTCATGTGCTACCCGTGATCCAGGTCCCGACGCTGATCCTGCACCGCGCAGGCGACCGCGCGATCAGCGCCGAAGGGGCGCGCTACATGGCTCGGCAGATCGCGGGCGCGACATACGTCGAGGTGCCCGGAGACGACCATCTCCCGTTCGTCGGCGACCAGGATGCGATCCTCGACGAGGTCGAGGAGTTCCTCACCGGCGTCCGCCGTGGCCCCGAGCCCG
The DNA here is from genome assembly GCA_046732435.1 of Actinomycetota bacterium. GTDB lineage: Bacteria > Actinomycetota > Thermoleophilia > Gaiellales > Gaiellaceae > JALZFG01. The sequence goes on from JBKPNC010000065.1 coordinate 1,809, forward strand.
ACCGCTTGCTCGCCACCGTCCTCTTCACCGACCTGGTCCGGTCGACGGAGCGCGCGGTCGAGCTCGGTGACCGGCGTTGGCGGGACCTGCTCGCGGCCCACCACACCGTCGTCCGACGGGAGTTGCAGCGATTCCGCGGCAACGAGGTCGACACGGCGGGCGACGGGTTCCTGGCGACCTTCGACGGCCCCGCGCGGGCGATCCGGTGCGCGGCGGCGATTCGGGACGCGGTCGAGGCCCTCGGTCTCGAGCTGCGCCTCGGACTGCACACGGGCGAGTGCGAGCTCCACGACGGTTCCGTCGCGGGGATCGCCGTTCACACCGGGGCGCGCGTCGCGGCGCTCGCCGGACCGGGCGAGGTGCTGGTCTCGAGCACCGTCAGGGACCTGGTCGCGGGCTCCGGTCTCGAGTTCGAGGATCGCGGCGTGCACGCGCTGAAGGGCGTGCCAGGCGAGTGGCGGCTCTACTCCGTGGTCGCCTAGGCTGACGGCCCGTGCGGGACAACAGGTCGATACCTTCGTCTGTCGTCATCCCGGTGCTCGTCTATCCGGACGTGCGCGAGGCGGTGGCCTGGCTCAGCGAGGCGTTCGGTTTCGAGGAGCGGCTGCGGATCGGCGAGAGCCACCGCTCGCAGTTACGGGTCGGCGACGGCGCGGTCATCGTTGCCGATGTGCGGCACGACCAGCGGCCGCCGCGCGACGGCGAGGTGACCCACTCGGTCCTCGTCCGCGTCGAGGACGTGGACGCCCATTGCGCCCGGGCCCGCAAGCACGGGGCGCGAATCCTGATGGAGCCGACCGACTTCGAGTACGGCGAGCGGCAGTACACGGCTGCCGACCCGGTGGGCCACCGCTGGACGTTCTCGCAGACGCTCGCCGACGTCGATCCGGCGTCCTGGGGCGGGACGCTCATCGCATCGGAATAGCGGGCTCTTAGGGCCGGGTCAGGCGAGCTCGGCGATCAGCAGCCGATGGCCGTAATCGAGCTCGGGCAGCGAGCGCAGGTGCCCGTACCGGCGGTCCCACGCACCGGACTCGAGGTCCGCCGCGAGGCGTCCGATGCCCTCGCGGACGTCAACCGCCTTTGCGACCGCGAAGTTGGAGATGTTCCGCCGGATGTCCGGGTCCAGGTACAGCTCGGGTCGCGCCCAGTAGGCGCTGAACATGCCGTCACGGCAGTCGCGGGGCAACGGGACCGGGACAGCCATGAGCGGACCGAGCTCGCCTTCGATTGCCTCGACCGCGACCCCCTGCGAGCGAACGACCGTCGGCAAGTAATCCTCGACGAGCCAGAACGGCACCCCCAGTCGTCCGTCCCGCAGGAAGATCACGACGCGCCTGCGGGCGACCCGCCGCAGCTCGTGTAGGCCGGCCCGCAGGTCACTCCAGTGCTGCACCGTGTTCACGGCCAGCGCGGCGTCGAAGCTGTCGTCGTCGAGCGGCAGCCGCTCGGCGCTTGCCTGGATGACGGGCGCCGACTCCGCCGGTCGCTGCGCGATCATCGTCTCGGACGGCTCGACCGCGAGCACCTCGCGGTCGACCGGTTCGTACGAGCCGGCGCCTGCCCCGACGTTGACGACCGAACGCGCGTCGCCGAGCGCTGCGGCGATCAGCGCCGCGATGCGGGGGTCCGGCTTGCGCGTCGCGTGGTAGCTCGTGCCGATGCGGTCGTAGAGGCTGCTCATCGCATCGATCCTGTCACTTCGACCGGGACGGGAACGCCGCTACGGAACGCGAAGATCGCGCCGGTAACGACCGCGACGGCGGCGAGGCTTGTCGCCACCGCGATCAGCACGAGCCATTGATACAAGGGTGCATTCGGAGTCGCGACATGAGCAGCGAGCTCGTCACCGAGGCCGAGCGGATCGCCGACGAGGTGCTCTTCCCGGCTGCCCTCTCCACGGACCGCGCGGATGTCGTTCCCGTCGAGCTGCTCGACACGCTCGCAGAGCGAGGCCTCTACGGCCTGACGGGCCCCACCTCGGACGGCGGCCTGGAGGCGGACTTTGCGGACGTGTGTGGGGTGATCGAGCGGCTGGCCTCGGGATGTCTGACGACGACGTTCGTCTGGGTTCAGCATCTCGGCGCGGTGTTCGCAGTGGCCGGCACTCCCAACGAGGAGATCCGCACGTGGCTCCCGAGCGTCTGCACCGGGGAGCGCCGGGCCGGCCTCGCGCTGGGCGGCGCGCTCGCCGGCGACCCGCTGCTCGTCGCCAGCGAGGCCGACGACGGCTGGCGCTTCAGCGGCATCTCGCCGTTCGTCTCGGGCTGGGGCCGCGTCGACGTGATCCATACCGCCGCCCGCACCGAGGACGGCAGGCTCGTATGGGCGCTTGTCGACGCGCAGGCGAGCGAGACGCTCGCCGTCGAGCGGCTCGACCTCGTTGCGCTCAACGCGACCGCGACGGTTCGCGCGAGCTTCGAGAATCATGTGGTGCCGTGGGCGCGGGTCACGTCGGTCGGCGAGTACGAGGCCAGTCCGCCGCCACCCGCGCTTATTCGAATCCATGCCGCGCTCCCGCTCGGCGTCGTCCGCCGCTGCTGCGCGCTCCTCGGTGCGTCGGGGCTCGACGGGGAGCTAGACGCTCTCCGCACCGAGCTCGATCGGCTCGACCCTGACACCATCGGCGCCTCGCGGGCGGCGGCAGGCGAGCTAGCCCTGCGCTCGGCGGCGGCGGTCGCGGTCGACACCGGCAGCCGCTCGCTCCTGCTCTCGGAGCATGCGCAGCGGCTCGTTCGCGAGTCGCTGTTCTGCCTCGTCTACGCGCTCCGCGCGGACGCACGGGCCGCTTTGCTGGGCCGGTTTACCCGGCGGGAGGTAGGCGCGAAGTAGGAGTCGGCGTGTCGTCCGGTGGGGTTGTTAGTCTTGTTGTCTATGGGGACAACGAGATTACAGACGCTTGAGTCGGAGCTGGCGCAGCAGCAGGCGCACATGAACGCGGCGATGGCCAGGTGGCTAGGCCCTCGCCGACTACGACCGCGGCTGTGACGTCGCTGGCGATCGGTTCGAGCGCTGGGTCGCCTGGCGCTTCGGGGTCTCCTACTGGGAGGCCGCCGAGCTGGTGCGGGTCGCTCGCGCGCTCGCCGAGCTGCCGGCGATCCGGGCGGCGTTCGAGCGCGGCGAGCTCACCCTCGCCAAGGTGCGCGCGCTCACCCGCGTCGCGACGCCGGCGTGCGAGCAGCGGCTGCTGCAGCTGGCGTGCGCGCTGACGGCGCCGCAGCTCGTGCGCGCGCTGCGCGTCTACGAGCGGGTCAGCGCCGCCCAGGCCGGACGCCAGCACGAGCTCGAGTACGTCAGCTACCACTGGGACGACGACGGCTCGCTCGTCCTGCAAGCCCGCCTGGCCAGCGAGGACGGCACCCTGCTCGTCAAGGCCCTCGACGCCGCCCGCGAACGCATCCGCGAACGCCGCCGCCACAACGCGACGGAAACGACGTCGCGGCCACCCGCGCGGCAGGCGCCGCCGCCCGGACCGCCGCGCTCGCCGAAGGTGGAAGCGCTGCTCGAACTCGCCCACCAATCACTCAGTCCGCACGCCGAACACTCGTCGGGGGAGCAAGCGCAGCTGTTCGTCCACGTCGACGCCACCGCGCTCACCAACGACACCCAGGGACGCTGCGAACTCGACGACGGCCCCGCCATCAGCCCCGAAACCGCCCGCCGGCTCGGCTGCGACGCCACCACCATCACCGTCACCAAACGGCACGGATCGGCGCTCACCATCGGACGCAAACGCCGCACCGTGCCACCCAAACTCCGCACCGCACTCGAAACCCGCGACAACCACAGCTGCCAATGGCCCGGCTGCACCAACCGCCACTACCTCGACGCCCACCACAAACACCACTGGGCCCACGGCGGCCACACCAGCCTCGACAACCTCATCCTCCTCTGCACCCACCACCACCGCCTCCTCCACGAAGGCGGCTACACCATCCAACCCGACCGCCAACACGGCATCCGCTTCCGCAACCCGCACGGCATCGCCATCACCGCCACCCCCCGACCACCACCCGGAAACGCCGACGCCCTCACCGACCTCAACCAGCAAGCAGGCATCACCATCAGCCCCAACACCAACCAACACGGCACCGACGAACACCGCGATCTCGACCAAACCATCGACGCGCTCGCGTCGATGATCGGATAGTGCGCGACGCCCGAGCACGCTCAGACGCGCTCGAGTGTCGCGTACCGGCGCCCCTGGACCTCCATGAAGCGAAGGAGGACGAGGCCGATCGCAACGTAAACGACGCCAATGAGGAGCTCCGCACCCAGCAGCCCTGCCACGGCTCCGAGCGAGGACCCGTCGGCGACGCGGCGCGCCGCCTCGATCGCGTGCGTGAGGGGCATCCCCTGGGCGACGGTGCTCATCCAGCCGGGGAGGTCGTCCAGCGGGACGTTGACGCCGCAGAAGACGAGCAGAAAGCCGAACATCACGTTCGAGAGCAGAGCCGTTTCTCGGACACGGAAGCCGATCGCGCCGGTGATCAGCCCGAGGCCGGTGCACGAAAACGACGCGATGAAGATCACGAGTGCGAGCGGGCCCATCGAGCCGGGTGCGAAGTGGATCCGAAGTAGCGCCGCCGCAGCCGCCAGCGCGAACGCTGCGACGAAGAAGCCGTTTGCGATCACCGGGAGCGAGCGGCCGAGGAAAAGCGGCACCCGCTTCGCCGGCGTGACGAGGATCATGCCGAGCGTCTGCTGGTAGCGCTCGCCGGCGATGGTGTTCGTCATCGCGAAGACGCAGGGCAGAGCCGCGTACTGCAACGCGTTACCGATCACGTAGAACTCATCCGACTCGAGCCTTGCCGTGCGCCCGATGTACGTGAACAGGAGGATCTGGAACAGCGGAGCGACCAGGAACGTGGGTATGAAGATCCACGGCGAGAGCCAGTAGAACAGCGCGCGATAGCTCGTCACGCCGCCGATGAAGAAGATCCGAAGCGAGGTCATGTCAGCGAAAGGCTCGCCCGAGCGCGAGCGGAGCGGAGCACCGTCTCGACGCAGACGATGCCGATGAGCGCATAGGCGAGGCCAAGCCCGAGCGTCATCAGGACGCCGACCAGCGGCGCGCCTCCGAGCGCGGCCTCGCGGATTGCCCGAACGCCCCACGTCGGCGCGAGCACCCAGGAGATCGGCCGCACCCAGCTCGGGAAGAGGGAGAGCGGGACGAGAAAGCCGCAGACGAGCCAGATTGGGTACTCGAGCACGTTCCCGAGCGCCCACGCCGTCCGGTAACGCACGACGGTGACGGAAAGCAGGAACCCGAGCATGCCGATCGAGAGGATCGTGGCCGGGACGGCGATCGCGAACAGCAGCGGGTGGACGATCGAGATGTCGATGCCGAAGAGCACCCGCCCCCAGATCAGCGTCGCCACCATGCTGTAGACGCCGAGCGTCGAGAGCGCGATCGTGATCGGTAGCAGGACCAGCGAGAAGTGCACCGGCGTAGCGACGAGCAGCTCGAGCGTGCCGTGGAAGCGCTCCCGCTGCAGGACGTTGCTGGCGGAGGTCGCCGTCGCCGACCAGATGCCCATGACGCTCGCGCCGAGGGAGGCGTAGACGAGCGCGTGGGCGCTGCCCCCGACGCGGAACATGAGGAAGGCGATCGTCGCGAAGAACAGCGGCCACAGGATCCCGAGCACGCCGTCGAACTGCGAGCGCGACATCATCTTGAACTGGAGCTTCCAGCCGAGGAACAGGATCCGGAACGTCCTCATTCGTCGCTCACCAGCGCCACGTATGCGTCCTCGAGGGTCGGCTCGCGCGCGGCCACGCGGCCGACGCTCGTGCCGTCGAGGTGGCGAAGCAACTCACTCGTCAGCTCGAGCCCGCTCGGCGACGACACGTGGAGCACCTGCGCCTGCTCGCGCTCCTCGATCGCGACATTGGTGACTCCCGGGAGCGCGCGAATTCGCTCGACGGCCCGGTCACTCACGCCGAAGGTCTCGATCTCGACGACGGTGAGGTCGGCCACCCTGCTCTTCAGCACAGACGGCGTGCCCTCCGCGACGATCTCTCCCCTGGCGATGACCGCGATGCGGTTGCAGAGCTGATCGGCCTCGAACATGTAATGCGTCGTCAGGAGCACGGTCTTTCGCTCCTCAGTGACGAGGGTGGCGACGAGCGAGCGCAGCTCGCGCGCCCCCACGGGATCCAGGCCGATCGTCGGCTCGTCCAGGAAGAGCACGGCCGGGTCGTGGAGGAGCCCGCGCGCGACGTGAAGGCGCTGGCGCATCCCGCGGGAGTAGCCCTCGACCCGCTCCCGCTCCCGGCCGGCGAGGCCGACCAGCTCGAGCAGCTCCTGGATGCGCCGCTTCTGCAGGCGTGGGGGCACGCCGTACAGCTCGGCGAAGTAGCGCAGGTTGTCCAGAGCCGAGAGGCGTTCGTAGAGGCCGCGGTCGCCGCCGAAGACGTAGCCGATCCGCTTCCGGACCTCGTGTGCAGCGCGAACGACGTCGAGCCCGAGCACCCGCGCCTGCCCGGACGTCGGAATGAGCAGCGTGATCAGCATCTTGATCGTCGTCGTCTTGCCGGCGCCGTTCGGCCCCAGCAACCCGAAGAGCTCGCCCTCCTCGACGGCAAAGTTGATTCCACGAACCGCCTCGACATCGAGCGCGCGGCGTCGGAACGTCCCCGTCGTCGTGCGGTAGGTCCGGCGGAGATCGATCGCCTCGATCACAGCCACGTCCGCACGTTAGCGATGCGCCTGCGCATCAAGCCTAGACCTCTCCATCCTGCCGGCCTGCATATGCTTCTCATTCGTGCGGCGTACTCGTGTCGTGATCGTTGGGGCCGCGGGACGCGATTTCCACAACTTCAACGTGGCCTATCGCGAGCGCGACGACTGCAACGTCCTCGCGTTCACCGCAACGCAGATCCCGAACATCGAGAACCGGGTGTACCCGCGGGAGCTCGCCGGACGGCTCTACCTCGACGGCATCCCGATCGTTCCCGAGAGCCGGCTGGAGGCGCTGATCAAAGAACAGCGCGTCGACGAGGTCGTCTTCTCCTACTCGGACGTCAGCCACGAGCACGTGATGCACATCGCGTCGCGCGCACTTGCCGCCGGCGCCTCGTTCAGGCTGCTGGCCCCCGACGAGACGTTCCTCCACTGCGAGAAGCCGGTCGTCGCCGTCTGTGCGGTTCGGACGGGCTCGGGAAAGAGCCAGACAACCAGGCGGGTGGCGCACCTGCTGAGGGAGGACGGCAAGCGGGTTGCCGTGATCCGGCATCCGATGCCGTATGGCGATCTCCGCCGCCAGGCGGTGCAGCGCTTCGCCCGTTACGAGGATCTCGCCGCCGCCGACGCCACGATCGAGGAGCGCGAGGAGTACGAGCCGCACCTCGCGGAGGGCAACCTCGTCTTCGCGGGCATCGACTACGCCGCCATCCTCGAGCAGGCCGAGCGGGAGGCCGACGTCATCCTCTGGGACGGCGGCAACAACGACACGCCGTTCATCGAGCCGACCGTCCACATCGTCGTCGTCGATCCACACCGTCCCGGCCACGAACTGCGCTATCACCCGGGGGAGACGAACCTCCGCATGGCCGACGTCTGCGTCGTCAACAAGGTCGACACGGCACCGCCGGAGGGCGTCGAGGCGGTCGTCGAGTCGATCCGAGCCGCGAATCGGAAGGCTCGGATCGTGCTCGCTGCGTCACCGTTCGTCGTCGAGGAGAACGGCACGCAGATCCAGGGGAAACGGGTGCTGGCGATCGAGGACGGCCCGACCGTCACGCATGGCGAGATGCCCTACGGCGCGGCGGTTCTGGCTGCACGTGCGGGTGGTGCGGCCGAGCTCGTCGACCCGCGACCGTTCGCCGTCGGCTCGATCCACGGGACGTTCGAGGCCTATCCGCACCTTGGTGCGCTCCTGCCCGCGATGGGTTACGGCAACGGACAGATCGAGGAGCTTCGCGAGACCATCGAGCGCGCCGGCGCCGACCTCGTCCTGATCGGAACGCCGATCGACCTACGGCGGCTGATCGAGTTCCGGACGCCGGCGCTCCGGGTCACATACCGGCTCGAGGAGATCGGCCAGCCGACGCTGGCCGACGTCCTCGCCGACGCCGGGCTGATCGGCGCACCCGCGCTGGTGTGACAACCGTCGTCGCGCTGGGCGGAAACGCCCTCACGCGGCCCGGGCAGCGCGGCACCGCGGCCGAGCAGCTTGCGAACCTGCGCGAAGCTGCAGCGGCGCTGAAGCCGATCTTCGACTCGGAGGAGCGAGTGGCGATCACGCACGGGAACGGCCCGCAGGTCGGGAACGAGCTCCTACGCCAGGAGCGGGCCGCCGACGAGGTTCCTCCGCTTCCACTCTGGGTCGCCGTCGCCCAGACCCAGGCGGAGATCGGGGCGCTCATCCGAATGGAGCTGGCCCCGGTCGCAGGGCGTGAGGTCGCGTGCATGCTGACCCACGTCGTCGTGGGAGACGACGATCCCGCCTTCGGCGAGCCCTCCAAGCCGATCGGGCCGTTCTACGGTGCCGACCGGGCCCGAACGCTCGAGCAGGAGCGAGGCTGGACGCTCGTCTTCGACGCCGGGCGCGGCTACCGGCGCGTCGTGCCGTCGCCGCTGCCACTCGAGGTCGTGGAGCTCGACGCCGTGCGCGCGCTCCTGGACGCGGGCGCCTGCGTGGTGGCCTGCGGAGGCGGCGGCGTCCCCGTTGCGCGGCGCAACGGCCGGCTGCAAGGCGTCGACGCGGTGATCGACAAGGACCGGGCGTCCGCTCTGCTCGCGACCGCGCTGGGCGCGGAGCGGCTGATCGTCCTCACCGACGTCGCGGCGGTCTACCGCGAGTACCGAACACCGCGGCAGCAGGAGCTTCGACAGCTCACCGCTGCAGAGGCGGACGCACTGGCCGCGGAGCTCGAGGCGGGCTCCATGCGCCCGAAGATCGAATCCGCGACCGCGTTCGCCCGCGCAACCGGCGGCGAGGCGCTGATCACGTCCGCGGCGGCGCTCGCCGATGCGCTCGAGCGGCGAGCCGGAACTCGCGTGACCTCGTAGATTCGAGGACGTACTATCGACCGATCGACGGCGAGACGATCAGCCTGGGTGTTCCGGATTACCGGCTCATCCGGCTACTCGGCCGTGGCGGTATGGGCGAGGTCTACCTCGCCGAGGAACTAGGACTCGGCCGTGAGGTCGCGCTCAAGCTGCTCGCGCGGAGTCTTTCCGAGGACGACCGGTTCCGCGAGCGGTTCCTTCGCGAGTCTCGCCTCGCCGCCTCGCTCAACCATCCCAACATCGTGCCGGTCTACCGGGCCGGCGAGGCCAACGGCGTGCTCTTCATCGCGATGCATTACGTGAAGGGAACGGACCTCCGCCGGCTGCTGGGCCAGTACGAGGGCGGGCTCGATAGCGACCGAGCCCTGCCGATCGTCGAGCAGGTGGCGGATGCGCTCGATGCCGCGCACGCGCACAAGCTCGTACACCGGGATGTGAAGCCCGGCAACGTCCTCATCGCAACCGGGCGGCGCCGCGACCACTGCTATCTGGCCGACTTCGGACTGACCCGCCATGCCAGCTCGCAGAGCCGCCTGACCGCCACCGGCGAGTTCCTCGGGACGGTCGAGTACGTCGCTCCCGAACAGATCCGAGCGCAGGACGAGATCGACCAGCGAGCCGATGTCTACTCGCTCGGCTGCGTGCTCTTCGAATGCCTCACCGGGAGGCCGCCGTTTCGGGGAGACAGCGACTACTCGGTGATGTGGGCTCACGTGCACGATCCTCCGCCGTTGCCCTCCGAGAGCCGCGAGGGCCTGCCCGGCGCGCTCGACGCGGTCATCGAGCAGGCGCTCGCGAAGTCTCCGGACGATCGGTACCGGACGGCCGGGGCACTTGCCGCAGCTACGCGCGGTGCTCTGGGGCAAGCTGGCCCGGGAATTCGCGCGGCCTCGACGCGACGCGGGTCGCCCTTGCGTTCATCGTTCCGCCGGCCGAGCGGTCGCGCAATCGGGTTCGGGCTCGCAGCGCTTGCCGCCGTCGCCGCGGTCGTGATCGCAGTCGTCGTCTTTTACCCGAACGGATCCGGCTCCCTTCCCGGCCGCGTGCAGGGAGACCTGTCCGCCGTCAGCCTGGCCGGCCCACAGCTGAAGGCCGAGGCGTGCCAGCGGGAGATCGGCCGGCCCGAGAGCTTCCCCACGCCGACTGCACGCGCCGCGCCGGAGCGCCCGGTGAGCTTCCGCTTCGCCATCCAGGTGCCCGCGGGAAGCAAGCTGCCGGTGCAATGGAGCGTGCGCCATGCCCCGACGTCGCGACTCGTCGATCCCGCGTACACCCGCAAGACCGGCGTGTTCCTGCAGCCGTTGGGCCGCTTCTTCCGGGCGGACAGCACGTTCTGCGTTCCCGTGCCACGGCAGAGCGGCCGCTACTTCGTCGATCTCCGGCTGCTCTACGGCGAG
>JBKPNC010000066.1:0-9369 GCA_046732435.1 Actinomycetota bacterium
CCTGAGTCTCACCGGTCTTGAAGACGGTGTACGACCAGCCGCCCATGTCCATGTCGTCGGTCTCCCAGCCGAAGACCTCGCCGTAGAAGCGCTTCGCGGCGTCGACGTCGTTCGTATACAGCTCGTCCCAGGCGAAGACGCCCTCCGGGACGGTCGCGTCGCTGCCCGCCGTCGGCTGGAAGGCCGAGATCACGGCGCCCTGCGGGTCGCGGACGATCAGGACCTTCCCCACCTCGGGGATATCCATCGGGCCGGCGACGATCGTCCCACCGGCGCCCTGAGCGCGCTTGCCCGCCGCGTCCAGGTCGTCGACGACGACGTGCCCGAGCCAGTGCGGGGGCGCGCCGCCCTGGGTTTCGCCGAACCCACCGTGCTGGGAGCCCTTCGCCAAGATCATCGGATAGTCCATCTCGCCCGGCTTCCACACCTCGACGTTCCAGCCGAGCAGCTCCGTATAGAAGCGCTTCGCCGCCTCGACGTCGGTGGTGCTGAGGTCATGCCAGACGAAGCGTCCGACCGCAGTCTGCATCTGCGTCGTCATGCGTCCCTCCTTCGTCGCTTGCTCCGTCCCACGCTAGCGAGAATGACCGACCCGCCGCGTAGCCATTTGGAGAGAATCGCCGGGTATGGCGATTGACCTCGAGCGCGAGAAGAAAGCCGCAGCCGAGGCGGCCGCGCCCCTGGTCGAGAACGGGATGCTCGTGGGCCTCGGAACGGGCTCGACGGTTGCGTATCTCCTGCCGGCGCTCGCGGCTCGGAACCTGTCGATCCGCTGCGTCTCGACGTCGCCGCAAACGGAAGCGGCGGCGCGCGAGGCCGGGCTGTCCGTCGAGCCGTTCGAGGGAATCGGCCGGCTGGACATCGCCATCGACGGTGCGGATCAGATCGCGCCGGACGGGTGGCTCGTCAAAGGCGGTGGCGCAGCGCACACGCGCGAGAAGATCGTCGCGGCAGCGGCCGAGCGTTTCGTCGTCATCGCCGATTCGTCGAAGGTGGTCGACCAGCTCGAGCCGCCCGTCCCGCTCGAGCTGCTCGCCTTCGGGCTCGAGGGGACGCTGCGGGCCGTCCAGCCGGCCGACCTGCGCGACGTCCCGCGGAGCCCTGACGGCGGCGTGATCGCCGACTACCGCGGTCCCGTGGATGACCCGACCGAGCTGGCCGCGCGCCTTGCCGCGACGCCGGGTGTCGTCGAGCATGGCCTGTTCCCACCCGCGCTCGTCTCGCGCATCTTCGTCGCCCGCGGGGCGGACGTCGAAGAGCTCACGATCTGACCCGGCGCATTGTTTAGACGACGGAAGCGCGCAGGTAGGCGAGCACCGCGAGCACGCGGCGGTGCCCCTCGGCCTCGTGCGAGAGGTCGAGCTTCCCGAGGATCGAGCCGACGTGCGTCTCCACGGTCTTCTCGGTCAGCCACAGCTGCTTTGCGATCCCCGCGTTCGTCCTGCCTTCGGCCATCAACCCGAGAACCTCGCGCTCTCGCGGCGTCAGCTCCGCGAGCGCGTCGCCTTCGCCCGGGGGAGTCAGCAGCTGCTTGACCACCTCCGGGTCGAGCGCCGATCCGCCCTTCCCGACCCGGTCGACGGCGTCGAGGAATTCGTCCACGTCGAGGACGCGATCCTTGAGCAGGTAGCCGAAGCCGCCGCCCGAGCCGACGAGGTCGACGGCGTGGCGGCTCTCGACGTGTTGCGACAGGACGAGGACGGCCGTTTGCGGATGCAGGCGGCGGATCTCGGCGGCGGCCCGCATTCCCTCGTCCTCGTAGGTGGGCGGCATCCGCACGTCGACGATCGCGAGGTCGGGCTCGTGCTCGGCCACGACCGCGAGCAACGACTCAGCGTCGCCCACCCGGCCGACGACCTCGTGGCCGTCGTCCTCGAGCAGGCCGGCGAGGCCCTCGCGCAGGAGCACCGTGTCCTCGGCGATCACGAGTCGCATGGAATCGCCGCCTGGATGCGAGTTCCGCCGCCGTGCGGGCTCGCGATCTCGAGCGTGCCGCCGTGCGCCGCGACCCGGTCCTTCAGTCCGGCGAGGCCTGATCCGCGGCGCGCGACCGCGCCTCCGACGCCGTCATCGGACACGGTCACGAGCAGCGTGCCGTTCTCGCGGGTCGCGTGGACGGCGACGCGCGACGCCGCCGAATGCTTCACGGCGTTCGTGAGCGCTTCGCAGGCAACGAAGTAGGCGGCGGCCTCGACGCTCGCCGTCACGCGCTCATCGGGGGCACGAACGTCGACTCGTACAGGCGCCGTCCGAGCCAGGTCGCGGAGCGCCGCCGACAGGCCGTCGTCGAGTCGCGCCGGCCGCACGCCGGCGGCGATCTGACGGAGATCGCCGATCGCGGCCCCGACCTCGTCCACGATCTGATCGAGCGCCGGCGACAGGATGCTCGCCTCGCGGGGGAGAGAGCGCTGCATGCGCCTGACCTTCAGGCCGAGCGAGACGAGCCGCTGCTGCGCGCCGTCGTGCAGGTCGCGCTCGAGCCGGCGCCGCTCCTCGTACCCGGCCTCGACGATCCGCGCACGCGATGCCTCCACTTCGGCGAGCTGGAGCCGAACCTCGACTCGGAGGCGCGCGATCTCGATGGAGAGGGTCGCGGCGGCGAGCACCTGCTCGAGCAGCGCCCGACGCTGGAGCAAGCCGGGTTCGTGGAGCAGGACGGCCGTTCGTGTGCCTTCGTGCTTGATCTCGGAGCGCGCCCGCCCGTCATCCGGGGGAGCCGTGACCTCGCCGGCCGACGTTGCGTACGCCTCGCTTGCCGGCAGCCAGAAGAGGAGCTCCGCCAGCGGGTCGTGCAACGCCTCACGCAGCACCTCCCCGACCTGCTCCGGCGCGCGTCGCCCCTCCCGCACGAGCCGCTCGAACTCCTCCACCCGGCGTACCGCGTCGTAGCGGGCCCGGTCGAAGCGCCAGTCGACGGCTCGCTGGACGCGGGCGCGGAGCGGGCGAAACGCCACGGCGACGGCGAGCGTCGCCACCGCGGTCACCCAGGCGGAGCCACGGCCTGCCGCAAGGCCGAGCGTGAGGCTGATCGCGACGTAGGCCGCGGCGAGCGCCAGCGTCACGGTGGCGTAGACGGCCGTCCGGTTGACCAGCCGCTCGATGTCGTACAGGCGGTAGCGGTAGACGGCAATCGCGATCGCGCCCGCGACGGCCGCCTCCATCGCGAGCAGAAACGGGTAGACGACGTAGTCGACGAAGCCGAAAGCCGTCCACGAGATCAGGCACAGCAGCAGCCCGAGGGGAATCAGCGACGCGGCCCAGGCCAGCCAGAGCGTCTGCAGCCGCTCGACGCCGGTCGACCGCCGAAGCCGTAAGCGGATCGCGATCGCTCCGGCGAAGAGGCTGGCGAGGATCCCCAGCCAGAGCGGAATCCACAGGTACTGGACACCCGTGCGGACGAGCCACGCCCCGACGGCGTTCCCGGCGAGCGGGTTCGGCACCGAGGCGTCGGGCGGATCGAACGGCGACGGATCGGTGAGCGCGATCGTCATGAAGCCGACGAAGCTGACGACGGCGCCGGCGGCGACCCAGCGCCAGCGCGGCGAGAGCAGGCGCCCGTTCGGGAAGACGAACGCGACGGCGATCGGCCACGCGTACAGGACCGGCCAGGTGGCGCGTCCCGTCTGGAGTGCCCAACCCTCGCCGAGGAGGATGTCAGCCCACTGGGATCCGCACGTCAATGCGCCGATCAGCAGGATCCACGCGATCACGTTCCGCGGCTGCCGCGTCGCGATCGAGAGCCCCACCAGGCTCGGCGCAAGGACGGCGAGCGCGACCAGCGGGACGATCGCGGCGGGCGGCGTATCCGAGGTCGTGGCGAAGAGGTCGAAGGACTGGAGCGCACCGACGATCACGGATGCGAAAGTCGCCAGGGCGACAAGCCACGCGCCGATCCGCAACGTCCGCACGCTCACATTCTTCGCCGTCGTGCGGCGCAGCGCAATCCGGGCTACCCCCGAGATCGATCCCCTGGGCAGCGCCGATGTGCAGACGGGCCGCGTCTCCTAGCGTCGTTGGCGAGTTCACGAAGCCAAGGAAAGGAGAGATCCATGAGCGTCAAGCGACTGCTTCCCGTTGCGGGGATCGTGTTCGTCGGCCTCATCGTCGCGAGCCTCCTCGTCGGCGGCAATACGCCCGGAGATACGGCGTCCGGCGCGAAGCTCGCCTCCTACTACGACGCGCACCAGACGCGCGTCATGCTCGCTGCCTTCCTGCTCGCCGCGACGGCGCCGTTTCTGATCGCCTTCGTTGCGAGCCTCGCGACGCGCTGGGCCGACGGCGACCGGTTCAGCGTGTGGCAGCTGATGCTCGTCGGCGGCAGCGTCCTGGCTGCGGCCGCGTTCGGCATCACTGCGCTGTTGACGATGGGTCTTGCGGAAGCACCGGACAAGCTCTCCGGGAACGCTCTGCAGGCCGTCAACGTCCTCAACGAGAGCACCTGGATGATGTTCAACCCGGCGCTCGGCGTGATGATGCTCGGCGCGGCAGGAACGCTGCTTTCACGCCCCGCCGGTCACCGCTGGCTCGGCTGGGTGGCGCTGGCGCTTGGAGTTTTCCTGTTCGTCCCGTTCGCAGACTTCGTGGCGCTCCTCGCGACCGGTGCATGGATCATCGTCACGAGCGTGCTGGAACTGCGAGCGGGCCGGCGAGTCGAGCTGGCGCCGTCGCCGGGAATGGCCTGAACGCAACCCGCGACCAGGGAAGGTGGGCGAACCGGGCGGCCTCGTGCCGCCCGGTCGCTTGCCTGAGCGCATGTCCCACGGCGTCGTATGCGGCCTGCGCCTGCTCGCGCAGCGGGATTGCCCAGTCCTCGTAGAGGTCCTCCTCGAGGAAGTCGCCGGTATAGGTCGCCGCGGCGTACTCGAGCAGCCTCGACGCTTCGTCACCGTGGCCGGCCCGGTAGGAAGAAAGCCCGTCGGCCGCGGCGTCGAGGAAATCGACCACGTCCACGTCGACATGCTGGAGCTCGAGCCTGGCGGCGTAGCGGTCGGCGCGGATGAACCAGTCGGAAGCGAACCGGCGGTCGGGGTCGAGCACCGAGCGTGCGATGCTCAGCGCGACCGACAGCCGATTCGACGTCCTCTGCGGGTCCTGATCCGGCCAGAGCGCCTCCATCAACGCGTCGCGGGTGATCGGGTGCCCCAGGCGACCGACGAGGATCTTGAGGACGTCCCTCGCCTTCTTCGACTGCCACGCAGTCGCGGGAACGAGCGCGTCGCCGCGAAACACGGCGAACGCGCCCAGCGATCGAATGCGCACCCGATCGGAGCTCACGGTCGCGCGCAGGCGACGGCAACGGCACCGCGGCTTGGTGTGCCGCACCGCTCGACCCCGGTCGGCTGTGGGAACCCGAGCGCGACGCCCAGGGCGGCGATGAGTACGAGACGAGCGATCATCAGGTTCTCTCCCTCTGTTGCCCGGCTGCAAGTGAGCCGACAGTAGGAGGAGCGCTCTGCGGCGTCGTCAGGACTTTCCCTGAATTCGTGCGAAGATCAGGGAAATCCAGGACGTCCGGGGAGTCGAGCTCTGGGAGCATGAGCGCATGACCACCGTGCTGATCGTCGACGACCACCCGAGCTTTCGGCGGTTTGCGCGGAAGCTGCTCGAGGCGGCCGGGTTCGACGTCGTCGGCGACGCCGAGGACGGCGCGTCGGCCCTCTCTGCGGTTCGCGACCTCCGACCTGACGTGGTGCTGCTGGACGTGCTGCTTCCCGACACGACCGGGTTTGCGGTCGCGAAGGAGCTCGCGGCGGGGCGAGAGCGGCCGCTCGTCGTGCTGACGTCGAGCCGCAGCGCATCGGATCTCGGCCCGCTCGTCGAGACCGAGCATGCGCGCGGTTTCATCTCGAAGAGCGACCTCACCGTGGCGGCGCTCGCCGCCATGGTCGCGGAGCCGGTATGAGGGCAGTCCGGCTCCTCGTCCTGGCGGGCGGCGGGGCGCTGTGTGCAGGCATGGCGCTTGCGCTGTTCCACGTCGACCAGCCGGCGATCATCCAGAAGCGCGGAGTCGTCGAGTTCACCGCGGCCTTCGTCGGGATCGCGATCGGCGTCCTCGTCTGGCAGCTCCGTCCCGAAAGCCGTACCGGGATGCTTCTGGCGGCCTATTTCCTTGCGGGCACACTCGCCGAAGCGTGGTGGATCTTCTGGAATCACCGGCTGCCGGTCACGTTCGGCTTGGCCATGGAGTTTGTCAGCGGCCCGATCTTCGCCCATCTCATCCTGTCCTATCCCACCGGCCGGTTGAGGTCACGGCTCGACCGCGGCTTCGTGGCCCTTCTCTACGCCCTGGCGCTGCTCTTCGCGCTCCCCCGGCTCCTGTTCTTCGATCCGCGCATGCCGCACGCGCGAGACATCCAGGAGTGCTGGGATTGCGCGCTCCCCTACACGCACGTCGCGTGGTACGACGTGAGTGGCATCAGGCGAGTGGCCGACTGGCTGATGCTCCCCTTCGCGGTCGCCTTCCTGGCGCTGCTCGTCCGGAAGCTCCTCCGCGCAAGTCCAGGCGGACGGAGCATCGTGCTGCCGCTTTCCCTTGCTGCGTTCTTCGTCGGCGTGCAGTTCGTTCTCCAGATCGCTCTCTACGGTTCGCCCGCGAACTCGTGGACGAGTACGAGGTGGTTCTGGATCGTGACGCTTGCATCGCTCGCCATTCCGGTGTCCCTCGCCGCCGGCATGCTCTGGGGACGGAGAGCGCGCTCGGCCGCTGCCGACCTCGTGGTGGAGCTCGAGCACGCGCCTCCGGGCTCGGTCCGCGACGCCCTCGCGCGGACCCTCGGCGACCCGTCGCTCGAACTGGCGCTCTGGTTGCCCGACCAGCGCGCGTACGTCGACCGCGACGGACGGCCTGTCGAACTGCCCGTTTCAGGCTCCGGCCGCGCCGTGACCGTGCTGGGCTCGAGTGACGCTCCGGTCGCCGCGCTCGTGCACGACCCCGTACTGCTCGAGCGCCGGGCGCTGCTCACCGCTGCCGGCGCAGCCGCCCGCTTCGCGATCGAGAACGAGCGCCTGCAAGCGCAACTGCGCCTGCAGCTCGAGGAGATGCGGGCGTCGCGCGCACGGATCGTCCAGGCCGGCGACGAGGAGCGACGCCGGCTCGAGCGAGACCTCCACGACGGTGCGCAGCAGCGACTCCTCGGGCTCGGCATGGCGCTCCAGCTCGCCCGCGCGCAGCTCGGCCCGTCGTCGAACGGCGCCGACGAGCTCCTCGCCGAAGCCGATGCCGAGCTTCGCGCCGCGCTCGACGAGCTGCGGGAGCTGGCGCGCGGGATCCATCCCGCGATCCTCACCGAGCAGGGGCTCCCGGCTGCGGTGCGGTCGCTGGCGGAGCGCTCCTCGGTGCCGGTGACGATTCTCGAGCTTCCCGAGGATCGGCTGGACGAGCCGGTCGAGGCGGCCGCGTACTTCCTCGTCTCCGAGTCGCTCGCGAACGTCGCCAAGTACTCCCGCGCCTCGAAGGTGCGAGTTCGGGTCGCTCGACACGACGGACACGCGGTCGTCGACGTCGAAGACAACGGTGTCGGCGGCGCCGACCCGGGCCGCGGATCAGGGCTGCGCGGCCTTGCCGACCGCGTCCACGCTCTCGACGGCACGCTGACCGTCGAGAGTCCGGCGGGCGCCGGCACGCGGATCCACGCAGAGATTCCGTGCGAGTCGTAGTCGCGGACGACTCGGTACTCCTGCGTGAGGGCGTGGCAAGGCTCCTCGCCGACGAAGCGATCGAAGTGGTCGGCAAGGCGGGATCCGCACCGGAGCTTCTGCAGCGGATCGAGGCGGAAGAGCCCGACGTCGCCGTCGTCGACATCCGCATGCCGCCCACGCACACCGACGAAGGTCTGGCCGCGGCAGAGGCGATCCGTCGGCGCTGGCCCCGGGTCGGGGTGCTGGTGCTCTCCCAGTACGTCGAGACGGAGTACGCCCTGCGCCTACTCGACGGAGGCGAGCAACGATGCGGATACCTGCTCAAGGACCGCGTCCTCGATTCCGGTCAACTGGCGGAGGCCGTCCGCCGGGTCGGCGAAGGAGGGGTCGTGGTCGATCCCGAGCTTGTGGCGCGGCTTGTGGGGAAAACGCGAGCGCCGTCGCCGCTCGACAGCCTCACCGCCCGGGAGCGCGAGGTGCTCGCGTTGATGGCGGAGGGGCTGACCGACCGAGGGATCGGCGAGCGGCTGTTCGTGGCGCCGAAGACGGTCGAGACGCACATCCGCCACATCTTCGCCAAGCTCGGTCTCCCGGAGACGGCGGCGGACAACAAGCGCGTCCAGGCCGTTCTCGCCTACCTGCGCGCATAGCCGGGGGACTCGACGGCGGCGCCTGCAGCCCTACGAGGCCGCCGACGCGACGCTCTCGAGCGCCAAGGCGAGCCTCCGGGCCGTGCCGGGTTCGAGCGCCGACGCGAAGTAGCGATTGATGCCGTCGGCATAGACCGGCCACATGCTGCGCAGCATGTCGACCCCCTCGTCGGTCAGGACGGCGTAGGCACCGCGCCGGTCGCCGGCTACCGGCGCGCGGCGCAGGAGCCCCGCCTGCTCGATGCGGTCGACGAGCCTCGTCATGCCGGTGCGCGTGAGCAGCACGGCGTCGGCGAGATCACGCATTCGCAGCCGCCGATTCGGCGCCTCGTGCAGCGACCAGAGCACGTCGTACCAGCCGAGCGGCGGTAAGCCGGCGGCCGCCAGGTCGCCCTCGATTCGCCGCGTCACGCGCGCGTGGGCGGTCAGAAGGCCCTTCCACGCCGCCAGGTCGGTGTCGGCCACTCCGCGCTGCTTGAGGGATGTATGTGTCATTACACTAAGTGTAACAGCAACTACCTCCGAGAAGACCAGGAGGAGAACTCGAAGGGAGACTCATGAACATCGGTTTGCTGGTCATTCACGTCGTCGTCGGCGCGACGCTTGCGGCACACGGCGCACAGAAGCTGTTCGGCTGGTTCGGCGGCCCCGGCGTCGACGGCACCGCCGGGTATCTCGAGTCGCTCGGGCTGCGCCCGGGCCGTCTGCTCGCACTCGCCGCGGGCGGTGCGGAGCTCACCGGCGGGACATTGCTCGTACTCGGCCTGGCAACGCCGCTTGCGGCCACCCTGATCGCGTCGACCATGCTGGTCGCCGTCTTCACGGACAGCAGGCGAAAGGGCTTCTGGATCTACAACGGAGGCTTCGAGTACGAGCTCGTGCTGGTGGTCGTCGCCGTCGGCCTGGCCTTCGCCGGTGCGGGCAGGTGGTCTCTCGACGGAGCGATCGGCTGGAGCGTCGCCGGCCTCTGGTGGGGAATCGGCGCGGCGCTGCTGGCGGCGATCGGGGCCGGCGGCACGCTGGCGGTCGCGCGCGGCCTTCGGTCGGCGGCGCCGCTCCCGTCGGCCAGGTAGGCCCGAGC
>JBKPNC010000067.1:0-12513 GCA_046732435.1 Actinomycetota bacterium
ATGATCGAGGCCGCGATCGTTGTCACACGCCGGTTCACGAGTGGTCCCATCACATCGCGGCGCGCGGTGAAGATCACGAGCGGGATCAGCGCGAACGGGATTCCGAACGAGAGCACGACCTGGCTGAGCACGAGCGTTCGCGACGGATCGAGCCCGATCGCGATCACGATGAAGGCCGGCACCATCGTGACGAGGCGACGGACGAATAGCGGAATGCGCCGCCGGATGAACCCCTGCATCACGACCTGCCCGGACATCGTGCCCACGACCGAGCTGGACAGGCCGGAAGCGACCAGGGCGAGCGCGAACAGGGTGCCCGAAGCCGAGCCCAGAATCGGCTGCAGCGTCTTGTGCGCGGTCTCGAGCGAGTCGACGTTGACGAGGCCGCTGCCGAAGAAAACGGTCGCGGCCATGACGAGCATGGCCATATTGACGAGCCCCGCGATCGTCATCGCGATCAGCACGTCGACGCGCGTATAGCGGTAGATCCGCCGCGCCTCCGCCTCGGTCTGATGCGGGATCCGGTTCTGCGTCAGTGCCGAGTGCAGGTAGATGACGTGCGGCATCACCGTCGCGCCCAGAATTCCGACGGCGAGGAGGACCGACTCGCTGCCCGCGAACTGCGGTGTCACGGCGTGGATTGCAACCTGGCCGAGCGGCGGCTTCGCGAGCACGAGCTCGGCGATGTAGCAGACCCCGATCACGACGACGAATCCCGCGATCACGGCCTCGAGCGGCCGGAAGCCCAGCCGCTGCAGGCCGAGGATGCCGAGCGTGGTCACCCCGGTGAGCACGGCGGCGGGAAACAGCCCGATGCCGAACAGGAGGTGGAAACCGAGCGCAGCGCCGAGGAACTCGGCGAGATCCGTGGCCATCGCGATCGCCTCTGCCTGCAGCCACAGGCCGATGGTCTTCCGCCGCGAGAGCTGGTCCCGGCAGACCTCCGGGAGATTGTTTCCGGTCGCGATGCCGAGCTTCGCCGACAGCGTCTGGATCAACATCGCCATCAGGTTCGCGGCGACGATCACCCAGACGAGCGTGAAGCCGAACTTCGATCCGCCGGCGATGTTCGTCGCGAAGTTGCCCGGATCGATGTAGGCGACGCACGCGATGAAGGCCGGGCCGAGGAACGGAAGCACGCGCCACCGCCGGCGCGTCAGGGCGGCGTGCGGACGCTGAAGAACGGCGGTGTCGACAGCCATCGCCGTTATTTTAGCCGAGGCTAAATCTGATCGCTAGATCTGGCTAAGTGCAGGTCGGGCAAGTTGCGATAGCGCTCCTCGAGGTCGAAGCCGTAGCCGACGAAGAGCTCGTCGGGCACGGTGAAGCCCACGTAGCGCACGGGCAGGTCGTCGACGAGGCGCCGGTACGGCCGGTCCAGAAGCGTGACGACGGCGACGGAGGCGGGACGCCGGAACGAGAGCGTCCGGACGAGGAAGTTCAGCGTCAGCCCGGTGTCGACGACGTCCTCGACGACGAGCACGTGGCGGCCGTCGATGCCGACGTCGAGGTCCTTCAGCAGGCGGACCGCCGAGTGCCCGCCGGTCGACGCGCCTGCGTAGCCGGCGAGCTCCACGAACTCGAGCTCATGATGGAAGGGCAGCGCTCGCGAGAGGTCGGCGAGGAAGACGATGCTCGCCTTGAGCGGCGCGACGAGCAGCGGCTCGAGCCGCTGGTAATCGGCAGCGATCTCGCGGCCCAGCTCCGCCACCCGGGCCGCGATCTCGCCGGCCGCGAGGTAGACGTCGCCGACGGCCGGGTCTTCGGCGGACCCTAGGACGCGAGCTTCAGGCCGAATCGTTGGGCGAGGCGCTCGATGTCGCGCCGGTAGAAGAGCTTGACCTTGACGTCCGGGTAGAGCTCCCGGACCCTGCGGATCTTCCGGTTCTTGCGCGTTACGAGCGACTGCTTCATCACGGTGATCTCGACGTAGAGGTTCTGCTCGGGCAGGTAGAAGTCGGGCTTGAACGCCTCGATGACGCGTCCCTCGCCGTCCCACCGGAGCGGAAAGCTGCGCGGCTCGTACTCCCAGGGCACGCCGTAGAAGTCGAAGATCTTCGCGCACTCGAGCTCGGCGCGGTTGGCGAACTTCGGCGGCTCCGAGCCACGATATGCCTGGAAATCAGGTATTTCCAGCGCCACTTCTTCCTAGGGTAACAACGTCCCCGGATTGCGCTACGGCCAGGCGTGGTACAACCCCGCCGCTCGGACCCCCACCACGAGCAGAGGAAAACCTTGGCGAAGCTCAGTCTGGTTCCCCAGCGGCGCGAGTTCTTCGTGCTGTACAACCGCGCGGCCGAGAACGCGGTCGAGATCGCCGGCAAGCTGGTCGACCTGCTGGAGGTCTATCCCGCGAACGGCTCGGACCGGGTGCGGGACGTCAAGGACCTTGAGCACGAGGGCGACCGGCTGACGCACGAGCTCGTCGACCTGCTGAACCGCAACTTCGTCACGCCCTTCGACCGCGATGACATGTATCGCCTGGCCACGGCGATCGACGACGTGTGCGACCACGTGGACGAGGCGGCCGGCGGAATCGGGAGCTACGGGGTCACCGAGGTGCGGCAGCCGGCGAAGGACATGGCGCAGGTGATCCTGCGCGCGGCCCGCAAGCTCTCCGCCGCGGTCGAGCTGCTCGAGGGGTTCCGGGACTCGAGCCGCCATCTGATCGAGCTCCGCGAGCTCGAGGACGAGGGCGATCGTCTGCTCCAGGACGCCGTTTCGTCGCTCTTCCGCTCGGAGCAGAACGCGGTCGAGATCGTTCGGTGGAAGGACATCTACGAGCGGCTCGAGGAGGCCGTCGACGCGCTCGAGAACGCGGCCGACGTCCTCGAGGCGATCCTCGTCAAGAACCGGTAGGCCGCGGCAGGGCCGCCCGGACGATGACCGGCGACGTCCTCCTCGTCCTCACGATCGTCGTTGCGCTCGGCTTCGATTTCACGAACGGGTTTCACGACACGGCGAACGTGGTCTCGACGTCGGTGTCGACGCGGGCTGTGTCCCCGCGGGTCGCGGTCGCCGTCGCGGCGGTCGCGAACCTGGCGGGCGCGTTCGTGACGACCGCGGTCGCGAAGACGGTGGGCAAAGGGATCGTCGACACGGGCCTCATCGACACGACGACCGTCCTCGCCGCCCTCCTCGGCGCAATCGCCTGGAACCTCCTGACCTGGTGGCTCGGCTTGCCGTCCAGCTCCTCGCACGCGCTGATCGGCGGGCTCGTCGGCGCCGCCCTCGCCCAGGCGGGGACGGACGGCGTCCAGTGGCATGGCCTCTTGCACGACGTGATCATCCCGGCGCTGGTCGCTCCGGCGATCGCGTTCGCGGCGGCGTTCGCCGTCCTCGTCCTGATCTACTGGCTCTTCGTGTGGATGACGCCGGGCGCCGGCAACCGCACGTTCCGCATCGGCCAGCTCGGCTCCGGGACCTTCATGGCCTTCACCCACGGTGCGAACGACGCGCAGAAGACGATGGGCGTGATCGCGCTCGCGCTGTTCGCGAACGGGTCGATCAGCACGTTCTACATCCCGAACTGGGTGAAGGTCACCGCAGGGCTGGCGATCGCGGCCGGCACCTACGTCGGCGGCTGGCGGATCGTGAGGACGCTCGGCCAGCGGATCATCAAGATCGAGCCGCCGAGCGGCTTCGCGTCGCAGGCCTCGGCGGCGACGGTGATCTACTTGGCCACCCACTTCGGTTACCCGCTCTCGACGACGCACGTCATCTCCGGCGCGGTGATGGGCGCGGGCGCGACGAGGCGCCTGTCCGCCGTGCGGTGGGGAGTCGCGGCGAACATCGTCACCGCGTGGGTGCTCACGATCCCGGCGGCCGCGCTCGTTGCGGCGGCCTGCTACTGGCCGGTCGCCGGCGTGTTCTAGGGCGCCGCGGGAACCTCCCGATTTCCCTGCACCCTTCCCCTGGTCCGCTACGCGGACAGGCGGCACTCGCAGCCTCCGTACACTTTCGCGACATGACCCCGAGGGCGTTCACCATCGCCCATCTCTCCGACCCCCACTGCGGCGGACAGCACTTCGTGCCGAGCCTGCTCGAACGGGCGATTGTGGAGATCAACGAGCTCGAGCCCGACCTCGTCGTCTGCTCGGGCGACCTCACCACCTTCGGCTTCAAGCAGGAGTACACGCAGGCCCACGAGTACCTTGAGACGATCGACTGCGAGCACCTCGTCGTCATCCCGGGCAACCACGACTCGCGCAACGTGGGCTACGTCCACTTCGAGGAGCTCTTCGGCGAGCGAAACCCCGTTCGCCACCTGGACTCGGTCACGGTCGTCGCCGTCGACT
The DNA here is from genome assembly GCA_046732435.1 of Actinomycetota bacterium. Taxonomy (GTDB): domain Bacteria; phylum Actinomycetota; class Thermoleophilia; order Gaiellales; family Gaiellaceae; genus JALZFG01. The sequence goes on from JBKPNC010000067.1 coordinate 4,299, forward strand.
CGACGCAGCCCGACCTCGACGACGGGCAGATCGGCCGCGGACGCTACCCCTGGATCGAGGAGCAGTTCGCCGAAGGGGCGGACTTCCGCATCTTCGTCCTCCACCACCACCTGCTCCCGGTGCCGGGGACGGGCCGCGAGCGCAACATCGTCTACGACGCCGGGGACGCGATCGAATGCCTGCAGCGCGCCCGCGTCAACCTCGTCCTCTGCGGGCACAAGCACGTCCCGTACGCGTGGAGGCTCGAGAACCTGTTCGTGGTCAACGCGGGCACCGTTTCGTCGATGCGGCTCCGGGGGAACACGAGACCTTGTTACAACGTGATCGAGATCACCGGCCCGACCGTCGACGTCTGGCGGAAGTATCCGTTCCACGGCCGTGAGCGCATCATCCAGTTCTCCACGGAAACGCTCGACTTCTACAAGCACACGGGCGAGATCGAGCGGGAGGTGACGACGCGGTGACGCGGGCGCTCGCCGTCATCGACGGGGAGCACTACCCGGACGTCGTCCGCGACGCCCTCCGCGCGCTGCCGTACGAGTTCGCCGGTGCCTGGCTCGCCGGCGGCACGGAGAAGCTTCGTGGAGACGCCGACTACGGCATCCCGGTCGTACGGGACCTGACGGAGGCGCTGGCGACGTATCGACCGGACGTGGTCGTAGACCTCTCCGACGAGCCGGTGCTCGGGCCGCGACAGCGCTTCCTGGCGGCGAGTCGGGTGCTCGCCGCGGGGATTCCCTACGTCGGGCCGGATTTCAGGCTCGACCCGCCGCTGCTCGCGCCGTTCCCGAGGCCGTCGCTCGGAGTAATCGGAACGGGGAAGCGGGTGGGGAAGACCGCCGTCGCCGGTCACGCGGCGCGGTTGCTGTCCGGCAGGCACCGCGTCGTGGTCGTCGCGATGGGCCGCGGCGGCCCGGCCGAGCCCGAGCTCGTCACTGAGCCGCCGACGATCTCCGAGCTGCTGGAGCGCTCGCGGGCGGGAAGCCACGCGGCGTCGGACTACCTCGAGGACGCCGCGCTCGCCGGCGTGCCCACCGTGGGCGCTCGGCGCTCCGGCGGCGGTCTTGCCGGCGCACCGGGACACTCGAACGTCGCGGACGCGGCAGAGCTCGCCCTGACGCTCGACCCGGATCTGGTCCTCTTCGAGGGCAGCGGCGCCGCACTGCCGCCGATCGCGACCGGCCGGCGCGTTCTGGTCACCTCCGGCTCGCTGGATCCTGCGATCGCGGTCGGATTCCTGAACGCCTTCCGGGTGCTGATCTCCGACCTCGTCGTCATCGTGGGGGAGAACGACGGCGGGGTGGAGGACGCCGTTCGCGCGCTGGCGGAGGTCCCCGTGGTCACCGCGGTGCTGCGCCCACGTCCGCTCGAGCCCGTCGCCGGCAGGCGCGTCGCGTACTTCTCGACCGCGCCGCCGGGCGCACTCGAGGAGATCGCCGGGCACCTGTCGCGCCGGTACGGCGCCGACGTCGTCCACATCTCCGGAAGCCTGGCCGACCGGGATCGGCTCCGGGACGAGCTCGATGCCGTCGACGCCGACGTCCTCGTGACGGAGATCAAGGCGGCCGCGATCGACCTCGTCGCCGAGGTCGGCAGCCGGCGGGGAATTCCGGCCGTGCCGGCGGGCAACGACGTCGTCTCCGTCGACGGCGATCTCGACCGCGAGCTGCTCGCGCTGGCGGACGGGGTCACCGCGGGGGAGGCCGTCCCGTCGTGACCGAGAGCCGCCGCATCGAGCCCTCGCCGCTCGGCGGCGGCGACGGACTGCCGTACTCGAAGGGGCTCATGACCCGCACGCTGATGGCGACCGGGGTCCCGGCCGCCCACGCCTACGAGCTCGCGCGCGCCGTGGAGGCGGACCTGGCCTCGTCCGGGCTCGAGTCCGTCGAGCTGGAGCGCGTCGGCGAGCTCGCCGCGGAGCTGTTCGGTCGCGAGCGGGGCGACTCGATCATCGCCGGCCTGCGGCGTTACCTGGCGTTGAGGGATCTCGAGCTGCCGATCGTCGTGCTGATCGGCGGCACGACCGGCTCGGGCAAGTCGCGCGTCGCGACGGAGGTCGCGCACCGGCTCGGCATCACGAGGGTCACGTCGACGGACGTGATCCGGCAGACGATGCGGGCGTTCTTCTCGGAGGAGTTCATGCCGTCGATCCACTACTCGAGCTTCGAGGCCGGCGATGCCTTCTCGGGGGACTGGCCGGACCGCCTCGTCGGCGGGTTCCTCGAGCAGACACGGGACGTGCTCGTCGGCGTGCGCGCGGCGCTCGACCGAGCGTTGCACGAGGGGTTGTCGATGGTGCTCGAGGGCGTCCATCTCGTGCCCGGGATGCTCCCGACGGCGCTCGACCACGCGGTGCTCGTCCAGTGCGTGCTCTCGATCGAGGACGAAGAGGAGCACGCACGGCACTTCTGGGTCCGCGACCGTGTCTCGGAGGGAACGCGTCCGCTGACGCGGTATCTGGAGCGTTTCCCTGACATTCGCAGGCTGCAGGAGTTCCTCCTCGGGCGGGCGAGGGAGGTCGGCGCTCCCGTGATCGAGAACGTCGAGCTCGAGCGGTCGGTCGCGGCCGTGCTCGAGCTCGTCCACGCGGCCGCGCAGCGTCTGGGGGTGCCGGCGACGTGACCGAGACCGCTCCGGCGCGCCCGGCGACGATGCCCGGGGCCGAAGAGCCGTGCATGTGCGAGACGTTCGCGCGCGTGACGGAGCGCGCGGCGCTGGCCGCGGCGCGCTGGCTCGGGCGCGCAGACCAGGAGGCCGCCGAAGAGGCCGCGTTCTCCGGAATGCGCTTCGCGCTCGAGCACATGCCGATCGAGGGCCACGTGGTCATCGGCGGCGGGGAAGAGGACGAGCGCGTTCCGAGCGGGGTCGCGATCGGTACCGGCGGCAGGCGGTTCGATCTCGCAGTCGACCCGCTGGAGGGCCGCGCGGTCGTCGCCAGGGGCGGTTACGGCGCGATGTCGCTCGTAGCCGCGGGCCCCCCGGGCTCGCTGCCGACCCTGCCCGACATGTACATGCGCAAGATGGCGGTCGGACCGGTCGCCCGCGGACGCATCGACCTGCTCCGGCCTGTCGGCGACAACGTGCTTGCGATTGCGGAGGCGTTCGGACGGACGCCCGCCGACGTGACGGCGATCGTGCTCGACCGGCCACGACACCACGACCTCATCGACGAGATCCGCGCTGCGGGTGCCAGGATCAAGCTGATCCAGGACGGCGACGTCACCGCATCGATCTCCGCTGCCATCCGCGGGACGAACGACCACCTCGCGATCGGGATCGGCGGCACGCGGCAGGCCGTGCTCTCCGCGGCGGCGCTTCGTTGCCTCGGCGGCGAGCTGCAGGCTCAGCTGTGGCCGATCTCGCGGCGAGAGATCGACGCGGCGCGCGAGCAGGGAATCGACGACGCCTCCCGCGTCTTCGCGATCGACGACCTCGCGCCGACCGAGGTCATCTTCGCCGCGACCGGTGTCTCCTCGGGCGACCTGCTCCGAGGCGTGCGCTTCCTCACGGACAGCGCGCGCACGCACTCGATCGTGATGTGCACCACCTGCAACTGGGTGCGCTTCGTCGACGGCATCCACTTCTTCGCCCGCGAGCGGCGCGAAGAGGTCCGCCTTCTAATCTGAAAGTCGCGCCTTCGGCGCACGACTTTCAGATTGGGACTCCTTCGCAGAGCCGCTACTGAGCCGGCGCCGGCGAAGCCGCCACCGGCCGCGTTAGCGGCCTGTCCGCGAAGCGGACCAGTGGAGGGGGTTCGGGGGAACCGGGAGGTTCCCCCGGGGCTTACCGGAAGCCAATCCGGTTCGGGGGCCAGTAGACGAAAAACACCGGGCCGATGAGGGCGTCTCTGTCGACCGGTCCCCAGACCCGCGAGTCGCACGACTGCACGCGGTTGTCGCCCATCATGAAGTAGTGATGGGCCGGAATCGCCCCCCAGCGTCTGGTCTGGTGGTCGCGCTCGCTGGCAGGCACATAGGGCTCCGACAGCGCCTTGCCGTCGATGAAGACCTGCCCGTTCCGCTCCGAGAGGACCTCGCCGGGAAGCCCGATGATTCGCTTGACGTAGGTCCCGCCCGAGCCGCAGTCCCGCGCCGCCGCAGCGGGGGCGTGGAAGACGACGATCTCGCCGCGCTTGGGATCGCGGAAGCGGTAGATGAACCGGTTGGCGAGCACGCGATCCGAGAACCTCGCACGGCAGCCCGGCTGCGGTTTCCCGCAATGCAGGGTCGGCTCCATCGACGGCGAGGGGATCCGGTACGGGTTGACGACGTACGCCTTGACGAGCAAGACGATCGCGACGGCCGCCACGATCGTCACGATCCAGTCGATCGCGGTTCGCCACGGCCGCGGCACACGGTCGAGGAATTTGAGGCGATACATAGATCGTCTACGTATAGAATATCAACGCATGCCGCGGGAACCGTTTTCGGGCCATCTGGATCTGCTGCTGCTGGCGGCGCTCCGGCGTGGCCCCCGACACGGCTACGCGATCAGCGAGCACATTCGCCGGCTCAGCGGCGGCCGGTTCGACTATCCCGACGGCACGATCTATCCGGCGCTGAACCGGCTCGAAGGAGACGGCCTGCTCTCGAGCCGCTGGGTCGATCTGAACGGCCGTCGACGGCGGGTCTACGAGTTGACGCGTAAGGGGGAGAGCGCCTTCGCGGGCCGCCAGCGAGAGTGGGAGCGCCACGCCGGCGGCATCGCGGCGGTGCTGGAGCAGTCGTGAGCCGACGCGAGGAATTCCTCGACCAGCTCGCGGGCCGACTCACGGGCTCAGATCGCGCCCGCGAACGGCTGCTCGACGAGGTATCCGGACACCTGACCGATGCGATCGACGCCGCGACCGACCTCGGCGTCGGAGCGGCAGAGGCCGAGCGCACCGCCGTGGAGCAGTTCGGAGACCCGGCCGAGCTGGCGACCTCGTGGAACGTGACGCAGGCTCGGCGTCAGCGCGCCGGGCAGCGGCGAGCGGCGCTGATCGTCGTGACCACCGCCGCCGTCACCGGCGTCCTCGCCGTGACGCAGCACGCGCAGGGCGGGAGCAACGAGGTGCCTCCGGCCGGGCACGGCCGTCACGCGCCCGAGGCCGGGTACACTCGCTGGCATGCCCACCAAGGACGAAATCCTCACCGCCCTGCGCCAGGTCGAGGATCCTGAGCTCGGCATGGACATCGTCGAGCTCGGCCTGGTCTACGACGTCGAGGTCGATGACTCGACGGTCAAGGTCATCCACAGCCTGACGTCCATGGGCTGCCCGGCCGGCCCGTACATCCAGGAAGGCGTGGCCGAGGCCACCCGAGCCGTGCCCGGGGTGGAGGACGTTCAGGTCGAGCTGACCTGGGATCCGCCGTGGACGCCCGACCGGATGTCCGACGACGCGAAGTTCATTCTCGGCTTCGGCTAGGCCGAGCCGAGCACCCACGCGTCGTCGCGGAGAATCGGAACTGTGTCGCCTTCGGCGGTGACGCCGTCAACCTCGACGTCAGGCCCTCCGATCATGAAGTCGGTGTGGACGCCGGAGTGGTTGACTCCTGCGGCTCGCAGCTCGTCCGGGCTCAGCCCGTCCGCACCATCGACGGCAAACACGACGCCCGAGCCGTACGCGATGTGACAGGTGGCGTTCTCGTCGAACAGCGTGGAATAGAAGGTGATTCCGGCTTTGCCGACGGCCGACGATCCATCGACGAGCGCGACCTCGCCGAGGAAGGGGGCCCCCTCGTCCGCGGCGAGCTGCGAGCGGACGACTTGGGCTCCTTTCGAGGCTTTCACGTCGACGGCGCGGCCGGCTTCGAAGCGAAGCTCGAGCTCCTCGACGAGCGTGCCTCCGAGCGCGAGCGGCCGCGTCGCGCGGACGGTCCCTTCAGTCCGCCGGTAGTCGGGAGTTGTGAACACCTCTTCGGTCGGCACGTTCGGAACGTGTTGCCGGCCCCAGGACGTCTCGATCGATCCCGAGCGCCACGTGCTGGACGGCAGGAGGCCGATGGTGAGGTCGGTGCCCGGTCCGCGGAACCGAATCGCGTCGAGGCCCTGCTCCTGGAGCGTGCGCGAACGGGTGCGGAGGAGCTCGACATGACGCTGCCAGGCTTCGACAGGATCGGGTTCGTCCAGGCGGGTCGCGATCGCAACTGCGTCCCACAGACGGTCGACGTCGGGCTCGCCGTAGATCTGCTCCGCCCAGCCGGCGTTCGGATACGGGACGATCGTCCAGCTGATGCTCCGTGAGTTGACCCCTTCGATGAGGATCTTCGTGAACTCGTTCGGCCCGGTAGCCCTGCCGACGCGCTCGGGGTCGAGATCCGCGAGCAGGTCGGGCTCGGGGTCGCCGGCCACCTGAATGAGCGCACCCCGGTTCTCGGCGAGATACCGGCCGCGTTCGACCCGCCAGGGCGGCACCCAGTTGAGCGAGTCCTCGGGCGCGAGCTCGACGAACGCCCGACGCACGTCGTTGTCACCATAGGCAACATCGACGTACCGGGCCCCGGCGGCGTACGCTGCCTCGGCCAACGCGTGAGCGAAGGGCGCGTGGTCGAGCAGGCAGAGGACGACGACGTCCTGGCCGGGCTCGAGGTTGATGCCGACGCGCAGGGCCAGCTCGGCCATACGCTCGATCCTGCCGTTCGCACTCACGTCGCGGAACCTTAGTCCGTGGGCGGCGACCGGGTCTCGGCGCTTCCGCAGAAGGGCTCACGCTCGCCGGGAGAGGGCTCGGCCCTCTCCCGGCCCGCTCCGACTTCAACTACGTCTGCGGGAGGCCGCTCCGCCGAGTCCCGCGGACGACCAGAACGCTGCCACCTGCCACGAGGACGACCGAGGCGGCTGCGGCGACGCCGATGCCGGCGTCGGCCCAGTCGAAGCCACCGCCGCCGGTCGGAGTCGTCGAGACCGGCTGACTCGTGGTCGACACGGTTCCGCCCTCCTGGCCGTTGTAGGGCATCGCCTGCGCCACCGGTGCCGCGAACGCGGCGGCTGCAAAGGCCGCGGCCGTCCAGCCGAGAATCCGTCGTCTGCGCCGAATCTTCAAGCTCTTCATCATCTCCTCCGTTCTCCTGACGCGCTTGACCGCAAGACGGGGAAGAGCAGGAGTTTCTTGCAGTCAGCCGGGTATGCGAAGCACGATCTTCCCGAACTGCTCGCCGCTCTCCAGCCGCTCGTGCGCCGTGCGGGCCGCGCTCAGCGGCAGCACGGAGTCCACGACCGGCCGGACCCGGCCTGCTGCGACGAGCTCGTACGCGCCCTCGAAGTCGGCGCGCGTGCCCATCGTCGAGCCGAGGACGCTCAGCTGCTTCCACCAGATCCGGTGCAGCGACGCCGGCGGGTTGGGGCCCGTCGTCGCGCCGCAGACGGCGATGCGCGCGCCGGTGGAGGCCGCCTGGAGGGAGCGCTGCCACGTCGCCTCGCCGACGTGCTCCACGACGACGTCGGCACCGCGCCCGCCCGTCGCCTGCTTGACCGTCGCGACGACGTCGCCGCTCGCGTGGTCGACCGTGACGTCGGCGCCGAGATCGCGTGCCCGGCCCAGCTTCGCGGAACTCGACGACGTGGCGATCACCCGGGCGCCGAGCGCCTTGGCGAGTAGGAGCGAGGCCGTTCCGATCCCACTCCCGGCGCCCCAGACCAGGACCCATTCGCCCTCGCGCAAGCCCGCACGCGTCACAAGCATGCGATAGACAGTCTCGAACACGAGCGGAAACGCCGCCGCCTCCTCGAAAGACACGTCGCCGGGAAGGGGGTAGACGTTCGTCGCCGGCACCGCGATCAGCTCGGCGTGCGTCCCGTCGGTGTGCTCGCCGATGACCGTGATCCGGTCGCCGTCCTCGAGTCCGGGGTTGATCACGACCGGGTCGCCCGGCGAGAACCCGCTCACGCCCTCGCCGAGCGCCTCGACGACGCCCGCGCCGTCCGCGCCGAGGATCCGCGGCTTCGGGACCGACGGCAGACCTCGGCGAACCCAGAGATCGAGCCGGTTCAGCGAGGCGGCGCGCAGCCGGATCAGCACCTGACCCGGGGCCGGCTCCGGTTCCGGCGCGTCCTCGTAGCGGAGGACCTCCGGCCCGCCGTCCTCGTGGATACGGATCGCCTTCACGGAGCGCCGATCGTACGACGGCACAATGGGCGCGTGACGCACCAACAGCTGGAACGGCTCGCCCTCGAGCTGGGGCTGGACGCGATCGGCGCGGCGCCCGCCGCGCCATACGCTGACACCGAGCGACAC
>JBKPNC010000068.1:0-21734 GCA_046732435.1 Actinomycetota bacterium
ACGCTCAACGCCGACGGCTCCTTCACCTACACCCCGGCCGCCAACTACAACGGGCCGGACGCGTTCACGTACAAGGCGAATGACGGCAGCGCCGACTCGAACGTCGCGACGGTGTCGCTCACTGTGAGCGCGGTCAACGACCCGCCGGCTGTGGCGGTCGCGCCGGGCGGCTCCTGCGGCGTGGACGATCGCTCCGGCACATTCGCGCTCACCGTCTCAGACGTCGAATCCGCGGCGTCATCGCTAAGCCTGAGCGGTGCTTCGAGTAACACCACGCTCATCCCGAACGCCAACGTGACCTTCGCCGGCAGCGGCGCAGCGCGATCGGTGAAGATCACGACGGTCGCGAGCAGAACGGGCACGGCCGTCATCACGGTCACGGTCTCGGACGGAACGGCCACCAGCACGGTCCCGATTACCGTCCGGGCAGGCGGCAACGGCGCCGACACGCTCACGGGTACGCCGGGCGCCGACCTGTTGTTGGGACAAAACGGAAGCGACAGTCTCAGCGGCCTGGCCGGCAACGACGTCCTATGCGGCGGGCGCGGTAACGACACGCTCATCGGCGGGCTCGGCGCCGACTTCTTCAGCGGCGGCGCGGGCACCGACACGGCCACCGACTTCACCCCCAGCCAGGGCGACACCAAAGACGGCAGCATTCCCTAACCGAGCTGAGCTACCGGGCGGCGGCGGGCTTCACGGCTCGCTGCCGCTCCGCAACCTGAAGCTCGGACGAGGCGACGCTAAAAGTCAGCGACCGTGAGCCGCTACTTCCGCCTCACCGGGCGCGCCCGCGATTTCCACGTGCTCGCGTCAGGTGACCCGAAGCGAGTCGTTAGGCGGCCAAAGCACGCAGGCCGTAGCGAACTCGCCTATGCGGAGGCTCTCGCACGCCAGCTTGAGCGGTGAGCGGTGCGGACGCGCTCGCGTTCCTGCTGCTACTGGCCGACCACGAGCCCGGTCGGTTCGACCGTGCTGGTGCGCGCTGGCACGCGCGGTTCACGCTCGACGCGAGCGGAATCGGGCTACTTCAGTCGCAAGTTGCCCTTGCGGCGGTGACGCGCCTCCCGGCGGCTGACAGAGAGGCGGCGCGCGTCCTGCGCGAGCTTGCGCGTCGTTATCGCGTTCCGAACGTCGACGCGGCGCTACGCCCCCTTCGGTGAGCATGAACCCTCTGGGCGTCTGTCCCCCAACCGGGCCGGGCCGTCTCGGCTGGGCTAGGCCGGCGGTTGAGCGTGTGGCAGCGTGCACATCTCGAGGGACTGCGGAGAAAAGGAGGGAAGCGATGCGGAAGCTACTGGCGACCGCGCTGGTGGCGTTCGGGGTCTGCGCCTTCGTAGCGCCGGCGGCTGTGCTGGCCGATCCGGGCGGCCCCAACCTGCAGGCACCCGTCACGTTGACCTGTACGGGCGGCCTGACAGTCACCGTCAATCCGGGGACGGCGACGAACCGGGGACGCGTTGCGTGGGACGTGAACTCGAACGCTGTGTTCGTGACCGCGTATTTGGCGTTCTCGGATGGAACAGACACGTTCGTCCTGTTTGACAGCAAGCAGGGTCTAACGAATCTGATCACCTGTACTGGTGATGCTGGCGGCGGCTTCACCGTAACCGCAATCGGATTTTTCACGCCTCGTTAGGGAACATCGCGGCGCGGGGCGAGCGTTGGACATCGCCCCGCGCCGTTCCCCGCCACGATCCAGTGACGTCCGTTCCGCGGGCAAGGGGCGACCTGCCCGCGAATGCCGACTCCGACGCTGGCGCGGTCGTGGAGCCGCCTCGATCCTACCGCCTCACGGATCGTCCCACTGTGAGCCGACCATGACAGCACCGGCAAGAACGACCAGATCTGTCAGGCGCGACGGCTCGCCGCCCTCACCGAATCCGGGAATGCCGTACAGCGTGCGCGGGCTTCCGCCTGGCCGGCCGCGCATGAGACCTCCCGCTGCTCGTCTCCGCGAATCCTCGACGCAGCGCCCGCCAGGCGAGAGGTCGGTCGCCAACGGCCTCGGCGCGGACGGCGTCGGCCGGATCTGGCGGCGATCGTGCCGCTGAAGACGGCGTTTCGCGTCGACCGTGGCCACGTGGCGCTCTACCCCGACGAGCATGGTCGCCTCATGCTGTCGTTCGAACCGTACGACCGTCCCGACGATCCCGACCCGGACTGGCCGGGGTGGACAGAACCAGCATTGGCGTTTCCCGGCTTCCCGCTGCACGCGGTGATAGCTGGCAACCGCGCCGAAGTGCTCGCGTGGATCAAGCAGCAGCCGTTCGGGCAACCGTTGCCCTAGCTGGCGACGAGTCCGGACACCACCGGGACACCAACCCCCACGACATTTCGCGGCACTCAGCGACATGGACAGCATGGAGCCATGCGGGTTCCGCGCTTAGCGGTTCCTGGTGTTCCTGTAACGATTGGAACACATTTCGTGCCCGAATTTGTGCCCGACTTAGCCACTCTTAGCCCACCTGAGCCGACCAAGAACCCTAGGAACAATGCGGTTTTCGATGCCCGCGACGATCTATCCTCGGTCTCCAAAACCGGGGGTTGCAGGTTCGAGTCCTGCCGCCCCTGATGGCTTCAACAGGTGATGTCCCGGCGGCGCAAGCGACCGGCCGTTGAGCGCTCGGCTAAGAGTCCCCCGCCGTCCGGTGGCGGCGAAGCGACTAGGCGGATCCCCCGGGGTAGCGGGTCACTCGGTCGCCTTCGAGGGGGGTTGTCGACGTCGGGCCAGCGTGCATCACGAAGTAGACGATCGTCCCAACCACGGGAAAGACGAACATCACGATGAGCCAGGCCGCGAGCTTCCCCCCGGACATCGAGTGGCGGCGGCGAATAATGTCGATGAGCGTGGCCACCCAGAGGACGATCACGACCGCGACGATCAACCACCAGAACCAAGCCATAGCGCTCCTTTCGTCGACTGTCGATTTTCACCGCCCGGGCGGCAGGCCTCAACGGGACGCCGTCACGAGAAGGACGAAGACAGTCTCTCGGACCTCGACACTCCACGCCGGGTTTTGTGGGTTAAGCCTCCTTGATGGCAGGCTCGCTCGCGTGGCGCAAGCGCGCGCTCACCTACAGGACGTCCACGACCGGGTAACGCGTGTCGAGGTCCAGGCAGGCGGCGGCGAAGAGGGCGGTGCCGATGTCGCCGGTGAAGAGCGAGTAGCGTCGACGGCCGTTCGCCGTCGCAAGTCGCTCGGCCTGGGCGAGGGCGTGGACGGCGAAGCGGCGAGCGCGTTCGAGCCAACGTTCGTCGCCGGTGCGCGCGAGCGCCTTGAGGAGCGCGAAACCGTTGCCGGACGTGCCGTGGCAGAGACCGTGGCCCTTGTCGTCGCCGTGCGCGCCGGCCCGCCAGATCAACTCGGCGCCCGCGACCACGAGCTCTTCGTCGAGGTAGTCCCAGGCGCCGGCGAGGATGCCCGGAGCGCCGGTACACCACTGCAGGCGGGCGAGCGGCCGACCGGGCGCGCCGGGCCAGTTGGCGAGACCGTCCTCGCGGACGGCGTGCCGGGCGAGTACGTCCGCGGTCTCGGTCGCAAGTGACCCATCGGGTTCGACGCGGAGCAGCGCGCGCGTGTTCCCGGCGGCGCCGTGCAGCGTGCCGAGGCCGCGGTAGTCGTCGTCCTGCCGCCAGAGACCGTCCTCGCCGCGGCGGGCGCGCAACAACGACGCCGACTCGCGCGCCGCCTTCGCCCACCGCGACTCGCCGGTCCACTCGAGCATCGCCAGCATCGCGAGCAGGGTCCCCGGTATGCCCCACATGACGTCGTCCGTCAGGTTCGTGACGTTGGTCTGGACGAGCGCGTGAAGGTCGTCGGCGAGCGCCGGGTCGGGAGCGAGTCGAAAAGCGAGAAGCGCAGGTCCCGTCTCGCCGCATAGCAGCGACGCCGGATGAGCGTGCGTCTCGCCCGCCAGGTAGTCGAGGTACCAATCCGGCTCGGCGCGCCATAGCTCCAGCGTCCGCACAGCTACCGCCGCAAGGTCGAGCGATGTCTCCGCACGGCCGGAGCGTCGCAGCGCGTCGAGCGCCCAGATGACGCCGGCTGCACCCACATACAGGTTCTTGATCGGCTGCGGCGCCTGCCAGTTGTCCGAGTCCCACTCGTGCGCGGGCCAGAAGTGACGCGCATCGAAGGCAGCGTCGGCGTCCGCCACTATCGCGGCGATGTCGGCCTCGACGCGCGCCGGATCCCAGGACTTGTCGATGAGCGGCTCGAACTGCGCGGGCTCGTACAGCACCGTCAGCCGGCGTAGCCCTCGTCGTACCGCGGGAGGCCGTCGTCGGGGAGCTCGTCCCATGGGGCGCGCGAGGCGACGAAGAGGTGGAACTGCGGGCGGATGCCTGGGTCGCCGTCGAGGGCGCCGAGACGGATCGCGACCTCGTCGCCCTCCGGCCACTCCGCGCCGAACAGACTCGAACCGCAGACGGAGCAGAACGCCTTTACGCGTCCGTCGTCGGGCCGGTAGACACGGATCAGCCCGTCGCCGGCGAGGAGGCGGAACCCCTCGCGCGGGACACGCGCCTGCGTTCCGCCGAAGGTGCCCGAATGCTTCCGGCAGCGTGAACAGTGGCAGTGGTTGGCCCAGACGAACGGCGCCGTCACCTCGAACCGGACGCCACCGCAGAGGCAGGAGCCTTCGAGCGGGCTGTCAGGGCTGGGCTCGCCCACCGCGCGATGACCCTACCCGCCGGCCGGGAACTCAGCGGCGGCCGTTGCGCCGCACCTGAGCGAGGACCTCGGCGCCGTCGTTGATGCTGCGGACGGCCTCCGCCAGGCCGTTTCCGCCGGCGCCCGCCGCGGAAGAAACGCCGATCGCGGCGGGCATCAGCGCGATCGTCGCGTCGAGGCGCAGGAGCGGGATGCCCAGGAGGCGGGCCCGAACGGAGGCCTGGACGAGGCCCCCCTCGGACAGGCGTCTGCTGCGGTCGACCGCCGCCCTCAGCGCGATCGGTGCCGGCGTCTTGATGTCGCGGGCGCCGCGAGCCAGCTTCATCGACTCCCCTCGAGCCGGCGCCGTAGCGACGAGACTGCGGCGCTCCCCGCCGTGAGCGCAACCACACCGCCTGCGATCAGGCCGGCCTTCACGAGCGTGCCTCTCTCCACGTCGTGAAACGAGTTGGTCACCGTGTCGAGAAGCTTCTCCGGTTCACTCTTTGTGCGAAGAAGCCTCATGTTCTCGCTCCTTGCCTCGCCCTCCGGCGGGCGGCCTTGGTGATCGCGTCGACGAGCTCGTCTTTCGTCATTTCCGACCGGCGCTCGATGCCGATGCTGGCCGCGAGCTCGACGAGCTCCGGCTTCTTGTAGGCATCCAGACCGTCGGGCGCCTCGCGATCGAGCTCGCGCGCCGTCTCCCGCGCCGTGGCCACTGCCTGTTCTCGCAGTTCCTCGGCGGCCTTGACGCGTGTCTCGGCGTCGTTCGCCCGCTGCGTCGCTTCGCTTTGGAGCTGCTGCGCCTGGCGGTCGGCGTCCTCGGCGGCAGACCGCGCAGCCTCCGCCGCCTCCTCGGCAAGCTGCCTCGCTTCCATGAGTGCCTGCGCTGCATCCTCGACGAGCTCCTCGGCCCGTTGTTGGGCCTCCTCGGCATCGCTCTCGGCTTCGGCGATCTCGCTCTCGACCTCTTCCTCGACCTCCAGGAGTTGTCCTTCTGCTTCGGCCTCGGCCTCCTGGCGCTCGCGCCGTACGAAGTCGTCGGCTGCCTTCTGCGCCTCCGCGACGCGCCGTTTGACTTCGCGGGTCGTCTCGCGCTCGAAATCCTTGATGCGGGCGTCGCCGCGTTCGCTGACCGCGCGAGCGTGGTCGGCACGCGCCTTGGATTCCCGGGCCGCCTCGACGGCCCGCTCCTCGGCCTCCCGTGCGCGCTCGGCCGCGTCGCGTGCGCGCCTCGCGCGGATCTCGACCGAGTCGCCGAGCGGGGCAGCGTCGACCACGGCTGCCGTTACCTTGCGCCCCTTGTCGCGGGCGCCTGCCGCAGCACCTCCGATCGCGTCTGCCGGTTTCAGGGCCTGGGATAGCAGCCACACGGCGTTCGAGGGCATCTCCCGCAGACCAGTTCGCGCTTGCTTCAACACAACATCACCCCCCAACGGACGGCGTGACGCACGGACACATCACGAGGCTCGCGTCACCATGAGACCTCGTCATAGTCCGCGTTTCCCTTCCGGAGCCTCAACAAAACTTTCGGCGGACGACAATGACGTCACCGTCGCGCCGCTAACCCGCGAAACCAACGGTAAGCCAGCGGCTCGAGAACGAGCTCGACCGAACCGTTCCGGAGTTCGACGCGGGTGCCGGTGAAAAGGTCGATCAGCCCTTCCAGGTCGTCGACGCCCTGTCGGACTTCAATGCTCACCTCTTGCTGCGAGAGGTTGTGCGCGAAGAGCAGCACACGTCCCTCCCAATCGAACCGATGGGCGAACACCGCCGTTTCGCCGGTCGCCAGTAGCTCGACGCGGCCCCAGCCGATCTCGGGGCATTCCTTGCGCATCCGGATCATCCGCTCCATCCAGTTCAGGAGGGAATGGGGATCGTGCCGTTGCCGGGCGGCATTGACGGTGCGGTACCCGTACGGCCCCTCGGCGCGGACCGGCGCCACGAGCCGGTCGGGAGCCGCAACGGAGAATCCGGCATTGCGCTCGTCCGACCACTGCATCGGTGTCCGGACGGCGAGGCGTCCGTCGAGGCCGAGATCTTCCGCGAGGCCGAGCTCCTCGCCCCACAGCAGCGCCGGCGTGCCGGGCAAGGCAAACATGAGGCTGTAGACGAGCTCGATCCGTGCGCGCTGGCCGTCGAGCATCGTCGGCAGGCGCCGCCGGATCCCGCGTCCGTACAGTCGCATGCTGTTGTCCGGCGCGAAGCAGCGGAACACCTCGTCGCGCTCTTCCTCGGACAGCTTGTCGAGCGTGAGCTCGTCGTGGTTGCGCACGAAGTTCACCCACTGGCAATGGCCCGGGACGTCCGGCAGGGACCTGAGTGCGCCGTAGAGTGGCTCGGAGCGGCCGCGCGCCAGCGCGAGGTAGAGCGCCTGGTTGACGACGAACCCGAAGAGCATCTCCAGGCCGTCGCCAGGCGCGTCGGCGAAGTAATGGCGCAGGTCTTCCGGCGGCACGTTGACCTCCCCGAGCAGCGCGCCGCCTGCATCGCGGCGAGACACGTACGACGCCAGGTGGTCGAACCACTGCAGCGCATCGCCGTGCGCGCTGCCGGGCACGCCGATCTCGATCAGGTACGGGACGGCGTCGACGCGGAACCCCGCCAGTCCCAGGCGTAGCCAGAAGGCCGTGATCTTGCGGATCTCGTCTCTGACGAGCGGGTTGGCGACATTCAGATCTGCTTCGAAGGAGTAGAAGCGGTGGAGGTACCACCGTCGTGCCTCGTCGTCCCACGCCCAGATACTGGACTCCCGGTCCGGAAAGACGATGTCGCTCGGGTGCTCCTTCGGCTTCTCGTCGGACCAGACGTAGAAGTCGTGGAACGGCCGCTGCCGACGCCGGGCGGCCCGAAACCAGGGATGCGCGACGGACGTGTGGTTGACGACCAGGTCCACCATCACCTTCAGCCCGCGGTTGCCGGCCGCCTGCATGAAGTCGGCGAAGTCCCCGAGGCTGCCGAGACGGGGATCGACCGAGTAGTAGTCGGCGATGTCGTAGCCGTCGTCGTCGTTCGGCGACGCGTAGAACGGCATCAGCCAGATGCACGTGACACCGAGCCCGGCGAGGTAATCGACTTTCTCGGTCAGCCCCTCGAAGTCCCCGATGCCGTCGCCGTTCGCGTCCATGAACTTCTCGACGTCCAGGCAGTAGATGACGGCGTTCTTCCACCACAGGTCGCTCGTGCGCGTCAGTGGGCTGGAAGAGACGGGATGCAGCCCTGTCACGACGAGGGCCCTGCCCGCATCGCGGGACCCGAAACGCGTGCGCGACACCGGGCCTCGTCCGGCACCTCTGACTGAGCCGTCGCGATGTACGCGGTGCGTGCCAGTCAATAGACTGCTGCCTGTGGACGAGCGGGCCGGGCGGCAAGCGAAGAACGAGGCGCTCCTTCGCGCGGTCAATCGCGAGATCGAAAACGCCAGCGAGCAACTCGGAGATCGCGACCTCGAAGTGGTCTGCGAGTGCGGCCAGCAGACGTGCGGCGGGCTCATCTACGTGACAGCGGATATCTACGACGGTGTCCACCGCGAGCGTGACCGCTTTCTTGTCCTTCCTGGGCACGAGAACCCGGAGATCGAGCGCGTCGTGGAGGCCACGGACCAGTACGTCGTCGTGGACAAGTTCGGGGAAGCCGAGGACATCGTGGAGCGGCAAGACCCGAGTGGTGCGTAAGGACGTCGCGCAGGGGAAGGGAAGCAGCGACGCCGAGAATGTGACGTCGCCGCTTCCTCTGTGCTGTGCCTAATCGCGAACGCGGACGCGCGAAGAATCGTCGCCGTCCGGGCGAACGTCCTCACGAGGGTCGTACGACCAGCTTCGTGTCCCTGCCTTGGCGATACCGCGGCTGAGGATGTAGGCGCCGACCATCGAGGTTCCCAGAATCCACGCGAGGCGTGAATCGACGTCGTCGATCACGGCGCTTGCGATGAAGAGCGCGACGGTCATCACGACGAGCACCATGAACTCGCTGGTCAGGAAGAACGGCTTCGTC
This sequence comes from Actinomycetota bacterium, assembly GCA_046732435.1. Classification (GTDB taxonomy): domain Bacteria; phylum Actinomycetota; class Thermoleophilia; order Gaiellales; family Gaiellaceae; genus JALZFG01. Next base: position 8,649 of record JBKPNC010000068.1, read on the forward strand.
TCGACCGGCCTTGCCGGCGCGCGAACGTCGAAACGCGTCTCTCGTGTGCGGACATTGGTAGCCATGAACCCCTCTCTCGGACGTGTTTTCAGGCGCCAAGGGCCCAACCGGCCGCGGCCATGGCGCCGACCGAGCCCGTGCTCGGCGTCGTTGTGTTGCCACCCGCACTCCCCGGTAAAACGCCCGGCGATCGTGTGTGAGCAAACCAAGACAACCGCCGGGAGGATGCGCTTGACGCGAGGTCAGATGTGGGCCAGGACGCAGTCCAGCGGGCGCGGCACCTGATCGTGGCCGAGCGCCTCGACGAGCAGTCGCGCATACCGGATCTTCCGCCTCCCGCCGCTGCCCAGGAAGCGCCGGAGCTGCTCGTCGACGGGCCGCTCCACCCACGCAGGCTGCTTCTGCAGCGTGCGAAACGACCGAAGATCACCTTGCGCGGCGACGATCTCGAGGACCGCGGCCGGTCCGAGAGCGCGGATCAGCTCGTCCTCGAGGTCCTGGTCGCAGACGAAGAAGCCGAGCCGTTCCAGATCCGCGCGCGTGAGGTCGGCGCCGAACCCGGCGCGCTCGAGACCGCGTTTGAACTCGCGCTCCTCGCCGGCGTCGCAGAGCCCGGCCAGCCGAAGCCCGGACCCGCCCGGACCGAACCGCTCCAGGAACCGCCCGATCGCCTGGGCTCCGCCGATCGGTACGACCGCGACGGACTCCGTCTCGAGGTTCCGGCCGCGGCGCTCGGCGAGCGCTTCGAGTGCGATGCGGTCGCTGGCCCCCTCCACGAGCACCAGCGCACGGGCCCGGCTAGCGGCGTCCGGGCCGTCGATTACGACGCCGTCGATTCCTCCTCGAGGGCGACCGCCACCTCGGCGGCCTCGCCGTCCTTTTCGACGACGGTGTAGCGATCAGTAGTCGAGACGACGTGCTCGAACTGCTCGTTCACGTGCGTCGGATGGACCGCAAACCGTGCCGGATCACGACGGATGTCGATGAATTCCGCGCTCGTCAAGCGAATTCGCTCGTGGCACCCCACGTCGCTGCACTCGCAGATGAGCTCCAGATAGTCGAGATCGCCCTCGCCAAACTTGGCCACCTTCTTGTTGACCTGCCGGAACAGATCTTGATTCGAACCGACGCGAGCCGCTCGAGATGTGTCCACGCTCCCCCTCCGGTCGTGACGACATTGCTCTCACGCACGCCGCAGCGCGGAGAGCGAGGTTCTGCCTACTACAGACTATCGGAGACCGATCCGCAGGGATAGGGGGCGAGGCGCCTTTACGTCGTCTGAGCCGCCTGGTCCGTCGTCCGCTTGTCGTAGTGCGACGCGAGCGAATCGCGGTACGCGTCGGTGAGGCCCTTGTCGGAGTCGAACTCGGGCGCCTCCTTGATCTCGTCCTTCGTCAGGTCGACGTAGACGGTCTCGTCCTTGCGATCGACGCGGCTGACGGTTCCAGCGGGAACGAGGACCTTCTTCCCGAAGATCCAGGAGCCCGTATCCACGACCAGATAGCTGGAACCGGCATCGAGGGTCGCCTCGGTCACCTTGCCGATCGTCCCATCGGTTGCCTCGACCGCGAATCCCGTCGTGTCCGTCCGTCCAACAGTTTCGGGATAGTCCCAGAGCTGCATTGACGCACGCTCCTACGTCGAGAGCAGTCGGTTGAAGAACGAGCGGTACCTCGTCAGCACGACCCGAAGATCTTCGGTGGAGACGTCGTCGCCGCCTTCCCACACCCGCTCGAGCCGCTTGCGCTCATCGGAGAACGTGCGCTGCAGATGTTCCATCAGCTCGCCGACGAGCCGATGCGCCTCCTCCACCGAGCTCTGCGGCTCGTCGACGAAGTGCGCCTGGATGTCACTCCAGCGTCCCCTGAACGTCTCCGAGTCGTTGTCGTCCAGCAGCGGCTCCCGCTCATCGTCGGTCGCCGTCGAACCAGCGGTCCGTCCCTGCTGCTCGCCGTTCGTGGACTCCATCGCTATGCACTCCTTTCCGCGGTCTCCCGCGTCTCGAGAAGCTCGTCGAACAGCGCCCGGTAATGAACCATTGCCTGGCGCAGATCCTCGGTCGTCGCGCGGTTGTCGACGTCCGCAAGCGAGATCGCGTGCGCGGCGCGGTAGTTCTCGACGACCTGCGGATGGTCGACCGAGATGTCGGCCGCCCGCTGCTCGAAATCGTCGAGCGGGTAGCCACGCTTCTGCATCACCTCGCCCACGAGGCTGTCGGCTCGGTGGAGCGCGACCGACGGCTCGTCCACGAACTGCTGCTGGACCTCGTGCCACGACTCGCGGTAACGCTCGCGGTCCTGCCGCGGCAGCGGAACGATGTCGAGCCGGGACCGGAGCTGCTCGCGCTCGGTCAACTCGGCCGTCGCGCGCCCGTCGCCCCCGCTCTCGGCAAGCCGGTCGTACTCAGGTCCGAACTTCTGACGGAGTCGTGTGCGCTGGTTTTGCACGGCACGCCGCCGAGCGAGCATCGCGGCGCCGATTACCGCCAGTGCGACGATGATCGCGACCACGATCACGATCCAGACCCACGTAGACATTTGGATCCCCCTTTCCGTCGGACGCCGGCAAGTGCGCCCGGTCTAGCGACTCAGTAAATCCCCGCAACCGCGGCCCGCAAACGCCGGGGTCAATCCCGGCCGGACCCGAGGCTTCTCAGCGCCCGCTCGACGAGAACGGCGAGGCGTTCGATCCGAGCATCGAATCGCGTGTCGCTTTCGGCGCCGTCGAGGTTGATATCCGCAGCGCCCGCGTTGGCGTAGACGCCGGCGCTGACGTCGAGAAACTCCGCGGGCGCGGCCGGCGGGCCCAGCCGCGCATGGAGACCAGCGGCGGCGGTGCGCACGCGATCGACCCCCGGCGATGTCGGCCCGCCGGAAGCGTCAACGCCCAGTCAACCCGCGGAGGAGCCGCTCTTCCGCGCCGACGAGCGCGTCGTCGTTCTGCGACGCGTGGGCGTGCGCCGCCGGCTGGGTTGTGCGCCGTCGGCGCTTGCCGGCTTCGCAGGCGTCTGGCGGGCACGGCTCAACAAGTCGTCCGGCAATCCGGACGCGCGGGTCTTGACGTCGTCCGCCACGCCCTTTGCTCGGCGCGCGACGAAATCGCTCTTCGCCAGCGCGTAGAGCCCGGCGCCCGCGGCAGGCAGGATCAGCCAGCTCGTCGGGATACCCGCCCGGCGAACCGATCTGCCCTGGGCCGCGTCTGCCACGTTTGCCATCCGCTCAGCGAACTCGATCATCTGGTCAGAGAACCTGTGTACATCGGCCATTGGGCCGACCTCCTTCGCTTGGACCTTTGCGAACAAGGTTCCCGGTGGCGGCTTGGACCTAACCAACCCTCGTTCCGGCGGTTAGCGAGCGCCGCTCGGGGGAACGGCTTTTATCGGGCTCGATTTTCGGAAAGGAGCGGTTCATGGCAGCGCAGCGGTCGAGAAACAACAGCAGCTCGTCGAGAACGAAAAGCCGGGACGGCAGCAAGGCGGACGGCGCGCAGTCGCGCCCTCGGGGCTCGGCGAAGCTCGACACGTCGCACCTTCAGGGCCGTGAGCCGAGCCACGATCCCGATGTCTTCGTCGACATCCGCAAGGTCAAGGTCGACGAGATTTACGTCGACGTCGAGCAACTCGAGGCGCATCTGGCGCTACGCGCGAAGCTCGCGAATCTCCTCCAGGTCGTTGCCGGCGTCCACGTCCACCTGGGAAAGGTGGAGGTTGACATCAAGGGTGTCGAGGCCGAGGGCCAGCTGAAGGTCCGGCTCGAGAACCTCTACGACATACTCGACCGCGCGCTGTCGACCCTCGACCGGAATCCGCAGATCCTCGAGAGTCTCGTGCACACGGTCGACGACGTCGCCGGGGATGTCGGGCAGCTGGGGCAGAAGGCGCTCGGCCCAGGTGGCGCGGTGACACAGACGCTCGACGACGTCGGGCAAGCCGCGCAGCAGGCCGTGCAGCCGGGCGGCGCCGCGAGTCAAGCGCTTGGTGGGTTGACCGATGCGGCGGGTCAGGCCCTGGGACCGGGCGGGGCGGTCGGGCAGGTTGCGGGTAGCGCCGGGCAGGCCCTTGGGGGTCTCGGCCAGGGAGTCGGGCAGGGCCTGGGCGGGCTCGGCCAGGGTCTGGGCGGCCTCGGCCAGGGCCTCGGGCAGACGGCCGGCCAGGCCGTCGGCGGTCTCGACCAGGCCGCAGGAGGTGCAGCCGGCCAGGTCGGCCAGCAGGCCGGACAGGCGACCGGCCAGGTGGCCCAGGGAGCGCAGGCAGCGCGAGGCGCAGGCCAGGTAGCGGACGGCACGCAGCAGGCCGCCGAGGGGGCGCAAGGAGGCGAACAGCAATCTGGGGGCGCTCGTGAGACGAAACGCGGCTCGAAGCGCGGGTCCGCGGGGAGCCGGCGACGGTCGAACTCTGCGAGCGGACGCTCGAGCGGAACGACGAAGCGCTCGACGGGGAGGTCCGGCACGCGGAAGAAGCGGTCATGACGATTCCCGACTTCGAGATCGACGCCCGACTGCGCGCGCGTCAGCTCGCGAGCCTGGACCACCGCGACGTCGAGACGCGTCCAGAGGGCGATCGAGTCAGCCTCACTCGACGGGGCCGACGACGCGGGCTACCCGAGGCGATCGAGCCGGGCGGCCGCTATGCCGACGTCGACATCGAGACGTCGATCACCGGAACGGTCGCGCGCGACGAGACCGGGTGATGGAACACGCCGTCGTCACGGTGGCCGAGGTCAAGGCCGTCAAGACGCAGTCGGGAAAGACCCGGTACGTCCTGCGCGACACCGAGGGCGGTGAGTTCACGACGTTCCGCGAGCAGATCGCGCGCGCCGCGGCGGGGACCGAAGGCCGCAGGGTCCGCATCGGCTTTCACGAGGAGCAGCGCGGGCAGTTCACGAATGTGTACCTCGACTCGATCGAGGTGCTCGACGAGGACGATGATGCGCAGGAGCGGCGGGAGCCGGTCGAGGAAGTTGCGTGGAAGACGGCCGTCGACGCCGCTCCCTGGTTAGTCGGCGACGAGAAGGAATCCGTGTCCCCAGACGAGCTCTTCGAGCGACTTCAGCCGTTCAAGCAGCGCGTCGCCGACGACATTCGCGAGCCCGGAAACGACGACGAGTCGTAAGGCGGACGGACCGATCCGCCCCGGGTTTCGGGAGCCCTGGCGGGGGAAGGCGTGAGCGCACGGCAATCTCAACGCTTGGAGGGGGTCAGATGTTCTTTCACGTACAGCGACTGATCAATCCGGTGGTCTCGGACGAGCCCGATCCGGGGGCCGCCAACGCGCTCCAGGAAGGTCTCGGCGGACAGTTCGGCGAGATGCGCACGATGATGCAGTACCTGTTCCAGAGCTTCAATTTTCGCGGCACCGCGACGCCGTACCGGGATCTCATCCAGGGCGTGGGCGTCGAAGAGATCAGCCATGTCGAGCTGATCGCGACCACGATCAGCCGCCTGCTGGACGGCGCCCCGGGATACGAGCCAGACGGCAAGAACGGGAAGAACAGGACGCCCGGCCAAGGCGGGTCGATCCCGCTCCGGATCGCGCTGGACCAGGGAAACATCCAGCACTTCCTCGTCGGCGCGCAGGGAGCGATGCCCGTCGACTCGGCCGGCAACCCCTGGTCGGGCTCGTACGTCTACAACAGCGGCAACCTCGTCCTCGACCTGCTCTACAACCTGATGCTGGAGGCGACGGGGCGGCTGCAGAAGTGCCGGATCTACGAGATGACCGAGAACAAGACGGCCCGCGCGACGATCTCGTACCTGATCGCCCGCGACGAAGCCCACCAGGCAGCCTTTGCGAAGGCGCTCGAATCGCTCGGCGTTGACTGGGGGAAGACGCTGCCGATCCCGAAGTTCGACGCGTCGAAGTACCCGGAGGTCAAGGCGCTCATGGACCAGGGCGTCCATCGGGCGCAGCATCACTGGCGCCTCGACGATTCCGAGATGGCGGCGATCTTCCAGGGCTCGACGCCGTTCGGCGACGGCGGAACGCTGACGACGACCGATGGGCCGCCGGACGGCGCGCCGATCCCGGTCGCCGCAGACCGGCCCGAGGAGTTCAGCCCAGGCCTGCCGCCGGAGCTTCAGGAGCTCGTGGAGCAGGCGACCAAGAAGTTCGCGGCGAAGCCGACGCGGGCCGGGGCCGCGGCGACGGAAGCCGACGGCGCCACCGAGATGAAGCAGCCCCGTGAGCTCTTCCTGTCGGAGCTCGCGGACGCGTACTACGCCGAGAAGTCGCTGGAGAAGGTGCTCGCACGGCTCGCCAAGGAGGCGCACGACGAGGAGCTCTCGACCGCCTTCAGCGACCACCTCGAGGAGACGCGCGGGCACTCCGCGAACCTCGAACGCGTCTTCGAGACGCTCGGCGAGAGCGTCCGCGCACAGACGTGTCCGGGGATCGAGGGCATCAAGGCCGAGCACGATCTGTTCATGAGCGAGCACGCGCCCTCGCCCGAGATCGCCGACATGTTCCTCACCGGTGCCGCCGCCCGTGCGGAGCACTACGAGATCGCCACGTACACGGGCCTGACGACGATGGCGCAGTCGCTCGGCGCCTCCGACGCGGCGAGGCTCCTCCGGCAGAACCTCCGCCAGGAGGAGGCGACGCTGAAGAAGGTGGAGACGATCTCGAAGCGGCTGTCGAAGAGCAACGGCCGGCGGCCGAAGCCGCGCACGCAGCGGAAGACGACGGCGCGGAAGCGCAGCGGTACGACCTCGCGCAAGTAGCGCGGGAGCTCAGCGAGCGGGCGGCTCGTCACGAGCCACCCGCTCGAGCCCCCAGACGAGAACGTCCTGGCGCGGCGAGTAGTGCAGCAGCGCGTCGTCGGGCCGCACGTTGATTCCCGCCGGAAGCAGGCCCTCGAAGCTCAGCTCGGCGGCCGCCTGGTGGAGCGGCCACGGCGGATGGTGGATCTCGGCGCGGTAGACGTGCCCGGCGTCGACCGTGTACAGGCAGTAGCGCTCTGTGAGAAAGGACTCCAGCGTCGTCTTCTCAGCCTGCGGAAGCGGCTCATGGGGTCGGTACGAGGCGCCGAACCGGGCACCGTCGCCGCGCCTCGAGGAGCTGAAAACCACCCGCGTCGACGTGCGGTCGATCCGCATCTGCGCGCTCTGGTACGGGAGCCGGTAGAACCGGCGCGCAGCCGCGACGGCGAGGTCGCTGTCCGCGTCGAGGGAGAAGAAGAAGATGCCCGGCTTCCCGCCGAGGGCCACGTAGGTGCGAACGTTCAGCTCGGGAAACCGTGAGATGCCGGGGATCGGCGGGACGAGACTCGGCCGCAACCCGGCGACCTCGAAGGGTGTGAGGCCGAGCCAGGTGTCGCCGTCGAAGCGATCGAGCGGAAGCGCTTCCGGGACGTGCGGTCGCAACGCCTCGGCCGGGACACGCCAGTGCGCGAAGAGCAGGTCGAGCCACGACTGACCCATCACCCACGGGCGCCGCGGCAGCGGCCAGGGCCGGTGGCCGCGCTCCCGCAAGGACGCCGTCTGGAGAAGCGGAGCGGTCACATAGTCGAGGAGCGCCCGGGACACGGTGATCGGCGGAATGGCGCCGGGCAAACCCCGGCGCGGCTAGGACCGTGGCGGCGTGAACGCGAACCCGAGCGCAGCGCCGATCAGCGCGCCGGCGACGGCGAGCCGATGTCGGCGGTCAGCCTTCCGACCCAGGATCCGCGCCCGCGAACCGGCCGACAGCACCGATGACAGCGACCCCGCCGAGAGGAGCGATGCGACGGAGCCCGCCGAGCCGACCGAGAACGCGCTCGCCAGCGAGCCCACCGACGCCACCGACAGGATCGAGCCGGACGAGCCGACCGAGAGGATTGACCCGTCAGCGGCGATCGACAGGATCGACCCACGTGACCACAACGACAGCGCAGACTCCATCGGCTCGCGTTTTCCCGCCGGGCGATTTCGTACTCCTGCAAGGGTCGGGTTTCACCGCCGTGTCCAGCGGTAACTCCTCACCCCAAGCGAGAAAGGAGTGAGGATGCAAGTCGACAAGGAGCAGATCGTGAACATGCTCCGCGAGCGCGGCGAGGACGACAAGGCGGAGCAGGCGAAGCAGCAACTTCCCGACAAGGTCGACCACGACGAGCACCGAGACCTGCTCGACAGCCTCGGGGTCGACCCCGGCGAGGTGGTGCAGAAGCTCAAGTTCTAGGCGTTCCTGCGACTCGCGTACAAGGGGCGGCAGCGCTCGTTGCGCCGCCCTTTGTCGTTCCTACGGCTCCTCCACGACGTCGCGAGGCTCGTGACGAGTCGACTGGATTCCTGCTGCTGTCCCATTTCGGGGCAGATTGCGCCATTACGCCCCCGGGTCATGCTCCTGGTCGAGGTTTCCTCGTCGGTTCCCTCGGGAAGGCGTGTCCCACATGTGGTTCAGCTGGTACAGCGCGGAGACGCGGAGCGAGTAGAGGAGATTGCAGATGGCGACAGAGCAGCAGTCGACTGCCGGTGCGGCAGTTGCACAAGTCCAGGAAAAGGGTGGTCAGGCAGTCGCCAAGGCGCAGGAGGTGCTCGGCGGGCCGGCGCAGTCGGCCAAGACACAGGCTGCTGATCGCGTCAGGCAGGAGGTGGATCGGCGCTCGACGCAGGCCGGAGAACAGGCACAGACCCTGGCCGGGACGATGCGGCGTGCCGCGGATCAGCTCCGCGAGCAGGGGGAGGATCGTCAGGCCGGTGTGGCGGAGCAGGCGGCTGACCGCGTGGAGCGTGCCGCGGGATACCTTCGTGACTCGGACGCCGATCGCATTCTCGGTGACGTGGAGACGTTCGCGCGGCGTCGTCCGTGGCTGGTTGGCGTTGCTGCCGCCGGCATCGGGTTTCTCGCCGCCCGCTTCCTGACCGCCTCGAGCGAGCGGCGCTACGAGCAGCGCGGTGACGGAAGCGGCTCGGCGGATTCCCGGCGGAGCGCCTCGGGGGCGCCGGATGCACAGTCGCATCGCGGCGCGCCTCGTGCCGCGCTGGACGAGGGCCACGGCGAGTTCGGAGCGGCGTGATGGCAAACACAGACGGCCAAGACCTTCGCGATCGCTCCACCGGCGACCTGGTGCGAGAGCTCTCCGAACAGGTGAGCGCTCTCGTCCGTCAGGAGGTGGAGCTCGCGAAAGCGGAAATGGCAGAAAAGGGTCGGAAAGCCGGCCTCGGCGCAGGAATGCTGGGCGGCGCCGGGGTTGCCGCGTTGGCGGCGATCGGGGCGCTCACGGCGTTTCTCGTCCTGGTGCTCGACCTGGTGCTCCCTGCATGGGCCGCCGCTTTGATCGTGACCGCCGTTTGGGGCGCGGTCGCCGGGGTTCTCGCCCTGCGCGGCCGGGAGAAGGTGCGAGAAGTCGGCAAGCCGATGCCGGAAAAGACGGTCGACAGCGTCAAGGAGGACGTGCAATGGCTGAAAGGTCGGACGAGATCAGAGACGAAATAGAGGGGACGCGCGAACGCGTCGGAGACACCGTCGACGCGCTTGCGTACAAGGCAAACGTCCCCACACGAACGAAGGACTGGGTAACCGAGAAGAAAGATGCCGTCGTCTCCAAGGTCGGCGGGGCGACGTCGGCCGTCTCCGACCGTGCGCCCGACCGCGAACAGGTGACGCAGCAGGCAGGCCGCCTCAAGCAGACCGCCGAGCACAACCCGATCGGCCTGGCAATCGCTGGGGCGGCCGTGGGATTCCTCGCCGGTCTTCTCCTCCCGAACACCCGCGCCGAGGACGAACGCTTCGGGACCGCTGCAGAGACGGTCAGGACGAAGGCAGCGGAGGCCGGCCAGGAGGCGCTCGAGCGCGGCAAGCAGGTCGCTCAGGATGCGGCTCAGGCCGCTGCCGAGACGGCGAAGGAGCAGGGCCGCGAACAGGGCCAGGAGCTGTCGTCCACGGTGCAGGAAAAGGCGAAGGATGCGGCGTCCGGCACTTCGGAAGAGGTGCGGAGCCGGTCCCAGGCGGGCGAAGGTAAGTCCGCGCCGTAGCGAACGCCGGGGGCGACGCGGTGCGCCGCCCCCGGGCCTCATTCGACGCAGAGCACCACAACTGTCCCGTCGTCTTCGAGCGGCTCGCGCCAGCAGTCGGTGACCGCCTGCAGGATCGCCATCGCCGTCGCGGACGCGGTCCGGCTCTCCACGTCCTCGACGGCTCGGCGGATCCCGTCGAGTCCGAAGTGGCCACCTCCTTCGACACGACGGCCGACGACGCCGTCGGTCACGAGGATCAGCCGTTCTTCGCTGGAGAGCTGTCGCTCGGTGGGCGTGAACGTCGGCTCGCGGGCATCCGCTGCGCCGAGCGGCGGGTGCACGGGGCCTTCGAGCTCGGCAACCTCACCGGCGCCGTCGACAAGGTACGCGCTTGGGTGGCCGCAGTTGACCCACGTGAAGGTACTCGTCGCCGCGCGCCAGCGCGCGACGAGCGCCGTGACGTAGAAGTCGCGGTTGCCGAGCTCGCGGACGGTCTCGTCCATCGCCGTGAGCGCCTCGACGAGGTCGTAGCCGCTTCTGCGCGCCGCGCGGAGCGCTCCCAGCGCTGACGCGCCGAGGCCGGCCGCGGTCGGCCCCTTCCCGGCCGCGTCCGCGATGGCGAGCCACGCGCCGTCACGGTTCTCGACGAAGTCGAACCAGTCCCCGCCGACCTCGTACGTCGGCAGCAGGCCGCCTGCGAGCTGCGCGCCGGCAATCCGTGCGATCCGCGGCGGGAAGAGGTTCTGCTGGACTTCGGCGGCCGGCGTCGGGGCCTTCCGGCGGCGCGCCGCCTCGATGACGTCGGTGTAGTCGTTCGCGAGCTCGAGTGCGGCCGCACCCTGCTTGGCGATGTCCTCCAGCGACGCGACGGGCCGGCCCACGCAGAGGAGGAGCCCCGTTACCCGCCCCCGGAGCCAGAGCGGCTCGAGGACGCAGCCCGGCAGCCGCTGACGCAGTCTGGCCTGGTAGGCGAGCAGGCCCTCCGGCACGATCTCGGGGCCGAGAGCGGGTGGCGCCTCGAGCTCGCCCGGAAAATCCTCCGACCCGGCAAGTCGGACGAGCTGAGAGCCGTCGATGTCGACCACGTACAGCGCGACGGGCACCCCTGATGCCCGGCGAGCCTCGGCCACGAGCTGATCCGGCACCAGGTGGGGCGGCACCTCGTCGAGCACGTGCGTCACTTCGAGCTGAAGGGACCCGCGCGGCCCGAGTTGGCCGGGAGCGCGATACGGCAGCGTGGTGACCCGATCCATCGGCACGCCGGACGCAGCGGCCTCGTCGCTCGCCCGCCGGCGGAGCGCCCGCTCGAGCGCCTGGCGGCTCGCAAAATGGCGGTACAGCGTCGAGCGGCCGACGCCCGCCGCAGCGGCGACCTCGGCCATGCTCACGCGGCGATCGCCGATGAGCGCTGCGGCGGCCTCGAGGATTCGTTCGCGGCTCGCGATCGCGTCAGCGCGCGTGAACGTCCGTTCCCCCGCAGCCCGCTCGTCGCTCGTGCCCGGCGCTTCGCTCATCCGGCGTGGACGCTACCCGTCTCCTTCGCGGCGTTTCCAGCTCTGTCCTGGTTGTTCTCGCTCCACCGATGAAGGTCCTTTCGCGGCCGCGCAAATCGGGACGTTTCGTGCCTGCCGTCCAGGGTAATCGGTCTGAGTGTCCCAGTAATGGGACAGTCAGACCCGTTAGACACCAACGGGACCGAGTGCACCCGGGCAGACCGGGAAACGCACCAAAAGGAGGGGAGCCATGCAAGACACGCTGACAATCCAGACGATGAGCGAATACCGCGGCAACCCGGTCTACTCGTCGGACGGCGAGAAGATCGGAAAGGTGGAAGACATCTTCTACGACGAGCAGACGCGCCATCCCGAGTGGATCGGGATCGGCAAGGGGTTTTTCTCGAGCAAGCGCTTGCTCGTCCCCACGCATGATGCCGACATCCGCGACGACGGCGTCTACGTCCCGTATACGAAGGACCACGTGAAGGACTCGCCCGACATCGACTCGGACGAGATCTCGCAGGCCACGGAGCGGCGCCTGTACGACTACTACGGGCTCGGGTATTCGGAGTCGCGATCGGATACCGGCCTTCCGAAGGGCGCCGGAAAGGACGCAACCCGCGGCAAGGCGAAGGTGACGCGGTCCGAAGAGGAGCTGCAGGTCGGCAAGCGTTCGGTCGACGCCGGACAGGCCCGCCTGCGGAAGTGGGTGGAGACCGAGCCGGTCGAGGTCGACGTCGCGCTGAAGCAGGAGACGGCCCGCGTGACCCGTGAGCGCATCGACGAGCCGGTCGAGGAGGGTGCGATCGGCGAGGAGCAGATCGAGGTGCCGCTCCGCGGCGAGCGACCAGTGGTCCAGAAGCAGGCCGTCGCCAAGGAGCGCGTCGGCCTGGAGAAGGACGTCCGGACCGAGCGCGAGACCGTCCGCGACGAGGTCAAGAAGGAGCGCATCGACGTCGAAGGCGACGTCGAGAAGAAGTAGTCCGGGGTCCGGCCCCGGCGGGCGCTCCCCGCCGGGGCCGTCACTTCCGAACACGCGCGTTTCCCACGATGACCCATCGAGACCGAAAACGCCCAGAGAAGCCGCACGGCGACGTCGTCCGGCACGAGGAGGAGCTCGACGTCTCCACCGAGCCCATCGAGCTCGGATCGGTCGTCGCGTCCAAGCGCGTCCAGCGCCGCTCGGTTACCGACCACGTTCCTGTCGAGCTCGAGCGGGCCGACGTCGAGCGAGTCGAGGCGGCGGCCGGGGACTCGGGCGAGATCGAGACGCTTGCGGATGGATCGATCTCGATTCCAGTCTTCGAGGAGGAGCTTGTCGTCACGAAGCGGCTGGTCGTGCGCGAACGGGTGATCATCCGCAAGCGTCAGGTGACCGAGCATCGCCGGATCGAAGCCGAGCTCCGGCGGGAGCGGGTCGACATCGAAGGCGCGGTCGACCCCGCTTCCGGGGACGCGGCCTAGCACGCGCGGGTCGGCAACCTCAGAAGACGCGGCGGTAGAGCGAGCACCCGGCGCAGACCTCGGGAGGATCGTCCGTCAGCAGGGCGGCGCGGAACTCCCGGTACGCCTCGGCACGCCAGATCTCGGCGAAGCCTCGCTCGTCCGCCTGACCCAGCACGGCCCGGTCGGACCCCATGACCATGCAGCACGGCTGCAC
>JBKPNC010000069.1:0-16890 GCA_046732435.1 Actinomycetota bacterium
GCGTAGCACGGCACCGACATGCCGGCGGCCCATTTTTCTGCGTCGGCCATCGTATTTTCCGGCAGCATCTCGTGATCCAGGTGCGGGAAGATCGAGAAGTCGACGATTCCCAGCGTGCTGTCGCTGCCGGTGGGCGGCGTCCAGCCAACGAAGTCCTCCCCGATGCGGGGGGTCATCACCATGCTCCCGGCGCTCAGTCCCACGTAGACGGTATCGTGCAGCGACGGCAAGAGCTCCGCCAGACCGGACTGCCGAATCCAGAAGCACAGATACAGGGGGTCGCCGCCGTTCACCAGCAGGACGTCTGTCTCTCGGACCCTGGGGACCCAGTGCTCTTCGTCGATGCTGGGCAGCGCGGTGAGCTCCAGCACTCCCAACGACGTCCAGCCCAACTCGCACATGGGGCAGCGGGGTTCTTGTCCGCTGATGAACCGCCAGGCCGCGCCAGGACCTGCCATGGGGTGCGCGTACGACGCGGTGGGAATGCAGAGGGCGCTGGACTCGGCAATCGGCTTGCCCAGTAGGTCGACCAGCGCGTCGTGGATGCTCGTGTTCTTGATGCCAGCGGACGTGAGAAGCAACCTCATCGATGCCTTTCGTCGGCTCTGTCGTCGCCTGCTCGATGAGCCTATCTCTTAGGATGGCGCCCCGAAGATGAAGATCTTCAACCTCTACGGCGACGAGTGGGACGAGCCGCGGGACCGCGAGGGCTGGCGGATCAAGGAGGCGTTCGTCGGCCACCGCGTCGGCGGCGAGTTGATCGGCGCCAGCATGTCGGAGGTCGAGCCCGGCAACAAGCTGTGGCCGTATCACACGCACTACGCGAACGAGGAGTGGGTGATCGTCGTGGCGGGCGAGCCGACGCTCCGCACACCAGAAGGTGAGCAGGACTTGAAGGCGGGTGACGTCGTCTGCTGCCCGCGCGGCAAGGAGGGCGCGCACCAGATCATCAACCGCACCGACACGCCGATCCGCGTGCTGATGCTGTCGTCGATGGTTGCGCCTGACGTCGTCGAGTACCTCGACACGGAGAAGGTCTCCGCCACGAACGCCGCGGGCAAGCCGATCATGCTCGCGAGGCCGGGACCGACCGCCGACTACTGGGAAGGCGAGGACTAGCCGGCGCTCAGAAGCAGCGCCGGCGCACGATCGTCCGCTTGCTCGCGACGCGCTCGATCTCGAAGCCGTGCGCGAGATAGAGGTCGCGCCAGCCCATGTAGTCGTCGCGCTTCGTGTTGTGCGCGTACGCCTCGACGATCGTGGCCCCGCGCCCGCACGCGTGCGCGACCGCGGCCTCGAGTAGCGCGCTGACGACGCCGTGACCGCGCGCGTCGCGGTCGATCGCGAAGCACACGATCGACCAGACGCGCTCGTTGTCGTCGCGCGGACGGTACTGGGGCGACCGGAGCAGCTGCGGGTAGTCCTCCCGCGGAGCGACCGACACCCAGCCCACCGGCTCGCCGTCGTCGTAGCCGACCAGCCCGGGCTCGCGGCCGGCGCGCACGATCGCTTCGAGTGCGCGCTTCTTCGGCTCGCCGTGCCCGAGCGAGCGGTCGCGCCACCACATGCACCAGCAGCCGTAGGCCGGTGTGTTTCGGTGCCCGCCGCGCGGCCCCCGCCGCTCGAACAGCTCGACGAGGTCGGGCCAGCGCTCGGGCGTCAGCGGATGTGCGGTGACGTGCGTGCCAGGAAGTCTGATGGTTGTCGAGTGCCGGCGGAGCCTCAACGCCGCCGGCCGGCCCGCTCGGATTTCACGGGTTCGGCGCGCGCCGCCAGTTGCAGAACCTGCTCGGGCGAGATCGGCATCCCGTGGGCGTCGAGCGCGTGACGCTGGACCCCCGCGACGAGATCCTCCTCGTTGTCCGCGTGCACGACGAAGCCACAGTCGCACGTGAGCGTCATCGACGAGCTCACGGCGACAGCCGCAACCCGCGCCGCCCCAGGCGACGAAGACGCGCGACGGCGTGCCCCCCACGGAGCATGCGCTCCCGGCACGGCCCCATCGCCTGGGGCGCCCTGCTCACGGCCTGACCGTGAACCGGTAGCAGCGACTCGAGAGCACCGGAGCGGACGTCGCCGCGTCGATCACCCGGAAGTGGATGTCGAACTGCGTGCCCGTCGGGATTGCTGCAAGGTCGCGAAACAGCGCCTCGTGGCCGCTCCCGCCGGCGTCGGTCTTGATCGTCTGCGGGGCGAGTCCCTTGCCAAGCGTCAGCCACGCCGTGCTGGTGCATTTGCCGTCGAGCATCGTGTCCACCGCCCGCTGCAGCGAGTAGCTGTGATTGGGCGCCAGGTGCACCCACGTGTCGAGGTAGGCGATCTTGGCCGCATCCCTCGGCTGACGGAAGTTGACAACGCCGAACCCCGCGCCGGGGTTCCCCACGGCCCGGAGGATCACGACGAAGCTGAACGGTGGTTCGGCCTGAGCGCCGACGGAAAGCACGCCTGCTGCCAGCACGGCGGCTGCCGCCGTCACGAGTGCAAACGAGCGCATGTGCCCCTCCCTTTCTGACCTCGAAACTGCGGTCGTACTGGAGTACCTTCTCCATGGAATGACCTCGGCCGCGACCCTAGAAGGGGGTTGCAAGATGCCGGAAAGCTCCTGGAAAGACGAGGGCTAGGGTCCGCGGTGGGTATTGAGATCTCGCTCGCCGGCCGCGTCTCGATTCGCTGCAACGGCGTGGTGATCGACGAGGGGCGGTTTCCCGGGCGCCAGGGACGGCTCGTGTTCGCCTACCTCGTGAGCGAGCGCGGGCGTCCGGTGTTGCGGGACGACCTCGCGGAGGCGATCTGGGGTGAGACTCCGCCGGCCACGTGGGAGAAGGCGCTTGGCGGGATCGCCAGCAAGCTCCGCGCCCTGCTCGGCGAATGCGGGCTCGACGGCGCGAGGGCGCTGACCAGCGCCTTCGGCTGTTACCGCCTCGAGCTGCCGGAGGGAAGCTGGGTCGACCTGACGGCCGCCGCCCAGGGGGCCGACGCCGCCGAGGCGGCCTTGGCCGCGGGCGACCTCGACACGGCAAAGGCGGAGGCAGGGCGGGCCGCGGCGCTGGCGCGCCTTCCGCTGCTTCCCGGAGAGGGCGGGTCGTGGGTGGAGAACGAGCGGCGCGCACTCGACGACGTCCTCGTTCGCTCGCTCGAGTGCCTCGCGGATGCGTGCCTGCGAGACGGCGAAGCTGCGGAGGCGGCGAAGTGGGCCGGCGAGGTCATCAGGCTCGAGCCGTTCCGCGAGAGCGGTTACCGGCGGCTGATGCAGGCACACGCGGCCGCCGGCAACCGCGCCGAGGGACTGCGGACGTACGAACGCTGCCGCCGCCTCCTCGCCGATGAGCTCGGCGCCTACCCCTCACCGGAGACGGAGGCCGTCTACCGCGAGCTCCTGAAGGTATCGCCGACGGACGCGCGACCGACCCCCGTCCGCGACGATGGAGCCTCACCGCCTCCGGAGGAGGTCGTGACGGGATGGTGGCCGCCCGGCCGCCGCACGATCGGCGTCGCCGCAGTCGCCGTCGCCACGGTTGCCGCCGGGCTGGGCCTGCTCCTGGGATTGCGAGGCGGATCGTCGGCAATCGAGTCCGTCGGGCCGAACGAGGTCGCAGTGATCGACCCGGACGGCGGCCGGATCGCGTCACAGGTCGATGCGGACGCGGCGCCGGGAGCGGTCGCCGCGGGAGCGGATGCCGTCTGGGTCTCCAACCCGGGCGACAACTCCGTTTCCCGCATCGACGCCTCGACGCACACCGTTCGGCAGACGATCGCGGTGGGGAACGGGCCTGCCGGCATCGCGTCTGGTGGAGGCGCAGTCTGGGTCGCGAACGGCCTCGAAGGCACCGTCTCACGAATCGACCCCGCCACGAACCGCGTCGTCCAGACGATCACGGTCGGAAACGGTCCGAGCGGGGTCGCCTACGGCGAGCAGGCCGTCTGGGTCACCAACTCGGCCGACGGCACCGTGTCCGAGCTCGACCCCGAGACCGGCAAGCTCAGGAAGACCTTGCCGGCCGTGATCGGCGCCTCCGGGATCGCCGTCGGCTTCGGCCGGGTCTGGATCACCTCGCCGCCTTCGGGGAGCATGGTGGCGCTCGACCCCCGCTCCGGTGAGGTTCTGCGGCGCATCGGCATCGGCGTCGACCCCGACGCGGTCGCGGTCGGGGCAGGCGCCGTGTGGGTCGCGAACCGCGCCGACGGCACCGTCTCGAAGGTCGACCCCCGAACAGGGGCGGTCACGGACACGATCGCAGTCGGCGGCGGCCCGACGGGGATCGCCGCAGCATCGGACGACGTCTGGGTGGCGAACGGAAGCGGGAGGACCGTCACGCGAATCGATCCGAGCCGCGGCGCCGGCGTCCAGACGGTGCGCCTCGGCAATCCTCCGCAGGGGGTTGCCGCCGCGCGGGCGGCGACCTACGTCGCCGTCGGATCGACCGGGAGCGAACACCGCGGCGGCACGCTGCGGGCGCTCTCGATGTTCCCCCTGCCGTCCGTCGATCCCGCGGTGGCCGAGCCCGCCCTCTGGCCGGTCCTGATCCTCACGAACGACGGTCTCGTCGGCTTCCGGCGCGTCGCCGGCGTCCAGGGCGCACAGCTCGTACCCGATCTCGCGGTTTCGCTGCCGACGCCGACCGACGGCGGGAGGACCTACACGTTCCAGCTACGGCGAGGAATCCGCTATTCGAGCGGCAGGCTCGTGCAGCCCGAAGATTTCAGGCGCGCGATCGAGCGTCTGTGGGTTTCCGGCCCGCTCGGCCTCGGCCAGGGGGAAGCCGTGGATTGGTTCACGGGGATCCTCGGTGCCGATCGGTGCGTCATCGGGCATCGATGCGACCTCTCTCGTGGCATCGTCACGAACCGGGCCGCCCGGACGGTGACCTTCCATCTGAGGGCGCCCGATGCCGACTTCCTCGCTCGGCTCGCTCTCCCACCGGCGTTCGCTGTCCCCGAGGGAACCCACGAGGTCAGCGGGGATCCCATTCCTGCGACCGGGCCGTACCGGATCGACGACTACCGCAGGACGACGAAGACGCTTCGCCTCGTCCGCAATCCGCGCTTCGACGAATGGTCGGCGGACGCCCAGCCCGACGGATATCCCGATGCGATCACCTGGTCCTGGCGGTTCAAGCTCGATCCCTCGGCGCAGGTGCGAGCGGTCGAGCGTGGTGTCGCCGACGTTGCCCTGGGTGGCTCGCCCCCGCTGCCGAGGCGACAGCTCGATCTCCTCGCCGTGCGCCATCCCAATCAGCTTCACGTGAACACCGGGCTAAGCACGACGTTCTTCTTCCTCAACACGCGCGTACCGCCGTTCGACGACGCTCGGGCCCGTAGGGCCGTCAACAACGCCTTCGACCGCGAGGCGTTCGGACGGCAGTTGGGCGCGGCGTCCTCTCCTACCTGTCAGATCCTGCCGCCGAACTTCCCCGGGTACCGGCCCACCTGTCCGTATGCGACCGGCGGAGTGACGGCGATGGACGTCGCACGCCGGCTCGTGCGGAAATCCGGAACAGCCGGTTCCCGCGTTGTCGTCTGGGTGCCCGGCGCCATCGCCGCGCAGGGGCGCTACCTGGTCTCGCTGCTCGACTCGCTCGGCTACCGCGCTCGCCTGAAGCGGGTGAAGGCGGAGAGGTACTTCGACGCGGTCTCCGACTCCCGCCTGCGGCCGCAGGCCGGGTACTACAGCTGGAGCGCCGCATTTCCGTCCGCCGCCGATTTCATTCCCCCGCAGTTCAGCTGTGCAACGTTCAAGCCCCGCTCCCCCGGTCAGTCGAACATGTCCGAGTTCTGTAGTCGCGCGATCGACAGGGAGATGGCCCGCGCCGCCGCTGTCCAGGTGCGCGATCCCGCCGCGGCGACCGTGCTCTGGCAGCGGGTGGAGAAGTCGCTCCTCGAGCGAGCGCCCGTCGTGCCGGCGTACAACCGCCGCAACGTGGACTTCGTGTCCAGGCGCGCCGGGAACTACCAGTACAGCCCGCAGTGGGGGCTGCTCCTCGACCAGGCCTGGGTGAGGTGACTCGCCCTAGCCCAGAACGGCCGCGACCCACAGCTCGGCCTCCCGAACGAGCACGGGGTTGGTCTCCGGCGTGTAGTACGAGAGCGCGTTCACGGCCTGCGAGAGGGTGAAGCCACGAGCCCGCATCCAGGTTGCGTCGTCGACGTCGAGCTCCGCACGGAACCTCTCACGGGCATCCGGCGAGAGGAGCTTCCAGCCGGCCGCGATGTCGCAGACCGGATCACCGACGCCGCTCCCGCTCCAGTCGAGTACGGCGCTCAGCCGGCCGTCCCGGACGAGCAGATTGCGTGCGTCGAGATCGTCGTGCACCCAGAGGTCACGCCCCGGCCACGGCGGGAGAGCCAGGGCGTCTTCCCAGACCGCAAGCGCCGCGTCGCGGTCGATCGCGTCCCCGAGGGCGTCGATCGAGGCGCGTGTCCGCGGATCGCCGGCCTCCAGCGACGCTCCGCGTGTTGCCCGTGGCGCCGCACCGAGCTCGACCCGCCACATGGCCTTGATGAACCGCACGAGATCCTCCAGAAGCGCGTCCCGGTCGATGTCCAGGTGAACCGAGGGGTCGAGCCCGTCGAGCCAGCGATACACCGACCACGACCACGGATACCCGTCGCCCGGCCTCCCCTTCGCGATGGGGATCGGGATCTCGACGGGCAGGAGCGGCGCCAGCTTCGGCAGCCACTCGTGCTCGCGCTCCGCGGCTCCGACCGCCCACTCGATCCGCGGCAGCCGCACGACCATGTCGTCTCCCAGCCGGTACATGGCATTGTCGGTTCCCCCGAGCGGGCGCGGGCTGATGGGAAGATCCGCCCACTGCGGCATCTGCGCAGCGAGTAGACGCCGCACCAGCTCCGGAGAGGCCACCACCTCGTGCGCATGCATCCTCACGTGTGAAAAGGGGCGGCGGGCCAGCCGCATAGCCGGCCACCGCCTCTCCCCGTCGTCCTGGTCTGCCTGACGCTGGTCGCTAGCCCGCGGTGACCTGTCCCAGGGCAACCCAATCGTGCCCCTCGTTTGCGCCCGAGCAGAAGTTGACCTCGATCCCCCCGGTGTTGAGGATCTGGCTGCTGTCGATGAACGTCTTTGTCTCCGGGTCTTTCACGCCGACCGTCACGTGGACGAAAGGCGTCAGTCCGACGTCCTCGCAGAGAACGATGTCGGATGGCTCCGACGTGTCGAAGTTGAAGAAGTCGGTCTGCGTCAGGATCAGCGTGCTCTTTCCTGCAACGGTGATCGGGTACGGCCCCCAGACGTCGTAGGTAGCGATGACGGCGCCGAAGTAGTCGATGTCCACGGTAACGTCATCGATCGTCAGCGTCCGCTTGGACTCGATCACCCCGCTCCCCACCGGTGCGGCGGACCGCTTCGTACCGGACGATACGACTTGATTACCAGCGAGTCAACGCCGGAGCTCGCCCGGAAGAGGCTCTGACAGCGGTTTCAGCGCAGCGCGCCCGGGAATCCTGCAGCAAGCAGGGCGTGGAGAAATCGGCGGCGACTGCGGGGCTGCCGAAGGCGGCGCGCCCTGCAACCCAAACATTGAGGGTTTCCGCTATTTCCGCCGCGGCGGAACTGGCGTAGCGTCGCGCCATGGCGGAGTTCCTGGTCGAGCTCTATGTCTCTCGAGGCGACGTGGCGTCGGTCGACCGCGGTGCGACGCGTGCGCGGCTCGCGGCAGAGGAGCTCACGCGGGAAGGAAAACCGGTGCGCTACGTGCGCTCGATCGTCGTCCCGGAAGACGAGACCTGCTTCTACCTGTGCGAGGCCTGCTCCGCCGACGCCGTCCGTGAAGTTGCCCGCCGGGCGACGTTACCCTTCGAGCGGGTCACCGAGGCGATAGGGAACCCGAGGGACGGCGATGGAAGGCAGGCAGGGCCTCATCCGTCCTGAGGGCAGAGACAAGGGGGGAGCAAGCCATGAGTACGACGTCGGACGAGCGCTCGTCGCGCTACAGCCGTAAGTCATTTCTGGGGCGTCTGGGACTGGGAGCGGCCACCGTCGGAGCCGGCGGCCTCCTTCGCGCCGAAGACGCGCACGCTCAGCTAACCGCGCAGAAGGTCGCCGGAGCGGTCGAGGGCCACTTCGGTCGGATGTTCCACGGACTGCCGCCGTTCGCCGGCGAGAGCTCGCAGGTGCAGGCGGCCCTGCGCGCGATCGGACGCCCCGGCGGAATCCTCGACGCCGGTGACCGGCTCGAAAAGGGGCCGGTGCTTCTCATCACCGACCCGAGCCTCTCCGTGAACAACCCGAACAATCCGACCCACACCGCCGGGACGACGTTTCTGGGGCAGTTCCTCGATCACGACATGACGTTCGACGTCGGATCGAAGCTCGGCCAGGCGACGCCTCCCGAGACGGCGGTCAACGGGCGCACTCCCGCGTTCGACCTCGACTCGGTCTACGGGGGCGGGCCCGTGGCATCGCCGCACCTCTACGACCCGAACGACCTTGCAAAACTCAGGATCGAGGACGGCGGCCTCTTCGAAGACCTGCCACGCGCCGCCGACGGCACGGCCTTCGTCGGCGACCCGCGAAACGACGAGCACGTCGTCATCGCCGGCCTCCAGTGCGCGTTCATCCTCTTCCACAACCGAGCGGTCGACCGGGCGCGCGCAGGCGGCTCCGACGAGCCGTTCGCGCAGGCGAGGCAGCTGCTCACCTGGCACTACCACTGGATCATCCTGCACGAGTTCCTGCCGCAGATCGTCGGGCAGTCGATGGTCGACGACGTGCTGCGAAACGGACGCCGCTTCTACGTCCCACAGGACGGCGCCTTCATCCCGGTCGAGTTCCAGGGCGCCTGCTACCGCTTCGGGCACAGCATGGTGCGCCCGTCCTATCGGGCCAACCTGCATGGCGAGAACGCCGGCCCGTTCTTCGGCTTCATCTTCGATCCCCGCGCGACCGGGCCCGATCCCAGCGACCTCCGCGGCGGGTGCCGCGCCGCACGCCGGTTCGTCGGGAGGCAGACCTTCTTCGACTTCGGAGACGGGGAGGTCAAGCCGAACAAGCGGATCGACACGAAGATCTCGACCCCGCTGTTCAGGCTCCCCCTCGGGGCGATCGCGAGCCACGACCCGCCGACCGCCCTCCCGCAGCGCACCTTGCTACGCCAGCTCACGTGGCAGCTGCCGTCGGGCCAGCGGCTCGCGGCCGAGATGGGCGCGCCGGCGCTCGAGCAGGGCGACTTCGCCGAGCTGGCGCCGTACGGGAACAAGCTGGATCGCTCGACGCCGCTCTGGTACTACACCCTCAAGGAGGCGGAGGTGATGGCCGACGGGCTCCATCTCGGACCGGTGGGCGGCCGTATCGTCGCCGAGGTGATCATCGGACTCCTCCAGACCGATCCCGGAAGCTACGTCAGCGCCCAGCCGAACTGGACGCCGACGCTGCCGAGCAAGTCCGGCAGTGGCCAGTTCACGATGGTCGACCTCCTCACCTTCGCGGGCGTCGACCCCGCCAGCCGTGGCCAGTAGGGGCAACGATCAGGCGCGCGCGACGGCCGCCTGCAGCTCCGCTCCGATCTCCTCCCGGCGGTGGTGCTCCTTGCCGCTCCGGAACTCGGCGAGGTAGGCGTCGAAGCTCCACGTCTCGAGGAACTTCTGCGCCGACTGGCGGCCGGACTCGTAAAGCGACTCCGCGCGCTCGCGCGAAAGATCGAACTCGGTCGTGCCGACGCCGAGCGTCGGTATCGAGATCGTCCGGGCGAACTGGGCCTTCTCGACGTAGAGGCGGTCGTGCGCCTCCATCATCGTGTGCACCATGCTCGAGAGCAGCGCGACGAGCCCCTTGAAGCCGCGCGGGCCGCGCTCCGGCTCCGGGATCCGCTCCGTGATCGGCACCCTGGGATCCGGTTCCACGAGCAGGAGGCCGAACGTCGGCCACTCCGGCGTCTCGCCGTCCTCGCAGTCGAAGAGCCAGACCGGGAAGTTCGAAAGCATGCCGCCGTCGACGATCACGTGCTCGTGGTTCGTCTCCTTGTTGTCCACCCGCACCGGCCGGAAGAAGATCGGGATCGACATGCTCATCCGCACCGCGAACGCGACCTCGAGCTCGTCCGGGTCGAGGCCGAGCGCCCGAGCGTCGCGGGGCAGCACGAGCAGACGCCGGGAGCTGATGTCCGATGCGATCACCTGCAGCCGCGACCGGTACTTCGGGTCGTCCCACTCGGTCGTGAGGTCGGCGAACGTGTGGACGCCCTTGTCGGCCAGGAGCCCGCGCATCCAGCCCAGGAACTCGTCCCCTTTGAACACGCCCTCCTCGATCAGGATGCTGAGCGGGATGCCGGCGCCCGGGATGCGGTTCTCCCACCCCTTGTCCTCGAAGCGGCGGAAGTCGAGCCCGAAGACGATCTCCCGCAGCTCCCCCGACGAGTAGCCGGCCGCAATCAGCGCCGCAGTGATCGCGCCCGCCGACGTGCCGGCGACGTTCTGCGGCCTGTAGCCCGCCTGCTCCAGCACCGACCACGCACCCGCCAGGCCGATCCCCTTTACGCCGCCGCCCTCGCAGACGAGGTCGACCTTGTGGTCGTGCTCATCTCCGGCCATGTGCCTCCCTTCGCCGCCGTTCCGAACACCATCCGCCCGTTGGCGGCGTCCGTCAAGGGCCGGTCAGGCGAGGATCGATTCCGGCAGGAACGCGCCGACGACCCAGTTCGGCGCGTCGACGACCTCGTGGATGCGGAGGTCGACGGCGACGCTCGCGAGCGCGTACGCCTCCTGGCGCTCGAGCTCGTGGCGGTCCTGGAGGTAGCCGATCGTTGCGCGGACGGCGTCCTTTGCGGCCTCCATGAGGTCGGGCCCGACGCCGGTGCAGACGCGGTACGGGCCTGGTGGCCCCGGTGGCGCTTCGGGGAGGTCGTACTGCGGTGCGTCGACGCGCAGGTCGCGGCGGACCGATAGCCGGACGACGACGTCCATCGCCGTCTCGATCGCCGTCCCGCAGACCTCGCCGTCTCCCTGCGCGGCGTGCGTGTCGCCGAGGCTGAAGAGCGCGCCCTCGACCCCTATCGGGAGATACAGCGTCGTGCCGGCGCGGAGGTGCTTCGTGTCGACGTTCCCGCCGAAACGGGACGGCGGCACGATCGAGTGTGCGCCGGGCTCGGCCGGCGCGACGCCGATCGTTCCCGGGAACGGCTCGTAGGGCAAGCTGATCGTGTTGCCGAAGCGCACACGGTTCTCGTCGGGCTCGAGCCGGGAGATGCGAAGCCACGGATCCGGGAACTCGTCGGCGAGCAGCCCGAAGCCGGGGATGATCGCCGTCCAGCCCCAATCACGCGGCGTGAACTCGATCAGCTCGACGGCGAGCGTGTCGCCCGGCTTCGCGCCCTTGACGTAGACCGGCCCGCTGACTGGGTTGACGTGCGTGAAGTCGAGCCGGGTGACGTCCTCCGCCGTCGAGCCGGCGTCGATCTGCTCGTCGGAGGCGTCGCGGACGTGGAGCTGCACGGCCTCGCCGGGCTCGACCTCGAGCACCGGCTCGATCGCGTTGTCCCAGACGTAGTTGAACGCGTCGCGCGGGACGTCGTGGATCGTCCTCATGACCGCGCGACCTCGACGAGGCGGCAGAGGGCGTTCACGAGACGCATCTGTTCGACCGTGCGGCAGTTGACGTCGAGGAGCCTCGGGCTCGCCACGAGGTAGGCCAGGCACTGCGCACGCGAGATCGCCACGTTGAGCCGGTTCCGCGAGAAGAGGAAGCCGAGTCCGCGCGGGACATTCTCGCCGCTCGAGCTCGCCATCGAAAAGAAGACGACCGCCGCCTGCTGCCCCTGGAACTTGTCCACCGTCCCGACCGCCACCGCTTCAGGCAGCTTGTCGCGGAGGCAGCGGACGTGCGCGTTGTACGGCGCGACGACGATCACGTCCTCGTAGCGAAGGCGCCGGCGCACGCCGCAGTCGTCGAATTCGGTGCCGACCAGCCGCTCGATCTCCGCCGCGACGACCTCGGCCTCCTCCGGCGACTGCGTCCGGTTTCCGGTGTGAACGACCGGAACGAAGCGGATCCCGTTGTCGACCGCAAGCCGGCGCTCGAGCGTTGCAGACGCCGACTCGAGCCGGCCCTCGTAGAACGCCTCCGAGACGAACGCGTTCACCTCGGGCCGCATCCGCCACGTGTGCTCGAGAAAGATCCCCATCCCGGGCCGCACCGTCTCGTCCTCACCGAGGAGATGCTGGAGGACGGACGCGTTCGCGCCCGGCGGATGCGCGCCTTGCGAGACCTGCGCGAGCTGGTTCGGGTCGCCGAGGAGAACGATGTTGCGCGCCGACGTCCCGACGGCGATCGCGTCCGCGAGCGCAACCTGACCGGCCTCGTCCACGAAGAGCGTGTCCAGGTGGTGGTCGAGGTCCTCGCGCCCGAACAGAAAGGACGTGCCGGCAAGCAGCTGCAGCTCCTCGTCGAGCATCGCCTCGTTCGCGTCCGAGCTGTCGACGAACTCGTCCTCGTACCGGGTGCCGGCGTCGCCACTCGACTTCTTGCGGCCCCTGAAGGCGAAGCCCTCCTCGCGCGCGGCCTCGCCGACGTCCGCGAGGAACTTGTGGATCGCCTTGTGGCTGAGCGACGTGATCCCGACGCGCTCGCCGCGGCGCATCAGCGCGATCGCCATGCGCGCGCCGATCCACGTCTTCCCTGAGCCGGGCGGGCCCTGCACGAACAGGTAGCTGCCGTCTAGGCTCACGGCGGCGTCGATCGGCTCCGCGTCGAGGTCTGCTCGGGGCGGCTGCCGCTCCAGGATCTCGCGCAGTGCCGGGTAGCGAGTCTGGTTCTGGGCGAAGCGGAGGACCGCGTCGCGTTGTGTCCACGTCGGTAGGGGCGCCGGCGGCATGAGGGCCCTGGGCAGCGGCTCCTCGGCGCGATCCTTCGCGCGGCGAAGCTTGATCAGGCCGCGTTCGTCGTCGACCTCGACTTCGTAGGTCTTCTCCGTCGCGGGATCCGTTCCGCGGCCGCCGATCTTGTGCTCCTGCGCCGGGAACTCGAGCGTGTAGACGAGCGACTGCCCATCCTCTTCCGGCTCGCCGACTGGCGTGATGTCGCCGATCGTGTCGCTGTCTGCGAACAGTTCTTCGGCGTCGAGCGACTTGTGATGGAAGTACTCCCACCACTGCGGCTTCTCCTCGCGGCGGTGGTACTCGAGCAGGTGGGCGAGGAGCCAGCGCGGCTCACCCTCGGTCGCGCCGTCGAGGAGCTCCCGTTCCACGCGCGCTCGCTCCTCGAGGCGTTCTCTTGCGTCCGGCGGCGTCTCACGCTCTTCAGGCGGCTCGCGCCAGGGCAGCTCGGTTGGCCGTAGTCGGATCAGCCAGCGGTGCAGCTCGTAGAGCGACCGGCAGTCCTCCTCGTTGTAGGCGCGGATCGACTCGAGGATGCTCGGGTTCCCGGCCTCCATCCATTCCTCGAACATGACCGTCGCGCCGCCACCGCCGCCGACGTCCTCGGTGCGCTCAAAGGCGTAGAACTCCTCGACCTTCTTGATCGAGTAGCTCTCGAGCGCGAGCTGCAGCGCCTGGCGCGTCACCCGGTAGAGGTCGACGAAGACCTCGCCGCGCAGCAGGTCGTCGAGCTCGTCCTCGCGCGTGCCGTGCTCGCCCATGAGCCGCTGAAGCGCGACGCGCTCGTAGGGCGCGTAGTGGTAGACGTGCATGCCGGGGAAGCGGCGGCGGCGCTCCGCGATCAGGTCGAGGAGGCGCTGGAAGCCTTCCCGTTCGGCGTCGCGGTCGAGCGCCCAGATCGCCTCATACCGCGTAACGCCCTCGTCGTCGAGGTAGATCCAGCCGAAGAGATACTCCAGCCCGCGTCCAGGCTCGTACCACGGATCGCCCTCGAAGTCGAGCCAGATGTCGCCCGGCGACGGCTCGGGGAGGAGCGCGAAGCCGCGGTCAGGCTGGAGCGGCAGCGGGATGTGGGCGAGCTCGCCGGTATCGCGGCGGAGCACTTGGAGCGCCGCCTGCTCGCGCAGCTTGGCGAGGGTCTGCGGCCGGAGCTTCGGAATCCGGGTCTCGGGCGGCATGGCGGCGAGCGCCGCGAGCGTCGAGATGTCGGCATCGATGAGCCGCTCCACCTGGGCTCGCGCGATCCCCGCGACGAGCGACAGGTGGTCGTCCCGCTGCCACTGCTCGCGGCAGCGATCGAGGAACTCGCAGAGCGAGCAGTGGTCGACGGGATACGGGTAGGTCGAGTTGGCGCGCTCGACGGCGTCGAGGAACCGCCGCTTTATGCGCCGGTAGTAGGCGAGGAAGTCGTTCGGGCGGAACGTCTCCCGCTCGCCGAGCCCGTTGACGACGTGCATGGCGCCCGGCCATCCGCTCTGAATCCGTGCGAGCTGCTCCGTGTAGAAGCAGAGCTGGAGCAGGTGCGCCGGCTTGGCGCGCCGTGCCAGCTTCGTGTCGACGACCTCATAGGTGCCGTCGGGCCGGCGCTCGAGGAAGTCCGCGAACCCGCGCCAACCGTCACCGGCGAGGCACGGCTGGTAGATGACCGCGGCCGTCGCCATGCCGATCGCGTCCTCGGTGCGACGGGCCGCGACCTCCCAGTCCTCGCGGTCGTCGGTCTCAAGGTCGGCAATCGTCAGCCCGGCACGTCGGAGCCCGGCGAGATACCGAGCCTCGTGCTCGTCCCCCTTCCGCCTGATCAGCTCAGCGTGCGGGTTCTCGCGGAACGGCCGGGCGATCTCACCGCGCGCGACCGCAACCTCGAGCGAGGTCAGATGCGGGCACGCGAGGAAGTCGTTGAGGTCGGTCGGCGAGAGGAGGAGCTGGCCGTCGCGTTGCTGCATCCGAGCCATTGTCGCGCCGTTGGCGAGACAAGTTCGCCCTACCCAGAGGACCGTTGCTGTCGGCCGCTTCTTCCGGGGAATCGATGAATCTGCGCCGGGTGGGCAGTCTTTGCTCCGATCCCCTCAGACCAGAAGGAGAGCGATGAACGACCTCCTTGACCTCCTCGAGACGCACGTCGAGAACGGCACCGCGCCAGGGGCGCTTGCGCTGGTCGCTCGAGGCGACCGGGTCGACGTGCAGGTCGCCGGCTTCGTCGACGCCGAGAGAACCGCGCCGATTGCCAGGGACTCGATCTTCCGGATCGCGTCGATCGGCAAGCCGATGACGGCCGCGGCCGTGATGATGCTGATCGACGAGGGCCGCATTGCGCTTGACGACCCGATCGCCGGGTGGCTGCCCGAGCTCGCGTCGCCGAGCGTCGTCCGTTCGCCGGAGAGCCCCGTCGACGACGTCGTGCCCGCGGCGAGAGCGATCACGGTCGCGGATCTGCTCAGCTCCCGTGCCGGATGGGGCTTCCCGGCCGACTTCTCGCTTCCGGCCATCCAGCCGCTGTTCAGCGACGTGCACGCGCACATGCTCGAGCCGTCGCTCATCTCGGCGCCCGACGAGTGGCTCGCGGCGCTCTCCCGCGTCCCGATGCTGCACCAGCCGGGCGAGGCATGGCTCTACAACACCTGCTCCGATATCCAGGGCGTGCTCGTTGCGAGGGTCACGGGCCGTCCGTTCGACGAGTTCCTCGCCGAGCGCCTGTTCGAGCCGCTCGGCATGACGGACACCGGGTTCTACGTACCGCCCGACAAGCTCGACCGGTTCACGAGCCTTCACGAAACAGCCGCCGCGGGCGGCCACACCGTTCGCGACGCGCCAGATGGACACTGGAGCAGCCAGCCGTCCTTCCCGTCCGGTGCCGGAGGGCTCGTCTCCACCGTTGACGATTGCTATGCGTTCGCCCGACTGCTCCTCGCCGAGGGCCAGGTCGACGGCCGCCGGCTGCTGTCGCCCGCGTCGGTGCGCCAGATGATGACCGACCACCTGACCGAGGCGCAGCGCGCTGCGAGCAAGCTGTTCCTCGAAGGGCAGGGCTGGGGTTTCGGCGGATCGGTCGACGTCGAGGCGATCGATCCGTGGAACGTGCCGGGACGCTACGGCTGGGTCGGCGGCACCGGGACGACGCTGCACGTCACGCCGTCCACCGGCGACGTCGCGGTCCTGCTCACCCAGGTGATGACGACCGGGCCGACTCCGACCCCGCTGATGCGCGACTTCTGGCGGTACGCAGCGTCCGGAACGTGATCGAGTAACGCTCCTTCTTGACCGCCGGGATGCTGTGCTGCCACTGCCACCGGGCCGCGCCGGCGAGCACATACCCCGAGCGCGGCTCCAGCACGAGCTCGAAGACGTCGCGGCGGTCGCCTTGCGGCTGCCGGAACCGCATCCGGGACGACGCGCCGAGCGAGACGCCGACGACCTTGCCGAACAATCGGCGCGTCGCGGTGCCAGCCGATCGTCGCCTGCGGCGGGTAGCGCTGCACGGCTCGACGCCGGCCAACGAAGCCGCGCGCTCGCGCACCGGGACTAGCCAGTCCGAGAACGGCTCGCCTTCGCCGCTCCGCCGCGGGTTGTCGTAGTCGTAGTTGACGCCGAAGTGGAGCGCCGTCCGGCGTGCGACCTGCCCGCGCATCTCGATCGGCTCGAACTCCAGAGCGGCGAGGACGCCGAGCAGCGCTCGTTCCTCCTCGAGGCTCAGGAAGTCCGGCTCGTACGCGAGACCCGCGGGACGCTCCGCCACGAAAGCCAGGGTACGGCGAACCCGCCCTTCTCAGGGGAGGGGCCCGCCGCGCCGATGTGGCGCGGCGGGGGGTCACCCTGGAGGGAAGGGCTAGTTCCCGGAAGCGGCGCCTGCGCGCGCCGGCGTCAGGCCGCGGGCGATGCCCGGTCGGGTTGCGGCCTTGCCGTCAACTCGAGTCAGGCGCTGGAGGATGCCGCGCCGCTCCCAGATCTCGTCGTTATGGACGTGGTGGAGGTGGGCCTCGTCGGCCGCGTGAATCGCCTGCGAGGTTGCTTCCAGCTCAGTGGTGATGTCCGTGGTGTTCATCTCGACTCCCCTCGTTGTCGTTGCTGACT
>JBKPNC010000070.1:0-6520 GCA_046732435.1 Actinomycetota bacterium
GCCCGGCAACAGGGGTGCGCGCTCCGCGTCGTCGTTTCGGTGCTCTGGGGTCGCGGAAGGCTTGGCTTGAACCTGCGCCGTCGCGTCGCGCTCCTCGACATTCGCGCCGCTTCCGTGTGCGCCCCCCTCCCCTTTTTGCCCTTCTGTCGAGGAAGCGGCTTCAACTCGACCCCGTTCTTCGTCTGAGCTCTCCGTGGAATGCTCGCGTTCCATCGTTTCGTCGGTTATCTCTTCTCGTGGTTCGCTCATCGTTGCCCCGCACGCTCCTTTCTGGCGGTATCGGCGGTCTCCGCTGCCTCTGTGGTCTCACGCCGGGGCGGTTGCTCAGCTGCCGGCTCCACTAGGTCCTCAAAGAGCGCCCTGTAGTGCTTCAGCCCCTGACGCAGGTCTTCTGTCGTCGCCTCCCCCTCGTCGTTCTTGATCGCGATCCCGTGGGCCGACCGGTAGCGCTCTACCACGTCAGGGTGATCGACAGAGATGTCCTCCGCGCGCTGCTCGAAGTCGTCCATCGGGTAGCCGCGCTCGCGCATTACCGAGCTGACGAGTTGATCGGCACTGCTCACCGCTGCCGCCGGGTCGTCGACGAAATCGGTCTGCAGCCGCCTCCACGACTCGAGATACCGCTCTTGCGCCTCTGGTGCGAGCGGGCGAATCTCGAGTTGTTCTCGCCGCTCCTCCCGCTCCTGCAGGTCGGCTTCCGCCTGACGTCGTCCTCCGCGCTGCTCGACGACCCGATCGTACTCAGTGCCGAAGCGCTCCCGGAGCCGCGTCGTCCGCCGCTTCGTTAGAGCCGCGAAAGCGAGAACTGCTCCGAGCACTATCGCCGCAGCGATCAGAATCCAGGCCCAGATTGGCATTTCGATCGTTCCTCCCTTCGCGTTCGACCGTTCAAGATGCTCCGTCCACCCACCGGTCTCCTACGCAGGCGGGCGGCGTGCGTAGCTTCCTCAGAGCATCGCCAGGACGGCGACGACGAGGGCAACGATCAGGATCAACCACAGGAAGTTGCTGACCGCGACGCCCCCAACGATCGCGAAGATCACCAGCAAAAGTACGAGTAGCCAAAGTAGCGCCATGATCGACCTCCTTTCTGTCCGCCCTCGTTGCCCGGTGCGACGACGTCCTAATCATGCGGCCGCCCGACGCCGTTTCCGATTCCGCGATCCGGGTAGCCGGCAAAGCTCACGGGAAGGAGGTGTCGATTCGCATGGCCTACTACGCACCTTCCGCGAGCCGGTCACGGCCGGGATTCAGCCTGCTGTTCGTTATCTACATCGCGATCGGCGCCGTCGTCGCCGCTACACACCACTACTGGTCGAACTTGCACACGATCAAACAGGTGATCTCGGCGCTCTTGGCGACCGTACTCTGGCCGCTGATCCTGGTCGGGATCAATCTTCACATCCACTAGCCAGCCCGGCGGAATCCAGGACGAACGGTCCGCACCTCTGCGGACCGTTCGCTCCTAGACCAGGTTCGCGGCCGTCGCCCGGATCTTCTCGAGCTGCTCCTGGAGCTCCTTCGCGCGCTCGAGATCGGCGCCTTGCAGCTCCCGCCGGAGTTGGCGTTCTCGCAGCTTGAGCAGCAACTCCTTGGTCGTCTCTTCGTCGATGCCGGCTTCGGCGGCGCGCGCGTCGAGCTCGGCAAGGACGGGCACGAGCGCCTCGTCGACGTCGCCCGGCTCGAGCAGGTGCGCGCGAACCCGGCGGTGGAGCTCGGAGTCGAAATCCTCTGGAGCCGTCTCGGCCAGCATCGCGTGGAGCTCGGGGTGCGCTGCGATGCCCGCGAGTGCTTCGCGCTCGAGCCGGTCGCCGGCTTCGAGCAGGCGCGGGGAGATTGCGCCTGTCTCTCGGGCGCCGCTCGGCGCGAGCCCGGCCTGGGTCTCCCTTGGGAGGCTGAGCCGGTCCGCAGCCAGCCGCACGGCGTCCTGCCGTTCGGGTGAGTCATCGAAACGGGAGAGCACCTCACGCACGCGCATGAAGGCTTCCTGGCGGTCGGGCGCGCGCTCGATCTCGAGCCGGACGCGGTAGACGAGGTAGCTCTCGGCACCGGCAAGCCGCTCCTCGAATCGCTCGGGGTCGTCGGCGGGGTCCGTGCCCGGCGGCAGCGCCACCACGCGCACGTCGAAGCCCCGTGCGGCCGCTAGCTCCATGCCGCGGAGCGTCGCCGCCTCCCCAGCGGCGTCGCCGTCGAAGCAGAGCCAGAGCTTGTGCGTCAGGCGTGAGAGCTCCTTCAGCTGCCGCTCGGTCAGCGCGGTTCCCATCGACGCGACGACGGGCTCGTGCCCGGCCTGCCGAAGGGCGAGCACGTCGGGATTGCCCTCGACGACGATCCCGCGCTCCTGCTTGGTGATCGCCGTGCGGGCCTTGTCGAGACCGTAAAGGAGGTCGCCTTTGCGGAAGAGCTCGCCCTCGGGCGAGTTCACGTACTTCGCACGCAGCGCATCGTCCTCGCGCAGCTTGCGGGCCTGGAACCCGCGCACGCGCCCGCGTGCGTCGGCGAGCGGGAAGAGCAGCCGGCCGGAGAAGTAGTCGTTTCCGCGCCGGTTGACCAGGCCGGCGGCCCGGAGCTCGGCAGCGGTGAAGCCCTTTTTGTGAGCCTTCCGTTCGAGCGTCGTCCCGCCGGGGGCAAGGCCGAGGCGGTACTCGCGGCAGATCTCCTCGCTCAGACCGCGGCCGCGCAGGTACCCGCGCGCGGGCTCGCCAGCCGACGAGTCCCAGAGGTAGCGCTCGTAGAACGAGGCGGCCTGCTCGAGCAGGGCGAGGAGGCGCTCCCGCCGGCTCCGCTCGGCGTCGCGCTCCGGCGACGACTCCTCGTACTCGAGGGTCACGCGGTAGCGCTCGGCAAGCCACTCGACGGCCTGCGCGAAGTCGAGCTGCTCGGTCTCACGCACGAAGGTGATCAGGTCGCCGCCCTTGCCGCAGCCGAAGCAGTAGAAGAGCTTGTCCTGCGGGTTGACCGAGAAGCTCGGGGTCTTCTCATCGTGGAACGGGCAGAGGCCGGTGTAGCGCGCGCCCGAGCGGCGCAGCTGCGTCCGGGCCGAGACGACCTCGACCATGTCCGCCGCCTCGACGGCCTCGCGCACCGATGCTTCTCGGATCCGCGCCACTAGTGGAGCGACTCGGCGTAGCTGAGGGCGAAGCGGTCGGTCATGCCCGCGATGTAGTCGATCACGTCGTCGGCTGCGTCGCCGCGCTCGACGAGGTGATCGAAGATGCGCCTGATCGTCGAGCGGGCGCGTGCGTGCTCGGCGCGGGCGGCGTCGGCGAGATACACATTCTCGAACATGAAGCTGCGCAGGGCGAGCATCGCGGTGCCGATCTCCTCGCTCTGCCGGATGTCCCCCTCGCGGGCCGAAGTCTCGACCAGATCGTGCACGAGGGCGTCGATCCGCCGCGAACCGGTCGGGCCGAGGAGCTCGATCTCGTCGCGGGGCAGGTCGTCGGCGTCGAGGACGCCCGCGCGGATCGCGTCGTCGATGTCGTGGTTGATGTATGCGACGCGATCGTCCAGGCGGACGATCTTGCCCTCGAGCGTGTCAGGCTCGTTCGGGCCGGTGTGGTTGAGGATGCCGTCGCGTACCTCGGCCGTGAGGTTGAGACCTCGGCCCTCGCGCTCGAGCGCGTCCACGACCCGGAGCGAGTGCTCGTTGTGGCGGAAGCGCCGGCCGAAGCGTTCGTTCACGACCTTGTCGAGCGCTTCCTCGCCCGCATGCCCGAACGGCGGGTGGCCGAGGTCGTGGCCGAGCCCGATCGCCTCGACGAGGTCCTCGTTGAGGCGCAACGCGCGGGCGACGCCGCGCGAGATCCCGGTGGTCTCCAGCGTATGCGTGAGCCGCGTGCGGTAGTGGTCCCCGGCCGGGTCGACGAAGACCTGGGTCTTGTGCATCAGCCGCCGGAAGGCCTTCGTGTGCACGATCCGGTCGCGGTCGCGCTGAAACGGCGTCCGGAGGAGGCAGGCGTCTTCGGGTTGCGCGCGGCCGCGGGTCTCGTACGACCGGACAGCAAGCGGCGAGAGCCAGCGTTCCTCGTGTTCGCGGACGCCCGCTTCGAAAGCGTCAGCGGTCCGTCCGGCAAGCTCTGGCATCCGCTCCGATGCTAGTCACTGTGGCGAACGGCGCGGGCTGCGATCCCCGAAGATGCAGCGTCATCGAGCTTGAGCCGTTACTCGAAGATGGCCTCCGCGCGATGGGCGTCGTAGGGGCCGCGCTCGGCGTCCTCTCGGGTGGCAACGTCGAGGTCGCCTACGCCGGTCTCGCCAACCGTGAGCGGTCGACGTCGCTGGACGAGACCACGCGCTTTCAGATTGCATCGCTCACCAAGCCGATGGTCGCGACGGTGATCGCGAGACTGGCCGCGGAAGACAGACTCCGCTTCGACGACCGTATCCCGGCTCACATCCCCGAGCTGCGCGCAAGTGACTGGGCTGAGCGCGTGACGATCCTCGATCTCCTCGCCAACCGGTCGGGCGTGCCGATGACCGCCGCCGTCGAGTTCGCCTTCGATGCAGAGGACGACGACTGCCTCGGCCGACTGGCCGCCGCGGTCGCGGCGCAAGACCCCGCCTTTGCACCCGGCAGCGCTTGGAGCTACACCAATACCGCCTGGTGCCTCCTCGGGCGCGTGATCGAGACTCGCTGCGACAGCACGTGGGAGGAGGCGATGCGGCGCGAGTTGTTCGAGCCGTTGAACATGCGATGCACCGCGTTCATCTCCGAAGGCGACGTCCACGGCGCGGCCGCGTGCTACAGCGACGTCGACGGTGAGACGACCTCGGTGCCGCCTTGGCGCCACCGTGCGCTCGGACCGGCCGGTGCGACGATCTGGTCAACAGTCCTGGATCTCTTCGAGTTCGCGCGGCTCCATCTCGCGGACGACATGGCTTTCCTGCGTGAGGTCGAGCACCGCATCGTCCTTCCGGACTTCATGGACGCGTGGTGCCGAGGCTGGGCCCGATGGGACTGGCCCGGCGGTCCAGTGTGGGGCTGGTGCGGCGTCGCGGCCGGCCACCGTGCTGTCCTGCAGCTCATCCCGCACCGGGACGCCGCCATCGTCCTGACGACGAACTCGAGCCGCGGGCGCGACCTCTATCGCCACGTGGTTCCCACGGTCCTGGCCGAGCGTTTCGGCGTGACGATGCCTCCGGTCGAGCGCGAGCCCTCAGGGAGGTTCGCGGTCGACCTGCGTTCATACGCCGGGACGTACGGCTGGCCCGACTACGAGTTCACGGTCCGCGCCG
Source organism: Actinomycetota bacterium (assembly GCA_046732435.1). Lineage (GTDB taxonomy): Bacteria > Actinomycetota > Thermoleophilia > Gaiellales > Gaiellaceae > JALZFG01. The sequence goes on from JBKPNC010000070.1 coordinate 5,239, forward strand.
ACCGGCATTCCCTGCGAGTGGCCTCGCCCGAGCTGGACGCCGAGGCCTCTCCGGTGACGCCGCGCGTTTTTGCCCTCACGCCAGACGATCCGGACGTCCCGGTCCTCGTCTTCGAGGACTTTGGGGCCGACGGCCGCCCGCGGCTGCTCTACGAGGCAGTGTGGGCGTACCCGCGTCTACCGCGCGCCTGAGACCGCTCAGATGACGATCGGGACCGTGCCGCCGTCGGCGCTCCAGGCGGCGCCGGTCACGTACGAGGCCCGGGCGGAGCAGAGGAACGCGATCACCGCCGCGATCTCCTCCGGCCGGGCCAGCCGGCCGAGCGGGCGGCCCTTGCCCACGGCTTCGAGCACGTCCTCGCGCGTCTTCCCGGAGCGGCCCGCTTGCTGGTCGCCGAGCCCGCCCTCGCCGAGCCAGGCCTCGGTCGCCGTCGGGCCCGGCGTGATCGCGTTGCAGCGGATCCCGTCGCCCGCGTAGAGGTCGGCCACCAGCCGCGAGAGCGAGAGCACCGCCGCCTTCGTGACCGAGTAGTCGGGCATCCCGGTGGAGGGGCGCTTCCCGGCCGTGGACGAGACGTTGACGATTACACCGCTGCGTCCTCGCATCACCGGGACGACGGCTCGGATCGCGCGCACGTAGCTCATTACGTTGAGCTGCCAGACCTGCTCCCACTCCTCGTCGGTCACTTCGAGGAAGTCCCGCTGCTCGGCATAGCCGACGTTGTTGACGAGGACGTCCACCTCGCCCGCCTCCGCGATCAGCCGCTCGGGCTCTCCCGGGCGAGCGAGATCGGCCTGCACGTGCAGCGCCTCCCCCACTCTCGGCGCCTCACTCCGGCCACTCGTGACCACACGCGCCCCCTCCTCGACGAGCAGCCGGGCGGTCTCCAGCCCGATGCCTCCGGTGGAGCCGGTGACCACGCACAGCCGGTCGCGAAGGCCGAGGTCCAAGGCGGATTAGCCTAACCGCCATGACGCGGCTTCTTCTCGTGCGCCACGGCGAGACCGACTGGAATCTCTGCAACCGCTTCCAGGGACACGCCGACCCGCCGCTGAACGAGACCGGTCGCAGCCAGGCCCGTGAGCTCGTCGCCGAGCTTGCCGATCGCAGCTTCGACGCCGTCCTCACGAGTCCGCTGCGCCGCGCCCGTGAGACGGCCGAGATCATCGCGGCGTCTCACGCGCTGCAGCCGATCCTGGTCGAAGGCCTGCGCGAGGTGGATGTCGGTGAATGGCAGGGCCTCACTCGCAAAGGGGTCGAGCGCCGCTTTCCCAAGCAGTAC